>CALAZP010000276.1 GCA_937926355.1 uncultured Saprospirales bacterium
CTTCTAACTATGACATCAATGCGGAATAGAATAAATTCTTCAATCAAATCTTTAAGATTCAACAGCAAGGGCCTTCCATTAACCAGAGCCACATTATTAACTCCATAGGAGCTTTGCAAAGGAGTGTATTTGTAAAGGTGACTCAAAACCACCTTAGCCATGGCATCCCTTTTGACATCTATTACTACTCTCAAGCCATTTCGATCAGATTCATCTCTGATGTCTGATATCCCTTCTATTTTACCATCGTTAACCAATTCTGCAATTTTAGCAACTAGATTGGCTTTATTGACCTGATATGGGATTTCTGTAATGATAATGGTTTCTCTACCACTATTTTCTGTTTCTATCTCTGCTTTACCTCTAACGATAACTTTCCCCCTACCTGTTTCAAATGCCTCTTTTACGCCGTTTACTCCATAAATTATGCCACCGGTTGGAAAATCAGGACCTTTTATTAATGTTGATAATTCATCAATAGTAATATCAGGATTTTGAATGGTTGCTATAATCCCATCAATCACTTCTGATAAATTGTGGGGCAACATATTGGTTGCCATGCCGACTGCAATACCAGAGGCTCCATTCACTAAAAGATTCGGGATTTTGGTTGGAAGCACCGTTGGCTCTTCTAAGGTATCATCAAAATTTAGAGAAAAATCAACTGTTTCTTTATTGATATCCGCTAGAATTTCATCACTTATCCTTTGAAGTCTAGCTTCGGTATACCTCATTGCCGCAGGGCTATCTCCATCCATTGAACCAAAGTTTCCCTGACCATCTACAAGGGGATATCTGAGTGACCAATATTGGGCCATTCTAACCATGGTTTCATAAACAGAACTATCGCCGTGAGGATGGTATTTTCCCAAAACCTCTCCAACAATTCTTGCAGATTTTTTATGAGCCTTATTATAGGTCAGACCTAATTCAGCCATTCCGTACAAGACTCGTCTATGAACTGGTTTTAGCCCATCTCTTACATCTGGTAATGCACGAGAAACAATGACCGACATTGAATAATCAATGTAGGCTGATTTCATTTCATCTTCAATGTTAATGGGTACAATTCGCTGATCTGCTGACATTTTCGTAATTATTAACGGCAACTAATAATCGGCAAATTTAATAATTTTTCAATGCAAAACATGGTCAAACCTATTATGTTTGCCTTTGTTTAATTAATTAATTTTTACATTTTATCAACACTTTACAAATCCAAAATGAAAGTAACCCCATACGGCTCATCATCAGGCACCAAAAAGGAACAAGTTACTTCTATGTTTAATAGAATAGCCTCTAGTTACGATTTTTTAAATCGGTTTCTTTCCCTTGGAATTGATATATATTGGAGAAAAAGGGCTATTGCTCTCCTAAAACCAATTAAACCACGAAAAATATTAGATGTAGCCACTGGGACAGCAGATGTAGCTATTGAAATATCTAAAAGACTTCAACCAGAAAAAATAATAGGATTAGATATTTCAGAGCAAATGCTTGAGGTGGGTCAAAAAAAGGTCACAAAAGCTAATTTAAATAAAGTCATTACTCTTCAAGTTGGAGATTCCGAGCAACTTCCGTTTTCAGATTATCAATTTGATGCCATTACTGTAGCTTTCGGAGTTAGAAACTTTGAAAACTTAGATAAAGGAATTCAAGAGATGTATAGAACATTAGATGAAAATGGTCATTTACTGGTACTTGAATTTTCAAAACCTACCTTATTTCCTTTCAAACAATTATTTAATTTTTATTTCAAATACATTTTACCGTTAATTGGTCGTTTATCTTCTAATGACAATAGAGCTTATCAATATCTCTATGAGTCTGTTCAAGCTTTTCCGGATGGTGAAGCCTTTTTAGATATAATGAGAAAATGTGGGTTTAAAAATCCACAACAGGTGCCATTAACTTTTGGAATATGCAGTATTTACAAGGGAATAAAGTAGGTGCGATATTAATTGGATTCATATTTATTGCTAGTTCTCTTAGCGCTCAGCGATTCGTTGATGCGGGTCACAATTATTTAAGTTTTCAGTCAAAGCCCTATTATTTTGGGATTACATTAGCCATGAATTCATCAAGATTTAGGCCATTTAAATCTTCTGATTTTTTGGAAAGTGATCGAATTTATTCTGTAGAATCACTAACTGGTCCAGGATTTAATCTCGGTATTATTGGAAACCTTAAATTAGGGAATGAATTTGATTTTCGCTTTCTTCCAACGCTATCTTTTGCAGAGCGAACTTTAAGTTATCAATCCATGTTGGAGGGCAGTATGAAAAACAGCACCAAAAAAATTGAATCGGTTTTTGTTGAATTACCTTTTCACCTCAGGTATAAATCTAAACCATATAAAGATATAAGGTTATTTGTTATAGCGGGTTTGAAATATGGTTTCGATGTAGCCAGTGATTCCAGAAGCCGTCAGGCAGATCAATTGGTTAAAATTTCCCCAAATGATTTTGCTTTAGAATATGGTGCAGGTGTTCAAATATTTTTTCCTTTCTTTATTTTCTCCCCCGAGTTAAAAATGTCTCATGGTATTGGTAATACCTTACTTTTTAACAAAACACTAGATGAGGCAACGGTTTTAGATAAGGTATTGTCTAGAACCTTTACCATATCTCTTCATTTTGAGGGTTAAATATTTTATGGGATAAAGTATATATTTGCGACTTCAAATAATCACCTATGGGTCTAAAATGCGGTATTGTGGGTTTGCCTAATGTAGGTAAATCAACACTTTTTAATGCACTTACATCTGCCAAAGCACTTGCGGCAAATTATCCTTTTGCCACCAAAGACCCTAATATTGGGGTTATTACTGTACCCGATTCAAGATTGGATCAATTAGAAAAGATAGTCAACCCTCAAAAAGTAATTCCTACTACCATTGAAATTTTAGATATCGCAGGTTTGATTAAAGGAGCTAGTAAGGGTGAAGGACTGGGAAATCAATTCTTGGCTAATATTCGTGAAGTGGATGCCATAATTCATGTGGTAAGATGTTTTGAAAATGACAATGTAGTACATGTTGATGGAAATGTTGATCCAGCTAGAGATAAAGAAATAATAGATACAGAACTATTATTAAAGGATTTAGAAACATTGGAGAAAAGAATTGAAAAGTTAAAAAAACAAGCTAAAAGTGCTGATAAAAATATTCTCAAATCGCTTAGCACAGTAGAGGCTATAAAAAATCATCTCGACTCTGGATTTCCAGCTAGAACCTATCAAGCCGAAGATGATGAATGGGAAATATTAAACGATTTAATGTTACTGACTGGCAAACCTACATTATATGTTTGTAATGTAGATGATGCCTCAGTAGAAAGTGGAAATCGCTTTACTCAAGCTTTCAAGGAAACTATTAAAGACGAGGATGCGGAAATGATTCTGATATCCGCTGGAATTGAAGCAGAAATTTCCGAATTAGAGACCAAAGAAGAAAGATTAGAGTACTTAGAAGCTATGGGTTTTAAAGAACCTGGAACCAATAAACTTATTCGATCGGCTTATACTTTACTAAATTTGATTACCTATTTTACCGCAGGTGAAAAAGAGGTTAGGGCTTGGACAATTAAAAAGGGAACCAAGGCGCCAGGTGCAGCTGGTGTTATTCATAGTGATTTTGAAGTAGGCTTTATTCGAGCTGAAGTCATACACTTTCAGGACTATGTTTCCCTTGGCTCAGAGGCCAAAGTAAAAGAAGCTGGTAAAATGAACGTAGAAGGGAAAGATTATGAAGTTGCAGACGGAGACATTATGCATTTTAGATTTAATGTGTAGCCTAATCTAAACCCCTCAGTTTCTAATGCACTTTAATTAGTAACGCCAGCTATCCAGGTATTTTACAAAAATTTGAGCCAAATTAATAGCATCATAAATACCCCTATGATGGATACCCTCGAATTCAAAGCCCTCCTTAATAACCGTTGATTTTAGTCCCCTTGCTTTAGGAAGTCGATGTATTTCTTGGTATTGTCTTTTTAGATTAATATGAGAATTAAGCCATTCTGTATCCAGATCGTGGTATTGACAATCCCTAATTAGCTGTTTTTTATCAAAATCTCCCCATGAACAGAGCAGATAATTATGATCAATTGGATTTATCCAATCCAAATATTCTTCAATAACCATTTCGAAAGTATCAGCATTTTCAACATCTTTTTGATCAATACTTGTTAATTCAGAACAGAAAACGGATAAATTGGGGTGAATCATAGGTTTGATAAACTTATTAAACATTCCAATTTCTTGACCAAATTCATCTAATTTTACAGCTCCAATTTCAATAGTCTCTTGTTGTCTTCCCATAGGATTACCATTCCAACAAGTCGCTTCTAAATCAAAAATTATGTAATGCATATAACTTTATATTTTGAGGTCAATATGCCTTTCTAAATGATATACGGATAATCTATTGTGATAGTAAAACAACAATTTAAAATTTTCACTTTTTATGGTATCCCCTTTAATTATTAATGGTTTTTTGACGTGATAGCTCCCAAGTCTTTTTACCCCATCAACGATAATGGTATATTCATCTTCCTTAAATTTAGGCGATAGTTGTAGGTTGCCACCCGCTTCCATTTTCCTAAGATAATTAAGTGCAATTTTAATATTATGAACTAGAGTAGATATTTTAATGGAAAAGTCATCTACGGGTAATTGCAACAATCCATATAGATCTAACCTCTTATTTTGTTCTTTAAAAATTAAAAATGTAGTGAAAGCAACTAAATGACTGGTTAAAATGATATTGTCTACTTTATAGCGCTCTATAATCTTATTGGCCAAAATTTTAGTGAATTCTGCTTCACTTTGGAGGTTGGGTTGGATATTACCATTTGAAGCCCTAAAATACTGGTTTACATCAATTAATTTTCCATCGGGGCTAATGGAATCTCCATTATCATTAACTGGATTTCCCAATACATCCATAGGCTGCCCAAAAGAAAGTAAGATTTCATTGCGCTTTGAAAATATAAGCCATGTAAACTTGAGAATTTTTCTAAAACTATTGAATTCGTCCTTGCCAAAAAGATATTTTTCTTTACCAATATTCTTTAAATAACTTTCAATTAAAAATTGTGCCTCTAACACAAAATGATAGCTAAGAATTAGAGGAACTACAAATATTTTATCCCTTTTTTCGGATTGAGCTAAATTTCTTTGAGCCTCCACCACAGTTCCTAATAAGCCTAATTTAAACTTACTTTCCATTTCCCCTGACCTGGATCTTGTTCCCCCTGGAAAAAATAAACTATTAGTTCCCCTTTGAATGGATAAATTAGACATGGTCTTTAGGGTCTCTAGGTAGATTGGATTCTTCTTTCTACGATCTACTCGGTATGCCCCTAATCGATTCATGAAATAGGCCGTATACCCAGTATTATACAAATTAAGCCCTGCACCATAGCTAAATGAAGGCAAACCAACAAAAGTGTCAATGGCATAACCAATAAGAATAGAATCTAAATTACTAAAATGGGTAGGCACAATGACTACGGTTCCTTTTTTAAATAAATTTCTGATAGAATCCACCTTACCCATAGCTAATAAGTGATTATCCATGGAATTAGGTGACGGCTTTAATAGAAAAGAAGTAGAAGATTTTAACAAAGTTTTAAAGAAAAACTTTAAAAATCTCCTGGCAAACAAAAAGGTTTTTTTGTTGAATGTACCAACAATTTCTTCTGAATACCTATTGATTATTTTTCCTAACAATTCATGAAGTAAAACTTCTGCTTCATTCGAATTTTTTAAATCAATTGATTGTAGGTTTAACCTTATTTTTTTCCAAAATATTTTTTCTTTCGGTGGATCAACTTTCCAAGGTTCTTCCTTCATCCGAATTTTCTCCAAATAAATGATTTTAGCAATCAAATCAGCAAGACTATGAATAGAAGGATATAGCTCTTTAATTTTATTAAGAGTATACTGATCAATTTCTTTTATGAACTGACGACGAGAATCACTTAATTTGGAAATTGGCCATTCTGATATTTCTGGAATGATATGAGGAAGCATCATTTTTTAGTAATTATTATTCATATTGATTCTTATTCAAATCCTCGATAAAAGCCATAAGGTTTTCCCTTCCCTTTTTATTGACAGAGGAAGAAATAAATTCTTGTGGCATGGATTCCCATGTTTTCAACATAGCAGATCTAAAAGCTTCGATATTAGATTCTAAGATTTCTTCTTTGAGCCTATCGGTCTTTGTATAAACTATTACAAAAGGAATTCCTTTCAAACCCAGGTAATCTATGAATTCCATATCTTTTTCCTGAGGAGGAACATTAGCATCAATTAATAAAAATGTACAAATTAAGTTGGGTCTATTTTTCAAATACCCTTGTACCATTTGAAGCCATTTCCTTCTTGAAGATTTAGAAACCTTTGCATATCCATAGCCAGGAAGATCTACTAAATACCAGGCATTTTCAATATGATAAAAATTTAATAGCTGCGTTTTGCCAGGTTTTTTTGAGGTTCGAGCCAATTCATTTCTCCCTAAAAGGGTATTGATTAATGATGATTTGCCGACATTTGACCTACCAATAAATGCATATTCCGGTTGTTCTGTTATTGGACATTTAGCTTCCGAGGGATAGCTACCAACATATTTAGCGTCATAAATTTTCATTCCTCCTCATTATAAATGCAAATTAAGCATTTAAAAGATAGTTTGGTTTGACAATTTTTTCCCATAAAATAAGTTATATAAAAAAAATAACCGTATGAGATATTTTTTTCTTTTAGTTTTTTCATTCTTTTTGGTTCAAGAAAATTTTGGACAACTTAATTTTGGAATTAAAGCGGGAATTAGCAGCACTCAATTAAAAAATGAAAGTTTAGGTCTCTTATTACCCGGTGGAACGGAAAGGTTTAAGCTTGCAGTTAAAGATGCCAATTATGGATTCAATGCAGGATTAGTTTTAAGGTTAACTCTGTTGAGAAAATTTATTGCTCAAGGTGAAATTGTTTTCAATTCCAGCAAAGTTGACTTTCAAATTAATGACTTTTATGCTGCTCAAACCCTTGGTTCTGTCCTGAGCGAGCGATACAATAATATCGATTTACCAATGATGGCAGGTTTGAAATTTGGACCTCTTAGGTTGATGGCTGGACCTCAAGCACATATAATAGTAAATAGCATATCTGAGTTAACAAGCAAGGGAGGTTTTGAGGAAAAGTGGAAAACAGTAGAATGGGGATGGATAGGAGGTATTGGATTGGATATTTGGAAGATAATGCTTGACTTAAGGTACGAAACAAAATTCACCAGATTAGGCAACCACCTTATATTTAACGGTCAAGATGTCGTTTTTACTGAAAAACCAAAACGAGTGATGCTGGCTCTTGGATTTTTCTTTTAGCTTACGGTTATGAGTGCTTTCGATTCTCTAATCAAATGAGTTTTACCAATTAAACTAATTGGTGTATTTTGATCTTTCATAAAAGCTTCAAATTCCTCTTTTCTATCTTGCTCAATTGCAATTAATAATCCACCACTAGTTTGCGGATCGCATAAAATATCCTTCCAAGATTCATTTGCCATACTAACCTTGTCACCATAACTTTTCCAATTGCGAACACTCCCACCAGGCACACAATTTTTCGATAAGTAATATCTTATTTTATCAGAATTCAATAATGGAACTTCTTCAAAATTTAGATGAGCCCCTACTCCACTCCCTTCACAAATTTCAATTAAATGGCCCAGTAAGCCGAATCCTGTTATATCTGTTACCGCTTGCACATATTCTAGCTTTCCCAATTTTATGCCAATGTCATTCAATTTAGTCATAGATGCCAACATTACCTGAAAATCATCCTCTTCTAAAATACCTATTTTTTGAGCGGTACTCATGATTCCGACCCCTATAGGTTTTGTAATGTATAACAGATTATCAGTTTGTGCTCCATCATTTGTTTTAATATGGGATTTATGGACTAATCCAGTAACTGCTAGCCCAAAAATAGGTTCTGGACTATCAATACTGTGTCCTCCTGCTAATGGTATCCCCGCCTCACTACAAATCGCTCGGCCTCCTCTAATTACTTCACCAGCTATCTCAACTGGAATTTTATCAACCGGCCACCCTAATATTGCAATGGCCATCAAAGGAGACCCCCCCATGGCATAGATATCACTAATGGCATTCGTAGCAGCAATCCTTCCAAAATCAAAAGGGCTGTCTACAATAGGCATGAAAAAATCTGTTGTACTTACAATACATTGCTCATTATCTATCTGCATGACTGCCGCATCATCCCTTTTATCATTACCAACTAATAAATTTTTAAAGTTTAAATAGGTGGATTCTTCACCAATAATTTTACTTAATAAACCAGGTGAAATTTTACATCCACATCCAGCACCATGGCTGTATTGAGTTAACTTTAAATCATCCATTTATCTTATTATTTCGCTTATAATTTGATCCATCTGTTGTCCAGAAGCCAAAATAGTTTTTTCAATTTTACCCTTTTGTTTTGACAAGCTATTTTGATAAGCTTTATCATAGTAGGTTAAAGCAACATCGGCAGCGGCGTAATAGTTTTCCTCACTCAAATACTGTAAAGCCAACTTTAAATTTTGCCCTCCTAACCTTTTCACAATCTTTTGAAATGCCGCTTCTAAAGCATTGTTTCCAAATTTTGAATATTCCTTCACAAGAAAGTGAATCCGATCTTTTTTTTCATAGTGAATGAAAGTAATAGGAGCTTCATTCATTTTTTGCCAAAATTCATCTGGAATATACACTCTCCCTATTGATTTACTCTCGTTTTCAATCCAAATAGTTTTTAGTGGATCCAAACTCCACAATACTTCAAATAAATTATTCTCAAACTGTTCAACACTTGGTTGTTCTAATTCTCCTAAAAACCCAAATGCAGAACCTTTATGATGAGCTAAGGCCTCCAAATCAATAATTTGCTCTCCCCTTTCCTCTAATTTATTTAGCAAGATGGTTTTTTTAGAACCAGTAGGCCCACCTATAATCTTTAATTTAAGTGAAGAATTTTTCATAAATTCTTTAATAAACTGCCGATAACTCTTATAGCCCCCTTTTAAAATGCTTGTTTTTATTCCTACTAAATTAGATAACCATCCAACACTTGAACTCCGCATTCCACCCCTCCAACAATGCAAAATCATTTCCTCATTTTTTGAAAGGTTGAGTAAGCCTTCGGCAAAACTATCCAGATCTTTTCCGATAAGTTTTAATCCTTTTAGTATGGCCATTTCTTTACCTTCTCTTTTATAAGCTGTCCCAATAGCTTTCCTCTCTTCGTCTGTAAAAAGTGGATAATTAATTGCCGTTGGAATATGGCCTTGTTCATATTCTGTAGGTGACCTTACATCAATTAATTTGATCTTTTTGTCTAACTCTAAAAAGTCAATTATTTCCATAATACCAAAAAATAGGTCATTTTTGTCAGTATTTTAACATCTCTTACCAATCAAAATGAAAAGTATAAATATACCCTATAATAATGTAAGTCAGCTATCCTCGAAAGATATTGCCTATGCTACAAGAGACAAAAGATTAATTCCCTTTTATAACTTACCATTTGATTTGCCTTCTTTTGAAAAAGCGATTGAGGAACGCAAAAAATTCGCCATCGACAGAAGTTTATTAGTCAAGGTTTTACAAAATCAAGGACAGCATCTTGATTTAAGTAAAAAAACTCAAGAAAATATTTCTGCTCTAGCAGATAATAACACTTTTACCATAGTCACAGCTCACCAACCAAGCTTATTTACTGGGCCATTGTATTATATCTATAAAATTATTTCTACCATTAACCTTTGTAAAAAATTATCTGAAGAGTATACCAATTATAGATTTATCCCAGTATTTGTAAGTGGAGCAGAAGATCATGATTTCGAGGAGGTAAATAGCGCCAGATTATTCAACAAAGTTATCCAATGGAAAACGCAGCAAACGGGTGCTGTAGGAATGATGACTTTGGAAAATTTTGATCAGGTTTTAGCCGAATTAAATGAAATTTTGGGAGATAGAGAGGAAGCCAAAAACCTTTTTGAAGTTATCGAATCCTGCTTTAAAGGGGTTGATACGTATGGTAAGGGGGCTATGAGATTGGTTAATCACCTTTTTAGGGATTATGGATTAGTGGTATTGGATATGAACCAGACTGAATTTAAAAGAGCATTTTTACCAATATTGAAAAAGGAAATTTTTGAACAATCGTCTAAAAAATTAGTAGAACAAGTCCAAGAGGAATTGAATGAATTAGGTTTTTCTTCTCAAGCTTTTGTTCGACCTATAAATGTATTTTACATGCATGCTGGTATAAGAGCTAGAATTGAATTGACTGTAGAAGGAAATTTTAATATTGTAGGAACCAACCTTCAATATACGCCTAAAGAAATGGAAGAAGAGCTTGATGATTACCCCGAAAGATTTAGTCCAAATGTTGTCTTACGCCCTATCTATCAAGAAAAAATATTACCTAATTTAGCCTATGTTGGTGGTGGTGGTGAAATTGCATATTGGCTCGAAAGAAAAAAGCAATTTGAATATTTCAATACCTTTTTTCCTATTCTAGTTCGCCGAAATTCAGTGCTATGGATAGATGAAAGTTCGGCAGGTAAATTTCAAAAAATGGGGTTTGACCTCATTGAAATTTTTGAAGACTTACACCAGCTTCAGAAAAAATATGTCGAAATCAATAGTTCTGTTCAGGTCAGCATCGATACTGAGAAGGAAATGGTGAGAAAAGCATTCCAATTAATAACTAAAAAAGCCAAAGAGATTGATCCTACTTTAGAGAAGAAATTTTTAGCTGAAGAATCTAAGAATCTTAAAAGTTTAGATCAATTGGGAGATCGTCTGGTAAAAGCCGAGAAACAAAAACACGAGGTAACATTAAATCAGCTTCAGAAGATAAATATAAAATTCTTCCCTAATGGGGGTCTTCAAGAAAGAGTTGAAAATTTCATACCTTTTTACTTAAAGTACGGAGAAGAATTTTTTGAGATTCTTTTCAAAGAATTAGATCCGTTAAAAGAAGGATTTGTTCTTATAGAAGCATAATTAATTTTCAATTTCAACGACCATTTCAATTTCTACAGCTATGTTCCTAGGGAGAGAACCCATTCCTACTGCAGCTCTAGCATGTTTCCCTTTAGTGCCGAATATTTCCACCATTAGATCTGAAAATCCATTTATGACTTCAGGATGATTTTCGAAATCTGCAGTTGCATTAACCATTCCTAAAACTTTTACAATTCTTTTTACTCTATCAAGCGTACCGAGATAGTCTTTCAGAACTGCAAGTTGATTTATAGCAGTTAATCTTGCTGCATCATAACCCTCTTCAATGGTTAAATCCTGACCAATTTTACCTGTAATGTACCCTCCTTGGGGTAAGGATGGTCCCTTTCCTGCTAAAAATAATAAGTTTCCAGTTTGAACGACATTAACATAATTACCGACTGGTGTAGCTACTATAGGCAACTCAATTCCCAATTGAATTAATTTTTCTTCAGGATTATTTTGGGCTTGAATTACACCAAAAAAGAAAAGTAAAAAGGTTATTTGAATCAATTTCATCACCAAAATTTTATATTTAAATACTTGTTTCTTGGTTTAATGGAGAATCAAAAAGTACCAATAAATCGGAAATGGTCTCCTTTAAGTCTTTTCTATCCACGATGAAATCGAGAAAACCATTTTCCAAAAGAAACTCAGACCTTTGGAAACCTTCAGGAAGATCTCTTTTGATTGTTTCTTTAATTACCCGGGGTCCTGCAAAACCAATTAAAGCATTAGGTTCAGCAAAATTTAAATCACCTAACATCGCATAAGAAGCAGTTACCCCCCCGGTAGTTGGATCAGTAAGTAGAGACCAATACGGGATACCTTCATCAGCAAGTAAGGTAAGTTTGGCGGATGTTTTGGCCATTTGCATTAAAGAAAACGCAGCTTCCATCATTCTAGCCCCTCCTGATTTAGAAATCAATAAAAATGGGATTCTTTTTTCTAAACAATAATCAATGGATTTAGATATTTTTTCACCCACTACAGAACCCATACTGCCTCCAATAAATTCAAAATCCATAGCTGCTATGAGGAGGTTCTTTCGGTTACATTTACCTACTGCAACACACATAGCATCATTCAAATCAGTCTTTTCGTAAGCTTCTTCAAGCCGTTTGGCATATGGTTTGAGATCAGTAAAATTCAATATATCTACAGACCGCATTTCAGAAAGAATAGTTTCGTAAGGTCCATCAAAAATGAGTTCGAAGTAATCACTTGACTTTATCCGAACGTGAAAATTACATTTTTTACATTTGAAAAAATTTTCCTTAAGGTCTTTTATAGTGCTTGTTTCCTTGCATTCAGGGCACTGATACCACAATCCTTCTGGAGCCTCCTTTTTATTCCTAGTAGCAGTTTGAATTCCATTTTTTAGCCGTTTGAACCATCCCATTAGCAAAATTTTTTATGTTGAACCTTCTCCTCAAACTAATTAATGTACAAAAATAACCTTAAAGATTAAGTTGTCAAATAATGATTAATTTGGAGGAAAAAAAAATAGGATGAGAAAACTTCCACTGCATTGGAAAATTGTCATTGGCTTGTTTCTAGGAATCATTTACTCCTTGATTTCCAGTTATTTAGGATGGAATAAATTTACTCAAAATTGGATTGATCCCTTTGGCACCATATTTATTAGGCTTTTAAAATTTATTGCCGTGCCTTTGGTTCTCTTTTCAATTATTTCTGGAGTTTCTGGTTTGCCGGATCCTTCCAAACTGGGTAGAATGGGATTGAAAACATTATTTGCCTATTTGGTCACTACAGTGACTTCAGTGGGGCTAGGTTTGTTTTTAGTAAATACTCTTGCCCCGGGTAGTTATATCAACGAAGAACAACGAACCAAAAATAGAATAAAATATGAATTATGGGTTGAAAATACTGAAGGTGTAGAAATTCTAGATGGTAAAAACTTTCTAAGAGACCCTGATAATAATAATCTGGTAGAGGATGCTAGAATGGAATATTTGGGGGATGAGAATAATGAAGTGGTACAAAAAAGAATGGAATCTGCTGAAAAAATGAAAGAGTCTGGTCCATTGGATTTTTTTGTAGACTTTGTGCCTGATAATATTTTTGTAGCTCTTTCTGATGGAAGTAAAATGCTGCAAGTAATCTTTTTCGCCATTTTTTTTGGAGTTGTTCTCATTCTATTGCCCAAAGATAAAACTGGACCTCTCATTAAAGGTATAGATGCAATCAATGAAGTTTTTCTTAAAATGGTTGGAATTGTAATGGAAGGGGCACCATTTTTTGTATTTGCCCTAATGGCAGGAGTGATTTCCAAAATGGCGAACACTCCTTCTGAGGTTTTACAAATCTTTAAGGGTTTATTAAGCTATTCTTTGGTATTAACAATTGGGTTATTGATTATGATTTTAGTTTTTTATCCCTTTGTTTTAAAGTTATTCATTCCAGAACTGAAGTATATGGAATTTTTCAGAAGGGTCAGTCCTGCACAATTCCTAGCTTTTTCAACCAGCTCTTCTGCTGCTACCCTACCCGTTACTATGGAATGTGTCAAGGATAACTTGGGGGTTTCCTCTAACGTATCCAATTTTGTTTTACCGATAGGTGCAACAGTAAATATGGATGGTACAAGTCTTTATCAAGCAGTAGCAGTAGTCTTTATGGCTCAAATGCACTTAGTAGATTTGACCATAGCACAGCAACTTACCATAGTACTTACAGCTACACTGGCTTCAATAGGTTCAGCAGCGGTCCCTAGTGCAGGGCTTGTTATGATGATTATTGTCCTACAATCAGTTGGGCTAAACCCCGCATGGATAGCTATAATTTTTCCAGTTGATCGAATACTAGATATGATAAGGACTATTGTCAACGTTACAGGTGATATTACTGTTTCTACATTGATTGCTAAGTCAGAAAATGAGTTAAAATTACCTTCTTAATGAGAGTCGCTATGAAAAATTGGATTTTACTTTTCCTAATTTTCTATATTTCTTCTTGTATAGTTATTGAAAATCAAATCGAAGGGCTGCCTCCGGGAAAATGGAGGGGTGTAATTAAACTTGATCCTACTCCAGTTTTTAATAATCCAAAGGGAAAACCAATTGCAGGTACAATGGATTTTGAATTTAATGAAGTAGATGCAGGTGAACTACCTTTTATATTTGAAATCTCAAAATCAAAAGAACCGGGCTTACAAAACCTAAGTATCTTAAATGGAACAGATAGGATATACACCGCTCCCATTCAAATAGGCAGAGATTTATCAACAGCTAAGGACACCATTAATATCAAATTGGAAAGTCCAGACCAATCTCTAACCGCTATTTTTGAAGAAAATATTATGGAAGGCTGGTGGGCAGGTTCAAAATTTATTGCATGGTATGGTAAGGATTACCTATTTACTCAGTTGAAAAAGGACCCCATCAGGAATACATCTGGTGAATATCCGATTGAGATAAATTTTCAAGGAATAGAGCAAGTTCAGTTTGGTCAATTAACCCTTCTTCAAGAGGAAAATCAAATCTCTGGAGAAATAAAATTTGAGGAAAAGCATATTAAACTACAAGGGAATATTCAAAAAGATAAAATCTATTTAAGCGGAGTTAATGGATCTCATGCCGTTTTGTTACAGGCCAAAATAAACTCAAATGGTTTCATATATGGATCATATAGAGATTTAAACCAAAGAGTTGGTTTTTGGAAAATAACTATATAATTACAAATTTTTATTATTTTCAATTTTAATTAAAAAAGAGAGATTATAAATATGAAAATAGGGATAGGAATTCATCAGTCAGATATAGCTTTAGGAGAAGAAATAAAAAATGCCATTAGTATTGCAAATAATGTGATAGTTGAACTTATCCAAGAAGAAAAGCATTCAAGCGTCAGTAGAAGAATTTTGGAGGGCTATGATTATTGCTTAGTAATATTTTCTGAAGATTTCCTAAAATCCGTGAATTGCATGGATGGATGTTTGGATTTAATCAACCAAAAAGGACAACAACTCATTCCAATTATTGCCCCCGGAACTGTTCTAAACAAAGTTACACACATTATAAGGTATATTAATTTTTGGCAAGATCAGTATCTAGAGTTACGTAAAGGGAAAGAGGATACCGAGGAATATCAAAACTATCTAAGTACGGTTAGATCTATTTCTACTGAGGTTGGGGAATTTATTCGGATTTTACGAAATTTAGAGTTAATAGATTTTGAGGAGGCTAGAAATTCCAATTTCGAACAAGTTTTGACATTACTCAATTTAAAGGGATCGCCACCAGTTCCTGGTCAAGACGAAACTCAAACCCAAATTACCCCTCCCCCAGTCCCTAATCTAGACGAAACTCAATCTGTAAAAGAATCAAAGCCCCCTGAATTAATTGATATAACCCATGACGAATCTGATTATGAAGGTAATGAAAAAGAAACCATAAGCTCCTTGATTGAAAAACTTACATTGGATGATGAGAATACAGATTTACTGAATAAATTATCTGAGCGATATGTACAAAAAGGGGAATATGAAAACGCAAAAATAACTTTAAATAAAATAAAGAATCTTGATCCTTTCTATCCCAATGTTCACTTACAAATTGCCATTCTTGAGTTTCATTTTTTAAGGCAAAATGTGGGAACAGCTTTAGAACATATTGAAAAAGCAATATTACAAAATGAAAAAGATTCAGAACCTTATTATCAAAAGGGTTTAATTCTCAATGAATTAGGTGCAGAAGAGGAAAAGATTAGATGGCAATTTGAAAAAGCAATAGAACTAAATTCTAGACATCCTTTTGCAACCTATGAATTGGCATTATCTTATTTGAAAATAGGAGATATCAAACAAGCAAATAAATATTATAATGAGGCTATTAAAATTAATCCAGAAATAAAAAATAATAAAAATGATAAGGCATTTGCCTTGCCCAAAAATCCAGAGGATTCATTAATATTTAATGAAAATATCAAGAAGGCAAACCAATCTGAACAAGGTTCTAATAAAAAAATATCTGATTTTATCAGTGATTTAAAATTACAAATAGAACAACTACAACAATTATTAAATCAAACCAATACACAGCAAGATTCTACAAACCCTAATATTGAAAAGGTAGTTCTTATTACTGGAGCTTCTTCAGGAATTGGTAAAGCTACAGCCATTAGATTAGCCCAAGAAAGATTTGGGAAAATCATAATAACCGGAAGAAGAGAACATAAATTAAAGGAACTCAAGGAGCAAATTGAAAATCAATTTCCCGACTGTTCAGTCATAATTTCAAATTTCGATATTAGAAATTATGAAGAATTAGAAACAAGCATTCAATCCATTTTAGAAAAGGAGCCGAGAATAGATGTTCTAATTAATAACGCAGGTAAAGCTAAAGGATTAGCTCCAATTGATAGTGGAAGTTTAGCGCATTGGGAAGAAATGATTGATACTAATATTAAAGGGTTATTATACATAACTAGATTGGTTTCTCAACGAATGATTGAACAGAAGAATGGGCATATTTTAAACATTGGATCTACAGCAGGTAAAGAAGTATACCCATCGGGAAATGTATACTGTGCTACTAAATTTGCAGTAGATGCTTTGACTAAAGCTTTTAGACTAGATTTATATGAACACAATATAAGAGTTAGTCAAATCAGTCCAGGACACGTTGAAGAAACCGAGTTTGCCAAAGTAAGATTCGATGGTGATGAAGAAAAGGCCAAAATATATGAAGATTTTGTTCCATTGAATGCCAGAGATGTAGCCGATTCAATTGCTTATATTCTCACTAGGCCGCCACATGTAAATATTCAAGATATTTTATTAATGGGTACTCAGCAAGCTGGAGCTTTTAATATCAATAGAAGTGGAAGATAATTGAAGGAATGGTCTTTGAGTAATTTAACCTAAGTTAGATTAATTAAGGCATGTTAGGTAAACAATATCCTAAATGAAGTAGGAACTAAATTTTACCTGATATTTGTAATCGCTGTGATTTTCTTTTGGGAGCCTCATCAAACCTTTTTTGCTCAATTTCACTAAGAGGGGTGACTGGTGGTATTTTGGCAGGATGTCCATTTTCATCCAGAGCTACAAATGTAAAATAGGCTTGATTACATTTTCTGGGATTGGTACCTGTAATACTTGCAGCAAAAACCTCTACAAAAATTTCTAAGGAAGTATTAAAGGCTCTAGTAGCAGTAGCCTTAATAGTTACTACCTCCCCTAAATGAATTGCTTTTTGGAAGGATACTTGATCCACCGAAGCAGTTACTACACTTTTTTCAGCATGTTTGCCCGCACAAATAGCTGAGGCCATATCCATCCAACTTAAAAGATTTCCCCCCATCAAATTACCCATGTGATTGGTGTCATTAGGCATAACCAATTGGGTCATTATTGTTTTTGATTCCTCTACTCTTTTAGCTTTCATATTTATTCTATTACGGATCGAAATGAAAAAATTTCCTGCAATTGTTGAAGAAGTATTGCCTTAACTTCCTTTAGGGGAATAGATTTTCCAAGTTCCTTTTCTAATGATGTTACTCCTATGTGTTTTTCTTGAATCCCACAAGGAATAATATGAGAGAAATGCGAAAGGTCGGTATTAATATTAAATGCAAATCCATGCATGGTAACCCATCTGCTTAAATGCACCCCAATTGCACAAATTTTTCTTAATCCATTTTTATTGTCAGCTTCTAGCCAAACCCCAGTATATCCGTCCTCTCTAATTCCCTTTAAGCCATAAAAATTGAGAGTTTGAATTATGGCTTCTTCCAAATACCTGATATACTTATGAATGTCAGAGAAAAAAAAATCTAAATCAAAAATTGGATACCCAACAATTTGACCAGGGCCATGATAGGTGATATCTCCTCCCCTATTAATTTTAAAAAATTTAAAACCCTTATTTTCCATACTTTCCTGGTCTATTAACAGGTGATTAACAGAACCTGATTTTCCAAGGGTGTAAACCGGAGGATGCTCACAGAAAAGAAGATGATGAGACTGTATTTTTGGTTTTTTACCTACTTGAACTATTTTTCGATTTTCAATTTTAGTAGCAATTTTTTCTTTAAATAATTCTTCTTGAATTTGCCAAGCGTCTTCAAATTCAATGATACCTAAGTCTTTAAAAATCACCCTTTCCATCTAAAAAATTACAATGAAATGATAAATGGCCGAAGCTCAATTACCTATATTTGCGAAAAATTAAATATTAATGAAAAACAGACTATTTATACTATTGTTTCAATTGCCATTCATCCTATCAGTCCAACCAAAAATTTATGCACAAAAAATTCCAAATTCATTAAAATATGAGCAGGAAGAACATTTTAAAAATGTTAAACAATTAACATTTGGAGGGGACAATGCAGAAGCATATTTCAATAGTGTCGGTACGAAATTAGTTTTCCAAGCTGCCAATCCTTCATGGGATGTTCCTTGTGATCAAATATTTATAATGGATGCCGAAAATGGAATTGAAAATACCATACCTTCTAGAATAAGCACAGGAATGGGTAGAACAACTTGTTCTTTTTTTATGCCTGGTGATGAAACCATCATTTATGCATCCACCCATCACAAAAATAAGGAATGTCCAGAAACACCACGTATGGTCAATGGAAAATACGTTTGGGCTGTTTATGCAGACTTTGATATTTTTGTTTCAGACTTGGAAGGAAATATACTCAAGCAATTAACTAATGAACCAGGATACGATGCCGAAGCAACATTATCACCAGACGGTTCCAAAATAGTCTTCACTTCAGATAGAACTGGAGATTTGGAACTTTACACCATGGATGTTGATGGCTCTAATGTTACGCAAGTAACCAGTGGTCTGGGATATGATGGAGGAGCTTTTTTTTCACCAGATGGCCAACAACTTGTTTTTAGAGCATCTAGACCTCAAACCCAAGAAGAAAAGGATACCTATAAAGCTTTGTTAGCACAAGGTTTAGTACAACCTTCTGAAATGGAAATATTCGTTTGTGATTTGGACGGAAGTAATTTGCGCCAGATTACCGATCTTGGTGGTGCAAACTGGGCACCTTATTTCCATCCATCAGGTAAATCAATTTTATTTTCTTCTAACCATCACTCTCAAGGTGGTAGAATATTCAATATTTTTTCTATCAATATTGATGGAAGTGGTTTAAAGCAAATTACTTTTGACAATACCTTTGATGCATTTCCAATGTTCTCTAAGGACGGAAAAAAAATGGTGTTTTCATCTAACCGAAATAATGGGGGAACAAGAGATACAAATGTTTTTATTGCTGATTGGGTGGATTAAAAAACTTGACTTTTATCTAGGTTTATAGCAAATTAGGGTGTAGAATGAAATATTTTTACATCCTAATTTTAGTTTTGTTTTCTACATCGCATAATATTGCACAAAATTTAGTAGAAACCAGTACAAATGAGGCAATATCAAATTCTGGCCTTTCTTTAACTACTTTTGATAATTATTATTCTAACCCCTCGGCCTTAGCAGATTTAAAGACGATCAATTTTCAAATTACATTAAAAAATTTCTATGAATTAGAATCTCTTTTTAGTAAATCTATTGCTATAGGTTTTCCCATAAAAAATCAAAATACATACACCTCAATATATTATAACAGCAGTGGAACGTCATTTTTTAGAAATCAAAATTTAGGTATAGGAGTTGGTAAAAGGATTTTCAAACAAATTTCTATTGGTGCCAACTTTCAACTAGGAAACCAAGTAATTGAGGGTTGGTCTACTCCAATTAATTTTAATATTGCAATTGGTTTAATTTACACCGCAAATAATAAAATTAAATACTCATCAGTTTATCGATTTTCAAGAGATTATTCAGTACTAACTTTTGGAATGGAGTATAAATTATTAAATGATTTAAACTTATACCTTTCAGTAAATAAAGAATTAAAAAGCAATGTAGAATTCAGATATGGATTAATTTACTCAATTAATAAAATGATAAATATTGGAATAGGTATGGTGCCTTTACGATCAAGTATTACCATGGGTACTACGTTTCTTTTTAAAGATAATATTGAAATTGGAGTTTCGTTTCAAAAAGATTTATATCTAGGCTATTCCCCAACGGCCACGGTTAAAATTTCATGGTAATGTCAAAAATATTATTAGTTTCAGCTACAGAATTTGAAATACAACCCATTCGGAAAAAATTAAAGGAAAATCAAATTTTGATTACTGGTATAGGGGTATATGCAACTGTATTTCAATTAATGAAAAAGTTAGCAAATCATCATTTTGATTTAATAATACATGCTGGAGTTGGTGGATCTTTTGACCTTACGGCTTCTTTAGGAAGTGTTTTCCAAATATCTGCTGAAAGATTTGCAGATATTGGGTATGAAAACTCAGATAGAACCTTTAATGATTTTTTTGGAACAGAATTATTAAAGTTAGATGACCCACCATTTGAAAATGGATGGATGATTAATCCATTTCAATTAAAGCATCCAGATCTCCCGATGGCAAAAGGTATTACAGTAAATACAGTTAGTGGATGTTCTGAAACTATCCAACAAAGAGCTACTTATCAGGCACAAATAGAATCAATGGAAGGTGCTGGGTTATTTTTTGTTTGTAAACAACTCAATTTGAAATTCATCAGTTTGAGGGCTATTTCAAATTATGTAACACCAAGGAACAGAGAAAATTGGGAGTTGAAGAAAGCTATAGCAAACCTAAATAGGACCCTTGATTTATTTCTTGAATAATACCATCCTTGGTTTACCACTCAGGTCATTATACAGATATGAACCCGAGAATTTTTTATAAGTATTTATTAATCTGAGTACTTGATGTGCATTGTATTCATTAGACTCAAATAGAACCATTCCGTCTTTTTTCAAAATTCGTTCAGCCAATTTCAAGATTTCCTTGTAGAAAATTAAAACATCGGGGCCATCCACGAATAATGCAGAATCCGGTTCTCTATTTAAAACGTTTTGTCCCATTCTACCTTTTTCATAAATGGAAATATATGGTGGATTGCTTATAATTAAATCATATTGATCAGTCAATTGATTTTGATCATTTTTATCGAGAATATCTAATTGTTGAAATTTAATTCTAGTTTTTAACCATTGAGCATTCTTTTTAGCAACTTCAAGGGCATCGAAACTTTTATCTAATCCAGTAATTGTGGCATTTGTCTTTTTGCCCAATGTAATTGCTATACATCCACTTCCCGTTCCAATATCCAAAACATTAGCATTAGGAGGAATTAAATTAATTGCCATTTCAACTAGTTCCTCTGTTTCCGGTCTAGGAATTAATACCCTTTCATCTACATAAAAGGTATATTCGTAAAACCATGCCTTATTAATTAAATATTGGATGGGATAATTTTCAAGGAGTTTGCTCACTAAATATTGAAGCTGTTTTTTTCTCTCAAATAAAGAGGAATATTTTTCCTCAGTATATTCTCTAGCAATTTTGAAAAGGTTTTTACCTTCTCTTAACCCGTAATTCTCAATCAGTTGACCTTCCCAATTAGTATATACATCCACGATTAGGATAGTCTATTTTTAAAGTCTTCAAAAGTAAATTTTCTAAGGCAAGAAAATCCCTCATTTTCAGACCAAGTATAAATAGCTGGATGATTTACGCCATTAAACATGGTAGTCTTAACCATGGTATAATGCATCATATCTCTAAAAATAATTTGATTCCCTATTTCCAAAGGTTGCTGAAATCCATAAGGTTCCATAAAATCTCCAGCTAAACAACTAACTCCGCCAATTCTATATAAATGAGGGAAATCACCAGCTTCAACTATTTCTGGACGGTATGGCATTTCTAAAGTATCTGGCATATGTGCAGTAAAAGATACATCCAAAATCGCTGTTTTCAACGACCTCCCATGAACGATATCGAGTACATGTGCCACTAATTCTCCAGTATCCCAAACCACTGCACTTCCAGGCTCCAAGTAAACCTCGACTTGGTATTGTTTTTTAAATTCTTTAATAGTCTTTATTAAATGATCTACATCGTACCCTTTTTTTGTCATCAGATGGCCTCCGCCAAAATTTACCCAATTTAATTGAGGAAGAAATCTACCAAATTTTATCGTGAAAGATTTTAAAAGATTTTCGAAAGCTACTGCACTTGATTCACATAATGTATGCATGTGTAAGCCTTCTATTCCTTTAGGAAGTTCTGATGGGAATTCCTCTTCAAGAATACCAAGCCTTGATTCTGGATTTCCTGGATTATATAAATCAGTTTGAACATCAGAATATTCAGGATTGACTCTTAAACCACATGATATTCTACTCTTCAATACCTCATCTTTATATTTTTCCCACTGATGAATGGAGTTAAAAGTAATGGTACTACTGTATTTTATTATATCCTTTATTTCATAAGGATTAAATGCAGGAGAATAAACATGAGCTTTTTCCCCCATTTCTTCGTAAATAAGTCGGGATTCATTTAATGAACTAGCAGTGGCACCAGAGAGGTATTCGTTTAATAATGGAAATACTTTCCACATCGAGAATCCTTTTAATGCAAGAAGAATTTTAGCACCTGATTCTTTTTGAACCCTACTCATTAGTATTAAGTTTCTGCGTAATTTATCGAGATTTAACACAAATGCGGGATGCTTTAATGAATGATAGGGAATATTAATCATAGTTCTAAATCAATATCAATTTCTTCATTCCATGGTAAACCTCTTTCTCCTAATAAATCCAAAAAAGGATCTGGGTTAAAGTTTTCTACATTCCAAACACCAGGATTTTTCCAAATTCCTTTCAGAAATAACTCAGCACCAAGTGATGCGGGAACCCCTGTGGTGTAAGAAACGCCTTGAGTTTTTGTCTCATTAAATGCTTTTTCGTGATGACAATTATTCCAGATATAATAAGTTTTAAATCGGCCATCCTTTATTCCCTTAATTCTACATCCTATAGAGGTTTGTCCAGTATAACCGGATCCCAAGTCTCCTGGGTCAGGTAAAACGGCCTTTAAAAACTCTAAGGGAATAATTTTTTGACCTTTGAATGTTATAGGTTTGATACCTGCCATTCCAATATTCTGAATAACTCTTAAATGAGTTAAATACTCATCGCCAAAAGTCATCCAAAATCTTGCTCTTTTGATAGAAGGATAATTCTTTACCAGTGATTCAAGTTCTTCATGATAAATGAGATATGATTTTTTTGGACCTATATCTGGATAATTAATAACTTCAGAAATTTCATGAGGTTCTGTTTCTACCCACTGCCCATTTTCAAAATACTTACCCTTTTGAGTAATTTCTCTAATGTTAATTTCAGGGTTAAAATTGGTAGCAAAAGCCTTACCATGATCACCTGCGTTACAATCAACTATATCTAAGTAGTGAATTTCATCAAAAATATGTTTAGCCGCTCTAGCGGTAAAAACACCAGTTACCCCTGGGTCAAAACCGCAACCTAAAATTGCAGTAAGGCCTTTTTCTTTAAATCTATCATGTAGCTTCCATTGCCAGGAATATTCAAATTTTGCTTCATCTTTGGGTTCATAATTAGCTGTATCTAAATAATGAACACCAGACTTTAAACAAGCCTCCATAATAGGAAGATCTTGATAGGGAAGTGCGACATTAATAACTATGACAGGCTTGAAATTATCCATTAAATCAACCACCTCATTAACTAAGTCTGCGTTGATTTGACTTGTAGAAATAGTTTGATATTTCAATTCCTTTTTAATATCATTTGCAATTTCCTTACATTTAGACTCTGTTCTACTAGCGATACATATTTCTGAAAAAATTTGAGGTTGCATGGCACATTTATAGGCCACCACTCTACCCACGCCACCAGCTCCAATAATTAAGACTTTTGACATTTCTTTTTAATTTTTTTTGCCAAAAATAACTTTATACCATTTGCAAAACAACAAAAATGAAAAACGAATTCAATCCTAATCAGGTAGGCATTAAAAATGGGAATTTTATAGGCCTACCCTATACTAAGGAAGAGGCTGATATTATTCTTTTTCCTGTTCCATGGGATTGCACAGCCTCCTATGGCAAAGGAACCTCAACTGGTCCACAAAACATACTTAATGCGTCTGTTCAATTAGATTTAGAAGACCCAATGCTGCCAAATGCATGGAAGCGGAAATTATTTTTCCATCCTATATCTGAAGAATTGTTAGAACTAAATTCACAATTGACACCTAAAACAAAAGTTGTAATAGATTATCTTGAATCAGGGGGAACGATACCCAATAACCAAGCTATTCAAGAACTTTTGAAAGAAATTAATATACAGACAGAAAAAATGGTAGAATATGTTCAAAATACATGTGCTCAATTATTAAAGGCTGGTAAAAAAATTGGATTAATAGGTGGAGAGCATAGCGTCCCTTTAGGGTATTTAAGAGCCTTAAAGGAAAAATATGATTCATTTGGTATTCTTCAAATTGATGCACACTTTGACCTAAGAGAAGCTTATGAGGGTTTTAAATATTCACATGCATCTATTTTTTTTAATGTCATGGAAGAAGATTTAGCTCATTCATTATTTCAAATAGGCATAAGAGATTATTGTTTTGAAGAAAAGGATTATGCTGATCAACATCCTAATATTCAATATCTTTTAGACCACCAAATCAAACAAAAATTAATGATTGGCGAAAGTTTTCAATCTATCGTTCAATCTATAATCAATCAATTACCTGATTTGATTTACATAAGCTTTGATATTGATGGGTTACAGCCTTATTTGTGTCCTCATACTGGTACTCCTGTACCTGGTGGATTTACCTTTGAAGAGAGTTTTTATCTCTTAGAACAACTAAAATTGTCTGGCAAAACCATCATTGGATTTGATCTTTGTGAAACAGCTGGATTTCCGCACGAATGGGATGGAAGCGTTGGAGCGAGATTAGCTTATAGATTGTCTAATTTATTGACCCTTTAATTGGAAAAAACTAACCAATAACAAATAGTCAATAAAGCTGTATAAAAAGTAAAAATAGGCAGAGGAAGATATTGACCTATTGACACTTTGCTTTTCAATTCTAAAATAATTACCATAAATATTTTTTCATACGAATAGGCAATAACCGTTCCCCAGGCTATACCTATGATTCCCAATACCGGAACCAAAAGATAACTGACTACTATATTTACAATTAACTCAGTTATAGCAATTGGAATTAACCAATGATTCAGATTTTGAGCCATTATTATTGGCTTCAAAACCAATAATCGACTAATAATTACCAATAGATAAACTCCAAATATATAACCACTTAATTCAAAAGCGTCTCCATAAATTACCGAAAATATTTTCTTTGCAAAAATCAACGAAAAAATGGCAAACAAAAAAAAAACATGTGAAAGTTGTTTCGTTTTCCTTTTGAATTCTAACAAACCGGATAAAGAATTTTTTTGAAGTACATGAACATTTGCTGTGGCAAATGCAGATGTAATAATTACAGATAAAGGAAGTTCTTTTGCTCCATACCTAAAAATTGCAAACATTTCTTTATTGTTAGGGAAATAATATCCTACCATCCAATTATCAGCTATTAAATGGAGTCCTCCTAAAAGAGCATAGCCCATAAAAGGAAGAGATTTTTTTAACCAAATTAATATCCAATTCCAATCAATTGAAAAAATTGAAGATTTAAATATTAGAATAAATAAAAAGATTTGTTTGAGGAGAGAATGAATAATTAATCCTATAAAAATAAATCGAAGATCCAAATTAAGAACTGGAGGTAATGATACCAAAATGATCCAAAGGCCATTTGCTAAAACAGTATAGTAGGTAAGTACTTTTTTGTAGCCCTTTCTTAAAAGAAAAATAGGCGCAATCCATGTATTAAAATCTAAAAATAGATGAATACAATAAAGTGAATAAAACTCTACTTTGGAGGAAGAGGTTAAAAAACGAACAATGGAAGTTTCAAACCCAATCAGAATGCCTGCAAGAAGAAAGCCGATTAATAATGAAAATAAATAGATCGAAAATGGAAATCTGTCATTTGCCTCTTTGTATAGTAAATTAAAGGCATCTAAAAAGCCTTGGTTAAGAAATAATGTAAATGAAAATCCAATAAAAAGTAGGATTTCATAATTACCAATAAAACTGAGACCAACATTACTATTGGAAAGGACTATGGAGATAAAAAGCGTTCCTAACTGTCTGCTAATTGCAAAAAAATGAAACGCCTTGTGAGTTGTCCAAAGTTTTTTACCCGATAGGAGTAGTATTTTCTTTAAAAATGACACCAAATGATTTTAACTCTTCTAAAACAGGTTGGTACACTTCTTTTTGAACTGGAATATTAACCCCTCTACTTGTGATTTTTTCCTGCATTACAAGATTTACAAATAAACCTAAAGGAAGTCCAACCAATTTTGACATTGCTGTATTGGTTTCATCTTCCCCATTTAAGCTGAGCGTTGAGGTTTTTAAAAAGTGTTGACCTTCATAATCATATTCGAATTCATGGTGCATTACTACCCTGTCTTTATCACCGCGATTAAGTTTCCACTTTTCAATCAATAATTCTTCCAATATCTGGGCAGGAGAAGCATTTTCAGTTTTTATTTTTTTCTTTCTGAAAAGTCCTAGCCACTCTAATTTGCTTATGATTTCATCTCGAGTACTTATTCCTAATAGATTGGCAATTTTTTCCTTAAGTGAACTACCGGAATGGTAAGAACTATTTACATATGCCTCCATCAAGTCATGGTAGGTTAAATCAAGGCTATTCACTATTGGATAAGAACTATCTGTTAGACCAATTTGAATTAAAGCATCCCAAGCTTTGCAGAAACCAGGATATCGCAAAGTCCCACGAAGGATATTAGGAATATTCTTGAGTCCATAAATATCCTTGTATAGAAGTGAATCTCTATTGGCATAAGCTTCAAAGGCTCCTAATCCATCAATATTAATATTCCAATATTGCTTAAATAATCTATTGTATGGAATATATTTCAGCTTGCCATTCTCCAGATATTGGGCCGTACCTTGACCCGCTCTTACAACATTTGCAGGATTCCATGATATTTTATAACCCCAGGGATTATCATTACTCTCAGGCGCAACTAATCCACCTGTATAGGATCTAAAAGCTGTTAAATGTCCTCCCTTTTCAGTTATTTCATCAATTTTTTGTTTAGCAGACATATGATCAAGACCAGGATCTAATCCCATTTCATTCATAAAAATCAATGACTTATCTCTAGCCACATCCCCCATTCTATACATTTGACTAGATACATAGGATGCTGTTATTAAGTGCTTATTCAAATTGACGCAATCTTGTGCTAATTCTAAATGAAGATGAGCAGGAACTAGGGATACAACCAAATCAGCCCTTTTAATCATTTCTCTTCTATCATTTACTTTAGTAACATCTAACCAAGTAGCTCTTCCATTTGGATGATTTTGAATTTTTTCCTCAGCAAGGATAGGGTTTTGATCAGCTACAGTTACAAACCAACCATTTTCTTTAGCTTTATTCAAAACGTAAGAAATTAAAGCTGAGGAACTTCTACCTGCTCCTATTATAAGAATATTGTTCATTATATTAGTGTATTATTTGGGTTGAATACTAAAAATGAAAGATAAGCAAATTAAATTTGTTGATTCAAAGAAGGATTTATCTGAATCACAACAACTTTTAGTTCAACATGCATTGGAAGCCTTAACGCTATCTTATAGCCCTTATTCTCAGTTTAAAGTAGGCTGTGCTATTTTGTTAGACAACAATACAATAGTAAAAGGTGCAAATTTTGAAAATGCTTCTTATCCATTATGTCTGTGCGCTGAGCGTGTATCCTTAGCTTCGGTAGTATCCAATTATCCCCATTCGATAGTTAAGGCAATAGCCGTAACTGCTCAAAACTCCAATAAATTGATAGACCAACCTATTACGCCTTGTGGTGCTTGCAGACAGGTAATAAAAGAAATGGAGATTAAACAAAAAAAAGAAATAGAAGTCATTTGTTTTGGTATGGAAGGAAGAATTTCTATTTGGCCAAATAGTAATTCTTTATTACCAGATGCTTTTGACGGTTCTTTTTTATAGTTTTTTTAAATCTTCAAGAGTATCTATTGCAATGCTTTCCCATTCGGTTTCCAAGACTCTTATGGGATACCCGTGCTCTAACCATCTAAGTTGTTCTAATGATTCTATCCTCTCTAATTCCGTTGGTTTTAATTGGGCAATTTCCAATAAAGTCTGCCTTTGAAAACCATATAAACCAATGTGTTTGAAATGAAAGATATTCTGATTTTGATTTCTTGGAAAAGGTAAAAGACTTCTACTAAAATATAGTGCGTTGCCACACAAATCCGTCACTACTTTTACAATATGAGGGCTGTCTTTTTCTTCATTCTCACTTATTTTCTTTTTCAAGGTAACGATTTTAACATCTGGATGTTGGAATGCTTGAACTAAGTCCTCTAATTGTTTTTTGGCAATTCTAGGTTCATCTCCTTGAATATTGACGATGAAATCCATTTCAGGAAAATCCTTAGCTAATTCAGAACATCTATCTGTACCAGAACGATGAGTATTTTGGGTCATTCTAACTTTGGCTCCATAATTAAGGGCTTCCTTATAAATATCATCATGATCTGTAGCGATGCAAAGCTCATCAAATAAGCCAGATGATTTTGCTCGGTCATATACATGAAGAACCATAGCTTTTCCATCAATTTTTGTTAAAGGCTTACCAGGAAACCTTGTGGAAGCGTATCTTGCAGGAATAATGCCAAGTATTTTCATGGTGCTCAGGTGTATTTTTCACTTTTGGATATTTTTATTACCCAGTTTATTGGAGGGTCAAAACAGTATCAACAACCCAGTTTTTGATACTCAAGATACTGTCTTTTTGGAGAAAGATTTCGGAGGCAATTTTAAAACCAAGATCTTGATTCAAGATTCTAATTTTTTACAACAAGCTTTAGCATTTTTTAAGGTCGATCTTATTGAATCTCAAAAATTAAATATTCAAATTCCATATGAAGCCTATTTTCCATTTCCCAAAGATCTGATCAAAAGATATAAGGATGAGACCTATGATATAGCTCCACATATTCCAATTTGTTATTTAGCAGAAAAAGGTGACACATATTATTCCGTTGCTAGAAAGTTATTCGGAATTCCATTATTAACGCTGATGAGAAGAAATCAAATCATAAAACAAGAATTGAAAATAGGCAAACCATTATTGGTAGGTTGGTATGCACTGGAGGATACCGTAAAAATTTCAAGGAATTTTGATTTTAATAAACCCATCTATCTAGGAAATATTAACCAAATTAAAAACCAATACGAAATAGAAAATGGAATAGCAATTATAGAAGGCAATGATGGTTTAAATAGTAGAAACTTAGCTTTAAGCAATAAATATCCCTTGGGAACTGAAATATTAATTTATAATCCAGTAACTGGATTAGGACTGAAAATTGAAATTGTTGGAAAAATCCCCCTGACTTTATACGATGATTCTATTTCATTTGTAGTTGGAGCAGATATTGCTAATCGAATAGGGGCTAGAGATAAAAAATTTCATATTGGAATACTTCAAAAAAAATAATTACAAATGGAAGTTTGCAAATCAATATTAGAAACCATAGGAAATACTCCCTTGGTTCAAATCAATAATATTACTAAAGATATCCCTGGTACTTTTTTAATCAAGGTAGAAACTTTTAATCCTGGCCACTCAATTAAAGATAGAATGGCTTTAAAAATGGTCGAAGATGCAGAAAAAGGTGGATTGTTAAAGGAAGGTGGAACCATAATTGAATGCACATCCGGTAATACAGGTATGGGACTTGCTTTAGCAGCCTCAGTTAAGGGTTATCGATGTATATTTACTACTACAGATAAACAGTCCAAAGAAAAAATAGATATTTTGAAGGCTTTAGGGGCTGAAGTTTTGGTATGTCCGACAGATGTAAGCCCAGAAGATTCTAGATCTTATTATTCCGTTGCAAAGAGATTAAGTGAGGAAATCGAAAATTCATATTGGTTCAACCAATATGATAACCTTTCTAACAAGCAAGCGCATTATGAATCGACTGGACCTGAAATTTGGAGACAGACAGATGGAAAGATTACTCATTTAATTGTTGGAGTTGGAACTGGTGGCACTATATCAGGAACAGGAAAATTTTTAAAAGATAAAAATCCAAAAATTCAAGTTTTAGGAATTGATACTTATGGCTCAGTATTCAAAAAGTACCATGAAACTGGTACATTTGATAAAGAAGAGATATATCCTTACGTGACGGAGGGAATTGGTGAAGATATTATTCCAAAAAACGTTGATTTTTCAGTAATTAATTATTTCGAAAAAGTTTCCGATCAAGCAGGTGCATTAATGGCTAGAAGACTTGCAAAGGAAGAAGGTTTGCTCTTGGGATATTCTGCTGGATCAGCAGTTGCTGGTTTATGTCAATTAAAAGATAGGTTTCAAAAAGATGACGTAGTAGTTATAATCATCCACGATCATGGCAGTAGATATATCGGTAAAATATACAACGATGAATGGATGCAAAAACAAGGATTTTTATAGCAAAAGTCTTTTTATAACCCTTAGTTTGTGGGTATAGGCCCTTTTTGTTTCATCAAAAATTCCGAAATGATCTACTAAATCTATTTTGACTCGATCAGCAACGTGAATAATTTTTCCTTCTCCCAAGTAAATTCCTACATGATCAATAATTCCCTTTTTATTTTCAAAAAAAATCAAATCTCCATCTGTACTATTTTCAATAAAATGTATAAGCTCACCAAAATATACCTGTTGGGTAACGAATCTGGGTAATTTTAAATTTACAAGTTTGAATAAAATCTGAACCATTCCTGGCGCATCCATACCCATAGGAGTTTTTCCTCCTTCCAAGTAAGGTACGTAAAGTAATTTTTTTGCGAGTTTGACTATTGTCAATGATTGATTAGATAGTTGGTTTGAAAATACAGCTTGACCACTAAATCTAAAGACATTATTCTGAAGGGTAAATTTTAATCCATCAAATCCTGGCAGTTGAGCTCCTAAACTCACTGTTAACTGGTGTTCATCAGTTAAAATCGGATTAAAAAGATCAAATACGTGGGCATGATTTTGACGATATTTCTCAAATTCCTGATCTGAAATTAAAACAAGCTGATCTTTCAATACCCACCCTAAAACCTCATCATACTCCGTTCTAATTTTTAGCCATATATTTGCGCTTGTTTCAATTATTTCTGCTAATTCGCCAAACAAAAGCTGTGAAATTAGCTCACCTGTTGTATTGGGCTTACTTTTTATGGGAACAGCACCTAAAGGACAAATGGCAAAGGCCATGAATTGTGATTTATGAGAAAACTCTTAATTGGATAAAAATAATAATTATTTCAAATCGTTTTTATTGCATGAAACAAGGATTGCTTTTCTATATTCTTCTTTTAGTAAATGTGATATGTCTAAAAGCTCAAGACCCCTTTTTTTCTCAGTTTTATGCCAACCCAACTTATATAAATCCAGCGCTTACCGGATCTATGGCTGGAAAATATAGATTATTATTTATCAATCGCAATCAATCCCCGGATAATGTTTTAAAAACTTCTTCAGCTTCAGCTGATTTCAGATTTGGATTGAAGTTTAAATCAAAAATATCTTCTGATAGAGTTGGGGCGGGAATATTATTTGTATCCGATCGAAATACCAGTAATGGTTTTTCGATAACATCAGGTAGTTTTTCATTAGCCTATCATAAAATACTAAACAAAAATTGGAATGAAATTCTTTCGGCAGGAATTTCAATTGGTTTACAACAGAGAAATACCAGTTTTGATTTATTGAATTTTCAAGATCAATTTAATGGTACATCAGCCTATAGCCTTTCTACCGCAGAGAATATTCCCAATAATAATTTTGCTTACGGAGATTATAGTGCTGGAATTTTCTATTCCATACAACCTGAGAAAAAACTTAGTTTTTATGCAGGAATAGCCATTCATCATTTTAACCAACCAGAAGTAAGTTTCTATCAAAATTCAAGTAGTTTGAATACAGCTATTAGTGCTAAACTACCTACAAAATATACCTTGCATAGTGGCGTGAATATTTCCTTATCAAGAAATGGAGTATTACAATGGCTGCCAGGGTTAGCGTTAATGAGGCAAGGAAATTTATGGGCCGGAAATGTCGGAAATAATTTTAGATGGGAATCCTTTGCAAATAGATCCGGAGCATTCCTTGTAGGCTTATGGGCTAAACCTATTTCGAATATTGATGAAAAAATTATAATGGGATCAATAGTAAGTTTTTTAGGATTTGAATTTAGTGGTTACCAGCTAGGAATGAGTATGGACTTAGGAAATTTAACTAGGGATTATAACTATACCGTGAATAAAAATGCATTTGAAATATCATTCACTTTTACCGGAGATTTCGATGAAGACTTAATTTACTGTCCTAGATTTTAGGATTGAAATTAATATTAGGCAAATTAAATAGAGGTGAATTAGATACTACCTTAAAACGATCAATAATTTATTTCAGTATAGCATCTAAATATGAAGGAAATCAACAATTTCAAGACCGTATCCCATCAATCCAATCCTTTTTTTTGGGTTATTGGTGATAAGATTGATTCTTCTGACATTTAAATCTCTCAATATTTGTGCTCCGACTCCAAAATCTCGATGATCTATTTCTTGGGTTGCCTCAGAATCAAATAGTTCATTTGTCAAACCTTTTTGGTAAGCTATTAATTTTTCAATAATGCCAGGATCCTTTTCTTTGTGCCTCATCAATAATAAAACCCCCATTCCATGTTTGCCAAAATATTTTAAAAACTTATTGAAACCAGAACCTTCATTGAAAATATTGCTTATTAAATCACTAGAATCTACTGAAGAGTGTACTCTAACAGGGATAGTTTCCGTTTCATCCCAATTTCCATGAGTCACTGCAAGATGAATATCACCAGTTGTGATTTGTTTGTATGCCGTAATTGTATAATTGAAGGAGTCTTTTTCAATGGTCACTTCAGTCATTTTTTCAATTAACCTTTCATTGTGTAATCTATAGGCTACTAAATCCTTGATAGATATGATTTTAAGGTTGAATTTTTGAGCAATTTTGGCTAATTGTGGTAGCCTTGCCATTGAGCCGTCCTCATTTAAGATTTCGACCAATACCCCTGCAGGATTAAATCCAGCTAATCTAGCAAGATCAATTGCTGCTTCGGTATGCCCCGTTCTTCTCAATACCCCACCTGTTTTGGCCTTTAAAGGAAAAATATGGCCTGGCCTTGCATAATCACTAGCCTTAGTTTGAGGATCAGTTAATTTTTTAATACCAGTAGCTCTATCATAAGCTGAAATTCCAGTTGTACAACCATGACCAATTAAATCAATAGAAACTGTAAAAGCAGTCTCATGCATAGCTGTATTAGTCTTCACCATCATTTCTAAGTCTAATTCAGCAGCTCTATTTTCATCTAGTGGTGTACAAATTAGGCCTCTACCATGAGTTGCCATAAAATTGATAATCTCAGGAGTGATACAATCGGCTGCACAAATGAAATCACCTTCATTTTCTCTATCCTCATCATCAACTACTATTACCACTTCTCCTTTTTTAATGGCTTCAATGGCGTCATGAATGCTGTCTAACCTAATATTATTGGATTTCATTTTCTATTTGGTGGTTCCCAGATATTTGAATTAAGGCCGCTAAGATATTTTAAAAACCCTAAAAGTAACCCAAAGTTCATGACTAAAAAATAATGGACTTTACGAGGAAGAAAAAATGGGATTTTAAAAAGAGTAAAGATTTGATCTAGGAAAAAAGGAATTATTAAAATAAAATTCAATCCAATGAAAATATAGCTGGCTATTGGATTACCGGAGCCTTGCCATAACATAAAAGCTAGATAAATAATCAAAATAAAAAAGGGGCTTAACCATCTAAAAAACTTATGTGAAATAAAAATAAAGCTTAAAGTAGAATTAAAAGGTGGAAACCAAATTTGGGGGAATTTCCTTACGAGTTGCCAATTACCACTTGAAATTCTAATTTTCCTTTTTAGCTCTTCATATATTAGAGAGGAAACCTTTTCAAAACATTTAGAATCAAGAGATGTAATTACTTTTTTTCCCTTTGTAAGCACATCCAATGCAAGGTATAAATCATCAACTACCAAATAGGAGGGAATGGCTTTGAACGCGGTGGATCGCAGTGCAAAACAACCACCAAATGGTCCCATTGTCATACCCCAAATACGACCCTCTTGGAATTTTAATTGGGATTCCAAATTAATATACATACCCTCGGCTCTACTAATTCCTTTGTTTCCCAAACCCAATGGAATCATATTAGCGTCAACCAAATCTACTTCTTGATCTGCAAAAGGTTGGACCAGTTCTTTTATGGTATCTTCATTTATCAAGACGTTGGCATCCGTAAATATTAATATATGATCTTTCTGTTGAGGAAAAATGTTGAGTGCCTCTTCCACCAAATTATTAATAACATTAGTTTTTCCTCTTCTTTTACCGAAGGGAAAAAAAAAGATGGAGAATGGGCTTTTGTGGGAAGAAATTATTCCATTCGATTTGTCAGTAGAGTTATCAGAACCAATAAATACATTAAGTTTATCCTTAGGATAATTTGAACTTGATATAGTTGCTAATTTTTCCTCTAAAACGAGTTCTTCATTGTAAACAGACATTATAATCGAAATATGCGGATATATAGTTTGACTAAATTTAGAACCGTTCGGTTTTAAATTTTTGTATTTCAAAGAGACGTAAAGCGGGAAGATTAAATAGGTATGGAGAAGGGCTAGGAAAGAAAAAATTATAGCAATAAAATAAACCATATTCAGATTAATGGAGCAATAAGTTGTTGCTGGTAATAATTAATTAATTGCTTTCCTAAGTTTTGGTTTGAAAATTTTGAATGAATTAAACTTTTAGCTGCCACACCTATATGTAGATTTTCCTCGTAATGTGTTGCCAATTGTATAATTTTTTCTGCATATACAGAAGGCGTATCTGCTATAATGATATTTTCTCCATTATTAACAGGTATTCCTTCGGCTCCAAGAGTAGAGGTTACAATAACCTTTCCTAGTGCCATACCTTCCAATATTTTTACTCGCATACCGCTTCCTGACAGCAAGGGAACGATCAATACGTGATTATTCATCATAAAATCAATAGCACTTGAAATTTCTCCATGTAAGGTTACATTATGGAGGTTTTTTTTCTTAAGTGTATTAGGCATATTTCTACCAGCAATATTCAAATGGGCATACTTTCCTAAATTAAAAGGTTTCCACACAAACTTTAAAAACCAATCTAACCCTTCAATATTCGGCATCCAATCCAATGCACCGATAAAACCAATTTGTAATGTTTTTTTTTCTTTGACAGTTATTTGATTATATTTTAAGGTTTCTATTCCAACGGGTATGATTTTTGATTTGACTTTAATTCCCCATTCCATGAAGACCAAATTGTCCGGTCTAGAAATAGGGATAACTAAATCAGGATTTTTCAAATTTCTTATTTCAAATTGCTTTAATTTACGAGCAACTCTTGAATAAATCCATTTATTTAAAAAATGGGCATTTTTGGCCATTCTTTCCCAAATTAAGCTTTCTACATTGTGAGTTCTCAAGGAAATAAGTCCAGAAAAATGTTTTCTAATTATTGGAATATACTGTGCCAAGAATATACTTTCTAGTTGAATTACGTTGAATTCATTTTTAGAAAGGATATTTATAATTGCATTTTTAAATTGGTTTGAATGGTATTTCTTTGCTATAAAAGAATCTTTACTCCAAAAAGAAAATAAGAATTTAGTCCATTTGAAACGATTATCAATAGTAACTTTTTCAATTTCTGAATAAACGGAAAGTTCTTTAGGTATTTCTGGATCTTTGTAAAAATGTTTTAGTGTATTCATTGCTAATAAAGACAACTCTGCTCCATTGCTTTTAAGACCCTTAGCCATATTAACAATAGCTAACGATTCACCATCTTTAAGTGGGTAGGGAAATTTTTTAGAAACCTGAAGAATTTTCATGAAGAGATTATAGCCATTAACCTAAAGGTTTTCGAAAATATTATTGGCCCTTTCAGTATCTGCTAATCTCATAGAAGGGTCAATTTCTATCTTTTGAATTTCATCAAGATTAAAAGGCAAAATCATTTCATAATTAGGAGCTACCCAATGCCAATCACTTAATATTTCATAATTCAGATCATCCCACTCGTTTTGTTTTTCTCCTCTCATAATCCCTAAGGGAATATTATATACTGCAATTGTTCCATCTTTTAGGGTTACAAAAAGATCAATAGGCATGGGCATATTTCCAATTCTCGATAAAATAATCTCAGTCTGGTTTGAATCAATACTTTGAGAAACTTTCTCTATTCCGTAATCTATAGAATGGGTTGAATGAACAAAATACTCCTTATACCAATCCAATTCCATCATTGAATTTTTCTCCATGATTCTAATCAAGTCATTAGCATTAGGATGCTTAAATTTCCAAGTATTAAAATAATCTAGGAGTGCCTTTTCGTGTATGTTTTTTCCAATTATATATTCAAGTTGATGCATAAAAACAGCTCCTTTGGAATAGGAACCTACCCCATAAGCGGCATTAGTACTAAAATGGTCAGCATGAGTAATTAAAGGTTCTTCATATCCACTTTTTGAAAAATTGATATAGGAATTATAAGAACTACTCTGTGGGAAAAGACTTGGATCACCTGGAATTAAATTTTGCTTTTTTAGATAATTCATCACCTCATTAGATGCGTAACTAGTAAATCCTTCATCCATCCAAGGATAAAGGGATTCATTACTACCCAACATCATCTGATACCAAGAATGCATCAATTCATGAACAGCTACACCTACTAAACTTGAAAATGATCTCTGTCCAGTAATTAAAGTTGCCATTGGATATTCCATGCCTCCGTCTCCTCCTTGAAGGAAAGAATACTGTTTATAGGCATATTGACCAAATCTTTTGTTAATATATTCAAAAACTTGATCCATTACATTCGGAAGTTTTTCCCAATTTTCTGTAGTTCGCTCACCAGGTTCAAATAAAAAATGCATTTCCATACCATCTTCCCTTAGATATTTGATGTGTCGGTAATCTGGATCGGCAGACCAGACAAAATCATGAACATTCGGTGCTACAAAATGCCATTTGATTTTTTCGTTATCAATATTGACATTACCGGGATTGTTTTCATAACCATGACCTATTTCATTTGGATTCTGTAGGTACCCTGTCCCTCCTAAAACATAGTTTTTATCTATTGTGATAGTAACGTCAAAATCACCCCATATTCCATAGAATTCCCTGCCAATATAAGGGTTAGCGTGCCATCCTAGGTAATCATACTCAGCTAACTTGGGATACCATTGAGCCATAGAATAGGCAATACCTTCACGGCTATTACGACCATTTCTTCTAACTTGAATAGGAACCTGACCTTTAAATTTTATATTAATAGTATTTTCACTATTAGGAAGAAGCGGATTATTCAGGTGAATTTCCATTACAGTCCCTTCAATATGAAAATCTGTTTCTATTCCGTTAATGGCAAGATATTCAATGTTTTGATATCCTATTTCATCTGGATTGAGTTGATTAATCCTTTCTCCTACCCTTCTATCTGGATCTTTTATGGTCAAAGACCTAATGTCCATATCACTGCCAGGTTGGAAAGCATTCAAATAGAGGTGAAAAAAAAGCTGGTGTAGTGAATCAGGAGAATTATTGAAATAAGTAATTTCTTGTTGTCCTACAAAAGTGTGGTTACTCACCTCAAAGTCAATATCTATTTTATACTTAATACTCTGTTGCCATCTATCAGATTGGGCGTTGAGCAAACAAACATTAAAAAAAAATAGAAGAATAAATATATTTTTCATCTGTAATAACATTTCGTCAAAGATACCAATGGACAACCTATTATTGATAGTAAATCGAAAAGTATTTAAATAAAACAATTAATTTTACCGCATTAAGAAAATGAACATGAAAAATATTTTTTTTATTTCTATTGCCCTATTGATCATTGGGGTCCTTGGAAGGGTTATACCGCACCCACCTAATTTTACCCCAATTGGTGGGATAATTATTTTCAGTGTGCTGAAAATTGAAAATAAATTTTTTAAATATTTATTTCCATTATTCGTTTTTTGGATCAGTGACTTAATTGTCAATAATGTACTCATTCCCAACCAATTCCCTCAATATTATCAAGGATTTTCACTCTTTGGAAGTGGGTATATTTACCTGGCTCTTATCACTATTGTTGCAAGTTTGGAGCGCTACACTAGCCGCAATTCTAGAAGCCCCATTCTAGGAGGTAGTTTAATATCAGCCACCTTATTTTTTTTAATAACTAATTTTGGAGTTTGGGTAGGAAGTTCCATATATCCATCCACTTTTTTAGGATTTATACTTTGCTTGGGGGCTGGAGTTCCATTTTTTGGCAACCATCTATTAAGTACCTTAATGTATTCTTTTATATTGGTTAAGGGCTACGAAATAGCCAAAGATTTTAGTTTGAAAAAATACTTAAACTAATTTTTTTGAGCACTAGGATATTCGATACGAGGGTGATGAATAGATTTTAAAAGTTGTCCAAAAACGATCTTGCACTGATTAAGTTCTTTAATGGTCAATTCAGACTCTTCTAATTGCTTTCCTTCCATTTTCTTTTTAAAAAGATCTTCTAAAAGGTAGTTAATTTGTTCCTGATTAGGGTTTTTAAGACTTCTTGCGGCTGCTTCAACGGTATCCGCAAGCATTAATAGGCTTTGTTCCTTGGTTTTAGGGATAGGTCCAGGATATTGATAATCTTCTTTATTTGGTTTTTTTCCCTCTTTGATTGCCTTGTTAAAAAAGTAGGAAACTTCGGAGGTGCCATGATGAGTCGATATAAATTCGCATATTTCCTCGGGAAGTCCGGCCTTTCTACCCATTTCTAAGCCATCTTTAACATGATCTATTATTATTTGTGAACTTTCCTCAGGGGAAATAGATTCATGTGGATTTTCAGCATTTTGATTTTCGATAAAAAATTTGGGATTAAGACTTTTTCCAATATCGTGGTATAAAGCCCCAACTTTCACCAGTAAATGAGAAGCTCCAATTTTCCTTGCAGCAGATTCAGCCAAATTAGCCACTTGTAAGGAATGTTGCATGGTTCCTGGAGCTTCATTGGCCAATTTTTGTAACAATGGATGATTCATATCGGAAAGCTCAACCAAAGTGAGGGAAGATAAAAAGCCAAACAGTCTTTCTATCATCGGAATTAATGGGTATGCCAAAAGTGTCAAAAAAGCATTTATTGCAATCCATTTTACAAATAAAAATTCTAATTGTTGAATGTCTCCCTTAATTACAAGATTGATTGCTATTATAGAAATAGTGTAAGTAATTAAAACAAAAAGAATAGAATTGAAGAAATTATTCCAAGATCGAGTGTCCTTGAAACTTAGAATTACCACAGCTCCAACTAATATTTCAGTAAAAATAAATTGAAAATTATAACTTGAAATCGAAGCTACCAACAGAACATTAGTGACATGGGTAAAAAATGCCAACCTTGAAGGAAAAAATGATTTTATGACAATTGGAACGATTGCAAAGGGAATGAGATAAGGGGATAAAAATTCAAACTGTTCGACAGTATAATTGAGGTAAACATAAATCGGAAACCAAGAAAAAATGAAAAGGAAATTTTTCAAAAGGGTGAAATAATTTTGGTTTACCTTAAAAAGGTATACTGCAAAGACCACCAATACAAGCCATACTAAAATCAGATGGCCAAAGTAATTCCAAAGACTGGTTTTTTCTGAATTAAACTCGTTGTCGTAAAATATTTTTAATGAATTTAATTTCCTATATGACTCTTCATTGACAACAGCTCCTTTCGTTATCAACAATGTACCCGTCTCTACCATTCCTCTTGTTGGGAGGATATCATTGATTAATTCATCTTTAATCTCATCAGAGAATTGTTGATTGTAAACTATACTAGGAATGATAATCTGGTTGAGAATAGGGTATAAAAAATCTGGATTTTTTAACTTTGATTCAGGCAGAAGATCAAAAAGTTGAATTTTAGCATCTCTGTAATTCAAAAATTCCTCACTTACTCTTTGTTGCAAAGTATTACCTTGCATTAAGTAAAGTGAAAAGGGTCTTTTTAGCGATAAACTATCATAGTCAATGATCCCTAATTTATAAATATCATTTAGGTACCTAATTCCAAAATTATAATATAACTGAGGATTTGCTAATAAATCGGGGAAATCCTGCAAATTAGATTTAGTGGAAATTTGTTGATTAAAAATCTCCTCAAAATTAAACTTAACCTCTCGCTCTACATCATCTAAAATCGTGAAGTAAGGGATAAAATTTTTCTCTATTTCATCAATTTCCCTCTCTATTTCTGTTTCTGACTTAAGAATAGGAAAATCTAAAGGAGCAGTTAAATCGTCGTAATTCCAAAGATTTCCAAGAGAAAAATCATATTGAAATGTATTTTTTTTGGGGAAAAAGTAACTTATTGCAAAGGTTAAGCCCAGAAGTAATGCTATCCTACTTAGGAATACAATTTTCATTATTACTCAGATTTCCATTTAATTTCTTCCACTTGGAGTTGGAATCCAACAAACCTTGCTAAAACGAAGAGAAAGTCGGAAAGTCTGTTAATATAAGTAATTATTTCAATGGGAAAATTAAATTCTAAACTTAGTCCAAAAATCTCTCTCTCTGCCCTCCTGCAAATAGCTCTGGTCACGTGGCATTTGGAAACTATAGAATGACCTCCTGGTAAAATAAAATTACTTAAGTCAGGCAAGCATTGATCTAAATTATCCATCCATTTTTCTAAATTTCCAATAGAATCTTCATTTGGAATTTTTACAGTTAACAACTGGGAATCTTCAGCCGCCAATATTGAACCGATATTAAAAATATAATTTTGTATTTCTAGAATGGATGTTTGGATATTTTTGAGGGAAAGAGAAATATTTAAATCATCTCTTACCCAACCTAAATAAGAATTTAGCTCATCTAAAGTACCAATTACCATTAACCTCGGATGATTTTTGGGTACTCTCTCACCACCAAGTAAGGAGGTGAAACCTTGGTCACCCGTCTTCGTATATATTTTCATTATTATTATTCAGCTTTATATCGATGAGAAGGATCATATGCGCTGATAATTTTCTCATTTCTAACATCACTTTCAATTAACCCATCTCGTAACCGAACAATTCTATGAGCATGTTCAGCAATATCCGGTTCATGGGTAACTAAGATGATAGTATTACCATTTTTGTGGAGATTTTCAAAAATCTCCATAATTTCTACTGATGTTTTAGTATCAAGATTACCAGTTGGTTCATCTGCTAAGATAATAGAGGGATCATTCACTAGTGCTCTAGCAATGGCAACTCGCTGTCTCTGTCCTCCAGATAACTCATTTGGCTTATGGTGTACTCTATCACCTAAACCGACTAAACCTAAAACTTCTTTGGCTCTAGCTTGTCGTTTAGATCTATTCCATCCAGCATATACGAGCGGTAAGGCAACGTTATCCAAGGAGGAAAGTCTTGGTAATAAATTAAAGGTTTGAAAGACAAAACCAATATATTTATTACGAATTTCTGCCAATCCACTATCATTCATAGTGGATACTCTTTCTCCATCTAGCCAATATTCACCATTTGTAGGGGTATCCAAGCATCCTAAAAGATTCATTAGTGTAGACTTTCCTGAACCGGAAGCTCCCATCAAAGCAACATACTCATTAGGATACACATCTAGTGATACAGATTGTAAGGCCTTCACTACAGTTGTACCCATGGTATAATGTCTTTGAAGATCTTTTATGGTGATAATTGGCTCCATGTTTTTATTTTAATTTTTTTCTATGAATTTTGGAACAACAAAAAAGGAATTCAATTTATCGGGGGCATTCTTTAGTGCGTCTTCAGAACCAACTTGATTAGCTACCTCATCATTTCTCCATTCTATTCCTTTTTCTACCATTTTTGCTACCACACCTAAATCTTTTTCATTAATATTTTCAAGGGTATCGAACATGTTCAATATATTATGAAGTTCATTTTTAATTTCTACCCTTTCGGAATCATTTAGTTTTAATTTGGCTAATCTTTCAAGATGTAATATTAATTGATCATCTACAAGTACCGACATATTTTAGAAGTTTAGAATGATTTCTTCGTCAAAACAAGCAAACAAAGTTATTTATTATATTATTGTATTCTCTTTTAAGACAATAAATTCTACAAGAAGCCTTTTATGGAAAATAAAACTATTTCAAAAATAAAGCATATTGCTATAGCTGGTAACATTGGAGCTGGAAAAACAACTCTATCTGAAAGATTGGGAAGGCATTATGGATGGGAAGTCAATTATGAAACAGCAGATGATAATCCGTATTTGAGTGATTTTTATAATGATATGCAAAGATGGGCTTTTAATCTTCAGATTTTTTTCCTCAATTCACGATACCAACAAATTCTCAAAATCTTGGATGGCAAATCTATAGTAGTACAAGATAGAACCATTTATGAAGATGCTTATATATTCGCACCTAATCTACACGATATGGGTTTAATGACGAGTAGGGATTTTAATAATTATTCTAGCCTTTTTCATACTATGAATTCTCAAATTAGACCACCTGATTTATTGATATATCTTAGAGCCAATATATCCACTTTGGTCGACCATATACACAGAAGAGGAAGAGAATACGAAGGTAATATGTCTTTGGATTACTTGAAAAGACTTAACCAAAGATATGAAGATTGGATTAGGTCTTATGAAAAAGGAAGATTGTTGATTATTGAAACTGATGATTTGAATTTTGCCGATAGTCAAGAAGATTTAGGAATTATCATAAACAAAATTAACTCTGAACTCAACGGGCTTTTTTAAATATTTTTTTTGCAATGGATACTAACCTTCAAGAATACCTATCAAATAAAAATGTAACTCTAGTTGCCGTTTCAAAAACCCACCCCGACAAGGCTATACTTCAGCTATACCATAAAAATCAAAGGGTTTTCGGAGAAAATAAAGTACAGGAATTAGTGGGTAAATTTGAAAGGTTACCTAAAGATATTGCCTGGCATTTCATTGGTCATCTACAAAGTAATAAAGTTAAATATATAGCTCCGTTTGTAGATACTATTCACAGCATTGATTCTTTTAAAATTTTAAAAGAGATTAGCAAACAAGCTATTAAAAATAAGCGCAATATTAAATGTCTCATCCAGGTAAAAATCGCTAAGGAAAAGGAAAAATTTGGGCTAGAAATAGCTGATTTATCCGAATTTTTAGAAGCAGTTCGACATGAAAGACTGGAAGGAATTACTATTATTGGATTAATGGGAATGGCCACCTTTACAAATGATGAAATGCAAATAAAAGAGGAGTTTCTATCATTACAGAATACTTTCAAACAAGTAAAAAAAACATATTTCCCAAAGGATGAAAATTTTAAAGAATTATCAATGGGCATGTCCTTAGACTTTAGAATAGCAATTGAATGCGGAAGTACAATGATTAGAATAGGTAGTCTTCTTTTTGGGGATAGAGTATATCAGTAAACCATTACTTTTTGAGCGAAAATAACCTTTTGACTGTTTTTTAACTGAACCACATAAACTCCCTTTTTTTCAATGGTGATTCTACCTGAATTAGGATTAAAAAATTTTTGGTACAAAATTATACTTCCGTTTATATTGTAAACGAATAATTCTAAGTTCTCCCCTAATGAATTTTCTCCCTTGAGACTTATTATACCTGTTGTCGGATTAGGGGAGATATTAAAATTTTCATACTGATGCTCTTTTACAGCGACGTTATTTTGTACTAAAAGTGAAGTACTGTAGACTAATGCTCCTCCTCTATAATTCCCGGTAAACATTTCGAGGTATCCATCCTCATTAATATCTGTTAGAAATGGCTTTGTCCTAGCTCCAGCATCCAAATTGCTGATTTGATCAGTTATTTCAATAAAATTATTCGAGTGGTCAAAACTGATATAGTGTTTGAAGAACCCTGCTTCGCTACCGGTTATTAAATGAACTCCTTCCTCATTTTCAAAGATAAAAGGGGAACTAAATCCAAAAAAATATCCAGGAAATCTAGCATCGATATTTCCAAAATACTCCAAATTTGGAGATTGGTTTAAAGAATTGGTAAACCAATTATCAATTGCTCCAGAGTTTTCCAGATAATTAATATTTCCTGCCTGCTCTCCGATAAATAAATCTCCAAATCCATCTTTATTAAAATCAAAAATAAAAGGGTGACTATAATTTCCAACATCAATATCTCCAAACGGAAATTGCCAGTTTGTAACCGTCAAAACTCCATTACCTTCAAAAGATCCCTTTCCAAAAAACAAAGAACCGGATTGTTCACCAACTATAACATCCAAAATACCATCACCATTTATGTCTCCCATAGCTGGAACAAATGAAGAAGTAAAATTAAAACTACTTAAACCCAAATAATCACTATCTATTAGCTTAAATCGAGGAATTGAGAAAGTTCCTATATTTTGAAATAAAAATAATTTGGAAGTCGCCAGACCATTTAATTTTTGATCTCCACTCATAATTAAATCCTTTAGACCATCCCCCGTAACATCTTCTAATAGAATAGAAGAACTTCGACCTAAATCAATCATATCTTCTATTAAGAAAGATTTGTTTTGTAGTTCGGGATCTGATAAAAAGGAATTTTCAGTCCCTTTGTACCACCAAATATTTTGTTGATCATCCCCATTCAATCTGTCATTCGAAGTAACAATAAGATCCAATAATTTGTCATTATTAATATCCATAGAAAAGGCAACAGGAAAAATATCAATCTGAACAGGTACATTAGATTCTGGATAATGAATTTCTTGATGGTTAAACCATGACGTTTCACAATCCCCAGCATTTACGAGGAGAGAAAGATTAGTAAATGAAATGTCCCCTAAAAAAAGATCCTTAATTTGATCCCCGTTAGTATCCAATATTAAAAGAGTTGAACCCGCGTGTCTAGGTAATATTTCCTCTGGAAGGGTAATATTTTCAAAACATTCACCTGGATTTGGAGATAGATCAATTTGTTCACTTATTCCACTTTCATAAATGCCTCCCCAACAGCGATCTGCCCTCTCAAAAATTAGGGTGTCTAAATTTAACCCCTTTTCAACTGCTAAATTTTTATAGAATTCAACCACTCCTCCCCCGGAATTAAAAGTAACAATGTCAATGTCTCCATCACAATCAACATCTTCTATAGCAGGATAATCAATTTTGCTAACATATAGTGGAGTAAGAGCACCACTTGGTTGTACATAATGGATCAAGTTAAAAGGAGCATTTAAGTCCATTTTTTTAAAAACTAACGAATCATTTTTAAAAAATCCACGATATACAATTATACCATCTATGCCAGGTATATCAGAATATGAAAAAATATCAGTTAAACCATCATTATTAAAATCCTTAAGGATCGCCCAATTTTTGAGTTTGGGAAAACTTTCAGACCAATTTGGCCGGATGAAATATTTGGCGCTATCGGATTGGCCTAAATTCTGAAAAAGAGTGATGCAATTACAAGCTCTATCAAAGGCAAACAAATCAAAGTGTCCATCTCTATCAAAATCAATAGAGGAGAATTGTGGATTATTCATTCCACCTGCGAATGGCATGCTATAGGATTCTACTTCAAATGTTATACTATTTGATTCTTGCCCCCATATTAGACCATGGTATCCAAAAAAGAATAAAATGAAAAATTTTTGTAAAAACCTCAAAGTCTTTAGTTTTTAAATTAATTTGGGTGTAAACAAGTGAAAATTTGGTAAAATGAATTTTAAATATACTTCAATTTTAGTTTTGACATTTTCTTTAGGGTGGTTAAAATTGGAGGCCAATAATTTGAATCAAAGAATGCAGATAGATGTTGTCATCAATAAAAATGAAACATTTCTTCAAGCTGCCCTACCAGACGGTAATTTTAAAATAACACTGAATGGCTCCATTTATGAAGTTTTTTTTTCCGAAGGAAAAGCGAAATTCAAATTAAATAATGGTCTCAACTTAATAAAAATCAATGAATATTCTGGTTATCAACTTTTCCACCTAAACCAAGAGGGAGGAGGTTTTATGAGATTTAAAAAAATTCCACTTTGGACTTCTATTCTTCCTCCTCTTACAGCCATTCTTTTAGCTCTTATTTTTAAGGAAGTAGTTATTTCTTTATTTGCCGGGGTATGGGTAGGGGCCTTCCTTGCTAGTGGATTCAATTTTTCCAGAAGTTTATTTACTATTATTGATACTTATATTATTTCCGCTTTAAAAGACTCTGGTCATTTATCCATTATTGTTTTTAGTTTACTTATCGGAGGAATGGTCGCCTTAATCTCCAAAAATGGTGGAATGGCTGGAGTAGTAGAACGTCTAAGTAAGTATGCTCATTCTAGAAAAAGTAGTCAATTTGTAACCTGGTTGATGGGGATATCCATTTTTTTTGACGATTACGCCAATACCTTAATAGTAGGTAATACGATGAGACCAGTTACAGATAAATTTAAAATTTCAAGAGAAAAATTAGCTTATATCGTAGATAGCACAGCAGCACCTGTTGCAGCAATTGCTTTTATAACCACCTGGATTGGAGCTGAATTGGGATACATAGCAGATGGAATCAACGCTTTGTCAGGATTTCCAGCAGGTATGACTTCTTATTTAATTTTTATTTCCTCTTTAAAATATTCCTTTTACCCAATTTTGGCAGTAATATTTATTTTGATATTAATATATACTGGAAGAGATTTTGGTCCAATGTATAAAATAGAAAGAGCAACCTATTTAGGAAAATCATTGGCAAGTGGAAGTAATAAACAAGCTCAAACTGAAGATTTATCTCCTGTAGCAAATGCTATTTTTAGTCCTTCTAATGCATTAATTCCAGTTTTATCAGTAATCGTTGTAACTATAATAGGCCTATTGGTAACTGGGTTTGAATCTATTGCTACTGAATTGATTTCAAAAGGAGTCTCCTTAGATGGAAGTTGGAGTCAAATTTGGAAACAAATGAGTTTATTGCAGACGGATCAGGGAGTATTTGTTAAACTTGGTATGATCATTGGTCAAGCTGATTCCTATGTAGCTTTATTATGGGCTTCTTTATCTGGAGTAATTTTAGCAGCTATATTGACTATTGGTAGGGGAACTATGAAGTTAGAAGAAGTGATAAGCACCATCATTTCGGGTTTCAAAACCATGTTACCAGCTTTGTTAATACTGACATTTGCTTGGTCGCTTGCTCTTACCACTGAAGAGTTACATACAGCGACTTTTATCACCTCGGCTTTGCAAGACTCTTTAAATCCATTTTTAATGCCAATGATAGTATTTGTCTTGGCAGCTGCTATTTCTTTTTCAACTGGGTCCAGCTGGAGCACCATGGCTATTTTATATCCAATTGCAATACCTATTACATGGGCTATATCACAAAGTCAAGGTTTGAGTGCAGAAATAAGTATTGAATTACTATTGAATGTCATAGCTACCGTTCTAGCAGCTTCTGTAATGGGAGATCATTGTAGTCCTATTTCCGATACCACGATATTGAGTTCTTTAGCCTCGGATTGTGACCACCTTTCACATGTAAAAACCCAAATACCATATGCCTTAACTGTAGGTCTTCCATCATTTATTAGTGTTGGCCTAGTAACTTACTTAGGAGGAGGATGGTTGATATCGTTAACGCTAATGATTGTGAACATAGCTCTATTATGGTTGTTTGTTTTAAAATTCGGCAAACGACATGCCACATAAAAAAACCTTTTTACCAGAAAAAATTTGTGTTTCGTGTCTGCGACCATTCAAATGGCGTAAAAAATGGGAAAAAAATTGGGAAGAGGTAAAATATTGTAGCAAAAAGTGTTCTAAAATGGGTAGAAATGTCTAAAGAATCAAGTGCTTTTATTTTTCATCCTTATCGTGTTTTGTTGGTTTTACTTTTATTTGGGATATCAATGATTTTTTTAAGTCTAAGTATATCTTTAGTTTATACCAGGGTACAAAATGATTTAGACCCCATTCAATTACCTATTATTTTTTATTTAAATACCCTACTTCTTTTATTGAGCTCATTCACCCTCTGGAAAGCCAACCAAAACTATCTGCAAGATGATACTAATCAGTATATAAGATCTCTCGTTGTTACAGTAATGATTACTTTCATTTTTTTAATCAGCCAATTTTACGGGTGGAAAAGTATGTTTAACCAAAATATTTTCATCAATTCTGATAATTCGGCATCCTACTTATACGTTATTTCTGGATTACATTTTGCCCATGTGTTGGGAGGATTACCCTTTTTAATCCTTTTTATTATCAGGGCCAAAAGGCATATGAAAGAGCCTGTTTCGGTTTTAGTATATTTTTCTGATCCAGAGAAAAGATTGAAACTCAGGTTACTGAGTCTATACTGGCATTACCTGGATGGCTTGTGGATTTACCTTGTATTATTTTTCCTAATTAACTATATCAGTTGATTATATTTACGGGCGAATATAATTATCTAGTTCATGGAATTCATTAGCAAAAATGAGGCTTTAGAGGCTGCTCTCGACCTAGGTCTTTTGGAGGAGGAATATATCAAAATAGAAAAGGTATTAGGGAGAATCCCAAATTTTACGGAGTTGAGTGTATATTCAGTTATGTGGTCTGAGCACTGTTCCTACAAAAATTCTATTCTTTGGCTAAAAACTCTTCCAAGGAATGGTGGCCGATTATTAGTAGAAGCTGGTGATGAAAATGCAGGACTAATTGATTTGGGAAACGGGTTGGCCTGTGCTTTTAAAATTGAGTCGCACAATCACCCATCGGCTATCGAACCGTTTCAAGGAGCAGCTACTGGAGTAGGAGGGATTCATAGAGATATATTTACTATGGGGGCGAGACCAATTGCAGCTTTAAATTCTTTAAGATTCGGAAACCCAAACTTAGCCCATACCAAACACTTAGTGAAGGGAGTCGTTGCAGGAATCGGCAACTATGGAAATTGTTTTGGAGTTCCAACTGTTGGAGGGGAGGTATACTTTGATGAATGCTACAATCAAAACATATTGGTGAATGCAATGTCAGCTGGAATTGTTCAAATTGGCGAGACCGTTTCGGCTTCAGCAGATGGGGTTGGAAACCCCGTATTTATAGTTGGCTCTGCAACGGGTAAGGATGGAATTCACGGGGCTACTTTTGCATCAGCTGATTTAACGGAGGATTCTTCGGAAGATTTGCCATCCGTGCAGGTGGGAGATCCTTTTCAAGAAAAATTATTGCTTGAAGCGAGTTTAGAAGCGATAAAAACAGGGGCTGTGATTGGAATGCAAGATATGGGAGCGGCAGGGATATGTTGCAGCAGTTCTGAAATGAGTGCTAAAAGCAATACCGGAATGGATATTGATTTGGATAAAGTTCCGACTAGGCAAACGGACATGAAGGCTTTTGAAATTCTATTATCAGAAAGTCAGGAGAGAATGTTAGTTGTAGGTAAAAAAGGTCATGAGCAAGTATTAAAAGCAGTATTTGAAAAATGGGATTTGGAATGTTCAGAAATCGGGGTGGTGACCAACACTCAAAAAGTACGTTTTTTTAAAGATGGAAATGTAATAGTTGATATACCTGCCGAATCTTTAGTTCTAGGTGGAGGTGCCCCTATTTATGAAAGGGCCTACCAAAAGCCTTCTTATCTTGAACAGATCAATCAATTTAATCCCAAGAACATCAAAGTGCCTAAAGATTTAATGGAAGTTGCTCAAAAGATGGCAAAACTTCCCAATTTATTATCAAAAAGATGGGTCTCAGAGCAATATGACTCTATGGTCAGAACGAATACTATGACAACCAATAAGGCATCTGATGCCGCAGTTGTTCGTATAAAAGGAACTGAAAAGGCATTGGCTTTAACTGTAGATTGTAATAGTACTTATGTCCATGCAGACCCCTATAAGGGAGCTATGATTGCAGTGGCTGAAAGTGCGAGAAATATTATATGTTCTGGTGGTATTCCTGTAGCAATAACCAATTGTTTGAATTTCGGAAATCCCTATAACCCAGAAGTTTATTGGCAATTTGTTATGAGTATTAAAGGTATGGGAGATGCTTGTAAAAAATTCAACACCCCAGTTACCGGAGGAAATGTTAGCTTTTATAATCAATCCATTTTTAAAAATTCAACAGAACCAATAAAACCTACTCCCACTATTGGAATGTTAGGAATTCTAGAAGATTTCAAAAATCACCAATCTCTTTCTTTCCAAAATATTGGAGACGCAATATATATGATTGGTACTCCTAGCAATGATATCAATAGCTCTGAATATCTTAGACACTTTCATGGAATTAAACTCTCGCCAGCTCCTCAGTTTGAACTAGAAGAAGAGTACCAATTCCAACAATCTTTAATCAAGATTATCCAGCAACAAATAATAAAGTCTATTCATGATATTTCAGAAGGAGGACTATTCTTTGCTTTATTAGAATCTGGATACCAAAATCAATTGGGTTTTAATATTGAAACTGATGAAACCTTCAGGAAGGATGCATATTTATTTGGAGAGAGTCAAAGTAGGGCAATAATTACTATTGGAGAAGAAGACGAAGACCAAATGGTAAACTATTTGAATAGTAATAATGTTTCATTCACTAAATTGGGAAATGTAACAACAAATGAAATTTTAATTGACCAACAATCTTTTGGAAACATTGAACAATGGAAATTCAAGTATGATAATGAATTGGGCTCAATAATAGAACACTAATAGATATGAAACTATATTTTAATTTATTCTTACTCTTAACCCTTACTATTATTACTATTTCTTGTACCAAAAATTCCTCTGGTACTACCTTAAAAGGCACCATAAATAATAGTGCAAATATGCAAGTTTTTGTGGACGAATTAATTTTTGGTCAACCCAATAATATTGTCGGAAAAGGGATGGCAGATGGCAATGGTAACTTCGAAATAAAATTCCCAGAAGGCTTATTGCCAGGAATTTATAACTTAAGAATTGGTGCGAAAAGGTTAAACTTTATCCTTGAACAAGGGGAGAATAATGGGACAATTGAAATTAAAGGAGATTTAGCTACTATTCAAAATTTTGACTTTAATGTTGATGGATCGTCGTCTTCATCTGAAATGGTTAGCATTGTTCAAAAATTGATGACAAGAACCATGACAATTGATGATGTCAATAAGTATATTGATACCACTAAATATCCAATATTAGGAGCTTATGTTGCATTTAGAGCTCTTGGTAATCAGTTTATTGATGTACAAAGAAAGGCCCAATTAAAATTAACAAGTGCTTATCCTTCTTTATTACTTAGCGAAGAATATGGTAAGTTAATTGCTACTGCTGAACTTCAAAATCAAGCCAGCATGGCAGGAGAAAGAATCCAAGTAGGTCAAGATGCACCCGATATTACTCTCGAAAGTCCATCTGGAAAATCATATTCTCTCTCTAGCCTTAAAGGTAAAATTGTTCTTTTAGACTTTTGGGCGAGCTGGTGTGGTCCTTGTCGAAGAGAAAATCCCAACGTCGTGAAGGTTTATCAAAAATATAAAAATCAAGGTTTCACTATTTTCAGTGTATCTCTAGATGGAATTGACGAAAGAACAAAAGCCAGGCTGCAATCAGCCGAGCAAATAGAAAATATGATTAGGCAATCTAAAGACAGATGGGTTAACGCAATTCAGACAGACGGTTTAGAATGGGAGTACCATGTAAGTGATTTAAAAAAATGGGATTCTATGGGGGCTGCGATTTATGGTGTTAGGTCAATTCCTAGAACCTTCTTAATTGATAGAGAAGGTAAAATTGCTGCGATCAATTTAAGGGGAGCCCGCAATATTGAAGAAGCATTATTAAAATTAATTTAGCATAAGTTGGTAAACAATTAATCCTGTTGCTATTCCAACATTCAAAGATTCTCCTTGATTAGATGGATGTGCAGGAATATTTATTTTTCGGTGAGGAAGGTTATAAAGTATTTTTGATATTCCATTGCTTTCGTTGCCTACTATAATAATACCTTTTGGTTCTATCTTAACTTTAGTAATATCTTCACCGTCTAAAGATGCAATTAACAGTTGATATTTTTCAATATTTGGAATTTCATTAAGGTTCATTTGAACAATCGGTACTCTTAAAATAGAACCCATAGTTCCTTGAATAACTTTAGGATTGAAAGGATCTACGCAACCAGGTGAACAAATCACTTGAGCAATACCGAACCACTCGGCAGTTCTAATTATGGTACCCATATTTCCGGGATCCATGACTTTATCTAAATAAATATTTAATTTGTTTGAAAGTGCTATTTCATTTAATTCATTGGGAGGAATTTCAACAACTGCCAAGACCCCTGAGGGGGTACTATGAGAAGAAATATGACGAAATTCAATTTGATTGGCAACCAATAATCTATCGAATGAAATAGTCACCCCTTCTTGAATCACTATCCATTCTATCCATTCTGATCTAAAACTTATTAACTCAGAAACCAATTTGGCACCTTCTACTATAAATTTATTATATTTTTGTCTGTATTTTTTTGACTGAAGTGATTTTATATATTTAATCTGGCTTTTAGAGATTCTCATGAATGGAAAGTGGTTTGTTTATTTGTTTGCTTGCATCAAAATAACTGTATTAATATCAAGTTGTTCTTCTTTAAAATATCTAAACGCAGATGAATATTTATTGACAAAGAATAAATTAAAATTTGAAAATAAAGAAGAAGTAGAAAATATTTCTGCTTTAAAATATGAATTGAGCACCCTCATCAAGCAAAAACCCAATAGTAATTTTTTTTTTATACCAAGAGAATGGTTTCATTACAGAATCTCTAATTCTTCTGATACCTCTAGATTTGATCAATGGAAATTAAAATATTTATCTGAACCGCCAACCATTTATGCATCAACCAAGGCCATTTCCACAGCTGAAGCTATGGAAAACTTCTTAAGATTAAAAGGTTACTTTAACGCACAGGTAAAATTTGAAGAGGATTTCAAGAAAAAATTAGTAGTTAACACCTATTTGATTGATGTTAATCAAATATTTAGAGTGGATAGCGTGACTTTCTCCTCTAATGATCAAAGAATCTATGGGATATTATTAGAATTTGCTAACAAAAGTTTTTTTAAAAAAAATGCTATACTTTCTGGAGTTACCTATGAACAAGAAAAGGACCGTATAACTAGGTTGTTACGAGATAATGGATATGCTGATTTTAATAGTAACTATATTGCTCCATTAGAGGCAGATACCATAGGAAGAAATGGATTTGCCAAATTAAAAATTAAGGTATTACCTCCAATAAATTCAAAGGAGCATTCCTATTATAAAATTGGAAAGATTACTATATACCAAGATTTTACCCCTGGTCTTGATCCCTCTGAATATTCTGATTCAATTATCAACTCAATTCTTTTTAAAACTAAAGATCAAAAATTTTTGGTAAACCCATTTACATTGATGGAAAACAATCAATTTAAAGAAGGGGAAATATTTAGCCAAAGTCATTATGAACAAACCTATAATGCTTTTAATGACCTTAATATTTATCGGTTTGTGAGAATAAAATTAGAACCAAGAGAATACGAGCCCATATTAGACATTAATATAGAGTTAACTCCAAGCAAAAAAATGGAAATGGGTATAGATTTTGAAGTTAACTATACCAATAGAAGTACATCAGCAGGAACGGGAAATTTAATCGGGGTTTCACTTAGCCCTTCTCTTCGGCATAAAAATATTTTTAAAGGGGCCGAATCTATGTTTTCAAGTTTTTCTACTGGAGCAGAAATCAATCAAAATGTTAAAGGACCTAGATTATTAAATACCTTGGATATTAGGATTCAAAACGAATACCAATTTCCCGCCTTCACAGATTATTTGGGAATATGGAATCGAATAGCACGAAATTCAAGAAATAGATTTAGAGAAAACCTCAGAGCCAATGCCATTTCAAGACTAGGTTTAAGTTTTAACTACCTCCATCTGCTAGATTTTTATAAATACAATTTATTTAATGCAGTTTATGGATTTGAAATTCCTGAGACCGGTGGTAAAAGATATTTTGTAAATCACTTAGGAATAGACTATTTACAACCGGAAATAAACCCTGGATTTGATGCTATACTTGGAGAAAATACTTTTTTTAGACGAAGTTTTGGACAACAATTATTTGTCAGTTTAATTTTTAGAGAGTTTGGATATTCTTACAGAAGCAGGCCTAATAGATTTGGGGAGTCTCATTATTTTGGTTTTAATGGAGAAGTTTCAGGTGCAGAAATTTTTGGAATAAATGAACTATACAATCTAATTTCTAGAAAAAATGAAATTTTCAGAATTGGTCAAACAGAGTTCGCTCAATTTGTAAGGATAGAAGCGGACGGTCGTTATTTTAGACAATTTAATCAAAAGAAGAACTTTGCATTTAGATTAAATCTTGGTTTTGCTTTACCATTCGGTTTCTCTGAAGATGTTCCCTATGTAAAACAATTTTATGTTGGAGGTCCCAATAGTATTAGAGGGTGGGCAGCTAGGGGATTAGGACCAGGAGGCTATAAAGATCCTCTTACTACTAGTAATAGGAATCGTTTATTATTTTATCAAACTGGAGATTTTAAATTGGAGGCTAGTGCTGAATATCGGTTTGATCTTTTCTGGAGGTTAAAAGGCGCATTTTTTTTAGATGCAGGTAATATTTGGACCCTTCAAAAAGATCCCTCTAGATGCGGCAGTCAATTTGTTTTTACCTCTAGAGAAGAAACATGCGGAAATACTACTTACAATTTGGATCCATTCTACAAACAAATTGCTTTAGGTTCTGGTATGGGTTTTCGATTTGATTTCACTTATTTTCTATTCAGATTAGATTTGGGAATTAAGTTAAGAAACCCCTACCCTTCTGAAAACGAACTCGATATAAAACCAGAGAAATACTATTGGCAAAATTTTAGTAAATTTCAGTTAAAAGATATTAATTTGAACTTCGCCTTGGGACTTCCTTTTTGAAAAGTGTTTTTCTACCAAATTTTGAACAAATTGGACATTGAAATGGATCATGGCCTCTTGCCGGACAAAATTTTCTTCCGAAAAAAATGATTTGTAAATGCAGTTTATTCCATAATTCTTTAGGGAAAAGCCTTTTCAAATCTTTTTCCGTTTGAACCACACTTTTGCCATTACTCAATCCCCATCTATAAGCTAGTCTGTGAATATGAGTATCCACAGGAAAAGCAGGCTCACCAAATGCCTGACTTACCACAACAGATGCAGTTTTATGACCTACTCCAGGTAATTTTTCGAGTGCAATCATATCTTTGGGAACCTGTCCATCATATTTATCAATAAGAATCTTTGAGAGTTCGGATATTGCTTTAGACTTAGTAGGAGATAAACCGCAAGGTTTGATAACCTCTTTAATTTCTTCTACCGGCAGTTCCATCATTTTTTTTGGGTTATCTGCTTTTTTAAAAAGAAATGGAGTGACTTTATTGACTCTTTCATCTGTGCATTGTGCCGATAAAAGTACTGCAACCAACAAGGTATAAGGATCTTTATGTTCTAAAGGAACAGGGGTCTTAGGAAAATACCTTTCAAGAATTTCAATTATGGCTTTTACCCTATCTTTTTTATTGATTTTTTCCATTACCTAAATAGTGTATTCAAAATCCCCTTGAGGACATTTTATTTGGACTAATTTCTCGGAAAACTCTTCAACGCGTCCAATAATTTTTGCATCAATATGGAATGATTTTGCAAGATCAATTAATTGCTGAGCAAAAGCTTCGGGAAGATAAATTTCTAATCTGTGTCCCATATTGAATACCTGGTACATTTCCTTCCAAGGAGTATTTGAATTACTTTGAATCAATCTAAAAATAGGTGGAATAGGTAACAAAGAATCTTTTATCACTTTTAATTGATTTATAAAATGTAATACTTTAGTTTGACCCCCACCCGAGCAATGTATGATTCCATTAATTTCCTTTTTTAGTGAAATGGGTATGGCAGACAGCAGTGGCAGATATGTTCGAGTTGGTGAAAGTAAAAGTTCTCCAACCTCTATTTGTTGATTATTGATTTCTATCAGATCAGTTAAGCTGGATTCACCTGTATATACAGCTTCTATAGGGATAAAAGGATTAAATGATTCCGGATATTTTTCAGCATAATGGTGGTTCAAGACATCATGCCTAGCTAGGGTTAACCCGTTACTACCAATTCCGCTATTATATCTATTTTCATACGAAGCTTGTCCATACGAAGCGAATCCAACAATTACATCACCGGGTTGGATATCATTTACAATTAATTCTGATTGTGGTAATCGAGCAAAAGTAGTAAATCCAACATCAATAGTTCTTACTATATCCCCAACATCCGCCGTTTCACCTCCAGCCAAAAAGATTTCTACCCCAAATTCTCGCATCTTATCAATAAATAAGTTGGTCCCATCAATCAAGGATTTTATTACCTGGCCATTTATGATATTCTTATTCCTTCCAATGGTAGAAGATAAAATGATATTGGAAGTACACCCTACGCATGCCATATCATCAATATTCATCACAATAGCATCCTGAGAAATACCATGCCAAATTTCATCTATTTGCTTTTCTTGCCAATAAAGGTAACCTAGACTTGTTTTAGTCCCAGCAGTATCCGCATGCATGATGTTTACATATTGAGAATTTCCTCCAACTAAATCTGGAAGAATTTTACAAAAAGCATTTGGAAACAAACCTTTATCTATTCCCTTTATCGCATCATGAACTTCCTTTTTGGAAGCAGAGACACCTCTCAATTCATATTTCGATGGCTCAGACATTTAATTAATTTTGGTTTTATCACAAAGTAAATAAAGATTATCTTTAATTCAGAATACATGATGTCTCACCTATGAAGTACCAGTGGAAAACTTCCATATTTATATCTATTTCCTTTCTCATACTTTTATTTTATACGAAAAACTATATTCAAAGTTACCAAAGGCATTCTATAGAATTGGGTACTTTACCCATTACTATTCCAAAAATGGAATACGGCTTAGTTTTGGACACCTTTATAGTTGAAACTCAAAAGATAAAATTTGGTCAAAATTTAGGTCTTATTCTAGATGAATTAGGTGTACCTATGTCCCGAGTGGATGAATTAGTAAAAAAAACAAGAAATATTTTTGATTTTAAGCAATTTAAAGCTGGACAAACGTATAAAGTATTTAAAAGAGATTCTAGTAGTCTTCCCGAATATTTTGTTTACGAATCAGATATCTCAAGTGCTTTTATTTTTAACTTAATTCCTGACCAAATAGGGGTAAAAAAATTTGAAAAACCTGTTCATACTGTATTAGATACTTTAATTGGGGAAATAAATACTTCACTCTGGAATAGTATTGTAGATCAAGGAAAGAGTATTGAATTGGCTTCTAAATTAGAAGATGCGTATCAATGGTCAATTGATTTTTATCACCTACAAAAAGGGGATAAATTCAAAGCTATTTATGAAAATTTAATCGTAGATCAAAAATCTATTGGTGTTGGAAAGCTTATAGCTGCTTATTTTGAACATGAAAAAAATGAATTTTATGCCATATATTTTGAAAATGATACGCTATCTGGATATTTCGATTTAGAGGGAAGACCTATGAAAAAGTCCTTTTTAAAATCTCCTATTAAGTATGCTAGAATTTCTTCGAGATATAACAGGAGCAGATTTCATCCTATTCTCAAAAGGGTTCGTCCTCATTTGGGTACAGATTATGCTGCACCATACGGCACGCCTATTTATGCAATTGGATCTGGAGTTATAATAGAAGCCGGTTACACCAAAGGAAACGGAAATTATATAAAAATTAAACACAATAATACCTATCAAACGCAGTATTTACATATGCAAAAATTTGCCGCAGGAATGAAAAAGGGATTGTTGGTACAGCAAGGTCAAATCATTGGCTATGTGGGTTCTACTGGTCTAGCTACTGGACCGCACGTATGCTTTAGGTTTTGGAAAAATGGAAGTCAAGTTAACCACTTGAATCTAAGTTTTCCACCTCCGGAACCATTAGAGCAAAAAAATCTTGAAGACTTTCATATTATTCGGAATAAAGTAATAGAAATTTTGACCGATCAACCCTTTGAATGCTTTTATCCTAATTCCATAGATGAGCCTCTTACCTAATTTATCTTTAAATATCACATTCTTGGGGTTCTTACCTGAAATAAGATATAGTATTTTTTACCTAGTACCAGAATTTCTAAACTAATTCCAGGATATATGATCGGGAATTCTTGCTAAAACCGAGTAATTATCTCCCATGTGGTGCAAGACCAATTCCCATAGGTTAGAATATCTTGTTTTGAAAATATAGTTAGGATGCATTTCTGCCTTAATCCAAGATTTAGTTGAAACTTCTTCACTTAATTGCCCTTCAGACCATCCACTATAACCAATAAAGAACTTTATATCCTTGGGAGTGATAATTTCGGTTTGAATTAAAAATTTCAATTTTTCAAAATCTCCTCCCCAATACAAACCCTTTCCAACGTAAATACTATCATCCAGAATATCTCCTGCACTATGGACATAATAAATGGAATCTGTTTGCACAGGCCCTCCATAATAAACGGTGCTTTTAAACTCTGGAAAATCTTTTATTAATTCATTAATTCCCATATTCATTGGTCTGTTCAAAACAAATCCTAAATCTCCAGCTTTATGGTGGTCACAAAGAAGTACAACGGCTCTTTTGAAATTGGGATCCATCATGAAAGGTTCCGCCAATAATAAGATGCCAGATGCTAATTGAATATCGGACATAATTATGAATTAAAGTGCAGAAGTAGGAATAGATCGATCTAGTTTTTTTACAAATCCCTGCAAAGTCTTTCCAGTTCCCCCTACTTCAATAAATTCTGTAGCTCCATATTTAATCATTTCTTTCATAGTCTGAGTCCATTTAACAGGAGCTGTTAATTGTTTAATGAGATTTTCTTTTATCTCCGAGGCGATTTTAACCCCACTAGCGGTAAAATTTTGAAAAATTGGACAAAATGGATTTGATATTTCTATTGACTCTATGGCCTCAGCCAACTCATTTTGAGCTGGTAACATATATTTAGAATGAAATGCCCCACTAACTGGAAGCATGATAGCTCTTTTAGCACCAACTCCATTCAAGCGATCAACTGCATTTGCTACCCCCTTTTTAGAACCTGAAATAACCAATTGCCCTGGACAATTATAGTTTGCAGGTATTACGTAATCCTCAATTTCATTACAGACACCCTCTACAACCTCATCATCTAAACCAAGAATCGCGGCCATGGCACTTGGTTGAAGTTCACAAGCCTTTTGCATGGCTATGGCTCTTTTGTGAACCAACCTCAAACCGTCCTGCCAACTCAGAGCACCTGCGCTAGTTAGGGCTGAAAACTCCCCCAAAGAATGGCCTGCCACCATATCTGGCTTGTACGAATCTCCAATTAATTTGATTTTAGCAATGGAATGCAAAAAAACAGCAGGTTGAGTAATTTCTGTTTTTGATAACTCCTCCATACTTCCATTAAACATAGTATCAGAAATTCTATAGCCTAGAATTTCATTAGCCTCTTCAAAAAAAGATTTAACGATTTCAGAACTTTCATAAAGATCTTTTCCCATGCCTTCAAACTGAGAAGCTTGACCTGGAAATATATAAGCTTTCATATCAAAGATTTTTCTTAATTAAATTTAAGAACTCCGATCTTGTTTCAACTTTTTGGAATTCGCCTGTAAAGGCCGACGTTGAAGTTATTGAATTTTGCTTTTCAACTCCTCTCATCATCATACACATATGTTTAGCCTCAATAACAACAGCTACTCCAAGTGGATTTAGAGTTTTGTCTATAGATTCAATAATCTGAGCAGTTAAGCGCTCCTGTACCTGTAATCTTCTTGAAAATACGTCCACTATTCTGGGCAATTTACTAAGACCTACAATATATCCATTGGGAATATAACCTATATGGACTTTTCCAAAGAAGGGTAATAAGTGATGTTCACACAAAGAGTATAGCTCAATATCCTTTACAATTACCATTTCTTTATAGTCCTCCTTAAACATAGCAGAATTAAGAATTTCCTCTGCATTTTTGCTATATCCTTGAGTCAAAAATTTAATTGCTTTGGCTGCCCTTTCAGGGGTTTTTACTAAGCCTTCCCGATGGGGATCTTCACCAACAGATTCCATGATGGATTGATAATGATTTTTTAACTCCTCTAAATCTTGATGCTCCTTATTCATTAAATTGATTTTTAATTCCCAAAATACTCTGCATAAATATTTTCTGTTTCACAGAGTTTTATAGAATGCAATTGACAACCATTTAAATGAGGTTGTAACTCCTTCCAAATTAAGATAACCAAGTTTTCAGTAGTTGGTTGAATTGAACTAGGGATAAAATCTACGTCTAAATTTAGGTTAGAATGGTCTAATTTTTCTGTGATCGTTTTTTTTATGATATTACTTAGGGTTTTAACATTAATAATAAAACCAGTTTGCTGGTCTGGAATTCCTTTTACAGTTACAAATAGTTCATAATTATGTCCATGCCAATTTTTATTAGCACATTTGCCGAAGACTTGAAAATTTTGTTCTTCAGGCCAGTCATTTACCCAGAGTTTATGGGCTGCATTGAACCTTTCCCGTCTTGTAAGATAAACCATGAATTTGTCGATTTGGGAGGGCAAAAATACAAATAATAATGCTAGACCTAACCTTTGTATTTGAAAAAACAAGACAATGGTTCAACCGAAGAGTGATATATCATTCATTAATTTGGTTGGCGTTTTTAACTTTTCTAATTTTTAATTCAGATACCCATTTCAGTTTTATTGAAAAATTAAGTAACGAAATAATCAATATTGGATTATACGCAATGATTGTATATTTCAATCTGTACTATTTAATTCCCAATTATTTAAAGAGCAAGAGTATTGGGCTTTACCTACTTTTATTGCTTATTTTTTCTCTTTTCCTAACCCCAATAAAACTGCTCATTTTTTACTTAAAACTAAGTAATCAATCCATTTACCAGACGGCACTTATCAATAACTTTGGGTTATATTTTATTATAAATTTGATTGTAGGGGGAAGTTCCACCATTGCCAAAATTGTTAAAGATTACACTAAAAACCAAAGAGAAAAGCAATTATTAGAGCATAGAAATATGCACAATGAATTACAATTTTTAAAATCCCAAATTAATCCTCATTTTTTGTTTAATACCTTAAACAACATTTATTCTCTTACTTTAAAAAAATCAGATTTAGCTCCAGAAATGGTTCTGAAACTATCTGATATGATGAGGTATATGTTATATGAATGTAATGCTCGAAGAGTTCCTCTTAAAAAGGAAATCATCTACTTACAAAATTATATTGAGCTAGAGTCAATCAGATTTAAAAACAGAGGTACTATAAATCTGACTTTGGAAGTTATAGAGGAAAAAAACCTTCAAATTGCGCCCCTTTTATTTATTCCATTTTTAGAAAATGCGATCAAACACGGGGTCAACCAACAAATTGAAAATGCTAAGGTGAGCATGAAACTCAAAGTTCAAAATGGAATAGTAGAATTTTTCATTAAAAATAATAAAAATACCAAGATTGCTAATGGCCCGGGCGGTATAGGATTAGTTAATGTCAAAAGGAGATTGAATTTGATTTATCCAAAAGCACATGAAATAGAGATTCAGGATTTAAAAGAATATTATATCGTTTCATTAAAAATTAATTTGAATTATGATAAGAGTATTGATCGTTGATGACGAACCATTGGCTCAAGATGTAATTGAAACTTATGTTCAAAAAATACCAGATTTGTTTTTGGTTGGAACTTGTAAGAACGCTGTAGAGGCTTCGAGTATTCTTAATAAAGAGGTTGTTGACCTTATTTTTTTAGATATTCAAATGCCCCAACTTAATGGGATAGATTTTATAAAATCTTTAACCAAAAAACCCTTAGTTATCATTACAACGGCTTTTTCTGATTATGCAGTAGAGGGTTTTGAGCTCAATGTAATAGACTATCTTCTAAAGCCCATTTCTTTTAACAGATTTTTATTAGCCATAAATAGAATTATCGAATCTAAAAATTCGGCAACTGTAGAAGAAACCACAAAACCTCAACTTGATAAGGAATCTTATTTCTTTGTCAAAGCAGATAAAAAAATGGTAAAAATCAACCATAAAGATATTTTATATATTGAAGGTTTAAAGGATTATGTCATTATCAAACTATCAAAAAGCAGGTTAGTCACGCTCCAAACTATGAAAAGTCTAGATGATAAATTACCTGCTGAAATATTTAAAAGAATACACCGATCTTATATCATTAATTTAGGTAAACTAGATTCAATTGTTGGAAATACAGTTGAGCTAAAAGAAGGAGATCAACAGATCAAATTACCCATCGGGAAAAATTATAAAGAAGAATTAATAGCCTTAATAAATGAGAATAGGCTTTAAGATTCTAAAACATCCTTCATTGAGAATACCCCTTTTTTGCCAAGTATCCACTCTGCCGCGGAGACAGCTCCAAAAGCAAATCCTTTTCTATTTTTCGCCACATGTTTGATTTGTATCATATCTTCTGGAGAATTAAAACTAATAATATGTGTTCCCGGTACATCCTTTTCTCTATGGGATTTTATTAAAGGGGATTTATCAAAAGCTTTGGATAGAGAAATAGCCGTTCCACTAGGTGCATCTAATTTCTCTGTATGATGAATTTCTTCTATAGAAGCTATGTATTCCGGATACTTTTGCATTAAAGAAATCAAATATTCATTAAGGTTAAAAAATAAATTAACTCCTAGGCTAAAATTAGAAGCATACAAAAAACTTCCATTGTAATGATTTACTGATTCGACAACCTTATCAAAATGATCTAACCAACCAGTAGAGCCAGATATAACTGCAATACCGTTTTCAATGCCTTGGATTATGATAGAATAAGCAGATTTTGGTCCAGTGAAATCAATGAGTACGTCTCCTTGGGCAAATATTTCAGGAAATTGACTAATTGGAGTATCTTTTTCGATAATTCCTACAATTTCATGGCCTCTGTAAGCTGCAACTTCTTCTATCAATTTTCCCATTTTACCATACCCAGCTAATATTATTCTCATTCGTTTTCCTTTTCTATAATTTGCTTAAGTTCATTTAATTTTATCATACATTCAACAGGAGTCATATTGTTGATATTAATTTGTTCTATTATATTTTTTAGAGCTGCTGCAACTGGGTCATTGGATTCAAAAATACTCATTTGAATAGGTACCTGAGGTAGGATTTTATTAGGTATAGTTTCTTCATTTTGAGGACTCAGGGATTTTTTTTCTAATGCTGATAAAATATCGGAAGCTCTTTGCAAAATAATCGGAGGCATTCCTGCCATCTTTGCAACATGAATTCCAAAACTATGGTGGCTACCCCCCTTCTTTAACTTCCTAAGAAACACAACTTTTTGCTGTGTTTCCAAAGTACTCACATGAAAATTTTGAACACGCGGCAAAGATTTTGCCAACTCATTCAATTCATGATAATGAGTTGCAAAAAGTGTTTTAGGGTTAGCCTTTGAATTATTATGCAAATATTCTACAATAGACCAAGCGATTGAAATTCCGTCATAGGTACTGGTTCCTCTTCCAATTTCATCTAAAAGGATAAGGCTTTTTTCTGAAAGATTATTCATAATGGAAGCCGTCTCATTCATTTCAACCATGAAAGTAGACTCCCCACTAGAGATATTATCAGAGGCTCCAACTCTTGAAAATATTTTATCGATAATACCAATTTCAGCAGAAAGTGCAGGAACAAAACAACCAATGTGAGATAAAATACAAATTAGGGCGGTCTGTCGAAGAATAGCTGATTTACCAGACATATTAGGACCTGTGATCATTAATATTTGTTGACCAGAGTTATCTAAACAAATATCATTTGGAACGTAATCTTTACCGATAGGTAATTGATGTTCAATTACGGGGTGCCTTCCTGCCTTAATATCTATTTTTGTATCTTCAACTATTGTAGGTTGGACGTATTGATACAAATCGGAAACTATAGCGAAGGCAAGCATGACATCTACCTGAGCAATAATACTAGAATTGTGTTGTATGAGATGAATAAAAGATTTAGCATAATGGACTAAATCTTCAAAAATTTTATTTTCAAGAATAGCAATTTCACTTTCGGCACTAAGTATTTTTTCTTCTAGAACCTTTAATTCATCAGTGATAAACCGTTCCCCTCCTGTTAATGTCTGTTTCCTTATCCACTCAGGAGGCACTTTATCCTTTGATTTATTGGTTACTTCTAGGTAATATCCAAAAACATTATTGAAACCAATTTTTAAATTTGAAATACCTGTCGAATCTGCTGCATCATCTCTTATTTTTTCGAGTAAATATTTATTATTATCAATTAAATCCCTCCAGTAATCAAGTTCTTCAGATACTCCCTTTTTAATTATGTCTCCTTTGTTGAGATTGACCGGTGGGTCTTCAATCAAGGTTTGCATGATTTTATTTTTCAAACCTTCACATGGATGAATAGATTCAGATAATTCTTTCAATTGAGTGTTACCAGAATGCACCAAGATTTGACAAAATGGGTCAATTAGATTTAATGATTTTCCAAGGTGATATAATTCCCTTGGGTTTATTTTGTTCATAGGAACTTTGGAGATAAGTCTTTCCATATCTCCTATCTTTTTAAATAAATCTACCAAATGGGATCTAATACTTGCCTCTTTCGTTAGGATATCAACTACCTCTAATCTGTCCTCAATTTTATTTTTATCTTTCAGTGGCATGATTAGCCATTTACGGAGTAACCTTGCCCCCATTGGGGTAATGGTTTTATCAATTATTTTGGCTAGAGAAACGCCATTCGGATGAATAGATTGGATGATTTCTAAATTTTGAATGGTGAAATTATCCATCCAAAGGAAGTGATCCGGTTGTATACGACTTATTCCCGAAAGGTGTTGTAAATTCTTATTCTCTGTAGCATCTAAGTAATGTAATATAGCCCCAGAAGCAATTTGAGAATTGGGCATATCTTCTATTCCAAATCCTTTTAAATTAAGGACATTAAAATGCTCAATTAATTTTTCACGAGTATAGTCCAGTGTAAATATCCATTCATCCAAGGGATAAGTATAGAATTTATCATTTATCAAATCCTGTATAACCTTTTTATTTGACTTGGAATAAATAATTTCTGCAGGTAGAAATGCTTGAATCAGTTTTTCAATAAAATAAAAATCACCTTCACTAGTTAAAAATTCACCAGTGGATATATCAAAAAATGAAATACCAAACTTCTCTTTATTTTCAATATATATTGAAGCCAAAAAATTATTCTGTTTATGATTGAGTATACGATCATCAAGTGTTACTCCAGGGGTGATGATCTCGGTTACTCCCCTTTTAACAATTTTTTTTTGGGGTGATGGCTTCTCTAGTTGCTCACAAATAGCTACTCTATAACCCGCCTTAACAAGTTTAGGCAAATAGGTGTCTAATGAATGATGAGGAAAACCAGCAAGGGCCACGTTACTCCCCCCATTATTTCTAGAGGTAAGAATAATACCTAAAATTTCAGAAGCCTTTTCGGCATCACGGCCAAAGGTTTCATAAAAATCACCAACCCTAAACAATAGTATGGCATCCGGATGCTTTTGCTTCATCCGGTTATACTGTTGCATTAGAGGAGTTGTTTTGTCTTTACCTTTAGACATTGTACTATTTTGGTAAACAAATATAGTAGGATTAATAAATTAAGCATTAAACGAATTATTGAGTTAAACGTTATTAGGTTTATATTTGAAAAAAAATTATTATGGCAATAATGATTACTGATGAATGCATTAATTGCGGGGCTTGCGAACCAGAGTGCCCCAATAATGCTATTTACGAGGGTGGAGTTCAGTGGGCGATAACTGATGGGACAGATATTTCAGGAAATTTTACTTTGGAAAATGGATTGACAATAGAGGCTGACGCTCAAAACGAACCTGTATCTGATGACTACTACTATATAGTTCCCGATAAATGTACGGAGTGTGTAGGTTTTCATGAAGAACCTCAATGCGCGGCAGTCTGCCCGGTAGATTGTTGTGTCCCAGACCCAGAAAGGGAAGAATCAGAAGAAACACTTTTAGCTAGAAAAGAAAAACTCCACCTTTAATGGGATTGAAGTATTCTTTTATAAGCATTAATTAGGCCATTGGTGGAACCGTCATGTAGGGTGGTTTCGCCTTGGTTTTCCAAATCTTTTAAAACTACTTTAGCCAAACTTTTGCCTAATTCTACTCCCCATTGGTCGAAACTAAAGATATTCCAAAGGATTCCTTGAACATAAATTTTGTGTTCATAAGCCGCGATTAAACTCCCTAATGAAGAAGGATTAATTTTGTTCAAAAGAAAAGTATTAGAGGGTCTATTACCTTCAAAAACCTTAAAAGGAGCTAAAAAATCTATTGCACCATCGGCATTTTCTTCTTCCTTTAATTCTTTGACTACTTCATCAATTGTTTTACCATTCATCAATGCCTCAGTTTGAGCGAAAAAATTAGCAAGAAGTATTTTATGATGGTCCCCTATTGGGTTATGACTAAAAACAGGAGCAATAAAGTCGCACGGAATGAAAGGTGTTCCCTGATGCAATAGTTGAAAAAAAGCATGTTGTCCATTGGTTCCTGGCTCTCCCCAAATAACTGGGCCAGTTGAATAATTAACTGGATCACCATTTCTATCCACTGACTTGCCATTACTTTCCATGTTTACTTGCTGAAAATGAGCTGCAAACCTATGTAAATACTGGTCATAAGGAATAATGGCTTCAGAGGTAGCACCAAAAAAATTAACGTACCACAATCCAATAAGCCCCATAATTACAGGAATATTATCTTCCAAAGGCGATTCGTAAAAATGACGGTCCATTTGGTGAAAACCTCTTAGAAGATCAGTAAAATTATCCTTTCCTATCATACACATTAAGGGTAATCCAATGGCAGAGGTTAAGGAATATCTTCCACCTACCCAATCCCAGAACCCAAATCTTCTATTTTCTGGAATTCCAAATTCAAGGACTTTTTCTTGGTTAGTGGAAACAGCCGCAAAATGCAAACCTATATCATCTTGACCTCCAGCTTGAATAATCCATTTTTTAGCTGTATTTGCATTAGCCATAGTTTCTTGTGTAGTAAAAGTTTTACTGGCTATAATAAAAAGAGTTTCTTCCGGAGATAAATTTTTAGTAACCTCATAAAAATGAGTAGCATCGACGTTGGAAATAAAAGAAAGGTTAAGTTTGGGATTCCAATATGGCCTCAATGCTTCTGCTACCATGGAGGTTCCCAAATCAGACCCGCCAATTCCGATATTAACAACGTTCTTTATAGGTTTTCCTGAAAAACCCAAAAGTTGGCTTTCAGCTAATTGACTAGCAAAATCACCCATTTTAAATAATACCTCTTGAACATCTTGATCAATTTGCTCCTGTTCTGGATATCCAAAAGGATACCTTTCTACATTTCGTAAGGCTATATGTAAAGCTTGCCTGTTTTCAGTTAGATTAATTTTTTCTCCTTTAAACATTCGGGAGATCTGATTTCCTAAATCCATTTCATTGGCAAACTGAAACAGTAAATTTAGAGTCTCCTTAGAGAGAAAATTTTTAGAATAATCAAACAATAAATCCTTCCACTGTATGGAGAAGTTTTCAAATCGATTAGGCTCTTGAAATAAATCTTTTAAGTGAATAGATTTAAATAAAGAAGCATGTTTCTTTAACTCTTTCCAAGTAGGCGTATTTACTGGACTTTTAAATTTAATCATTCCAAAAATATTTGCTTTGAATGAAGTGCAAAAGTAATTTGTTTTGACAATAGTCAATTAGAAAAATGCTTTTTGTCATTTTTTACTAATTGCTATTTTTCTAGATTTAAGGGAAAAAATGAAAAAAGTTGCTGTCCCTACTGACTTTTCTGAATGTTCTAAAAATGCATTAGTTTATGCCGCATGTTTACTGAAAGAAATGGGCGGAGGCGTTTTGGAATTAATTCACGTTTATATGCCCAATATTGATGCAGAATATCCGGCATTTGTACCCCCAGTTAATGATTTTATCAAAGAAAAAGAAGAGACGCTTAGCCTATTTGTAGAAGGCATTCAACATCAAAATCTAGTTGATGAATCCCTCATAAAAATTAAGTAAATTTTTGTGGTAGGTTTTCCTGCTGAAAAGATTTATCACCTTTCTTCTGATTACGATTTAATTGTGATGGGGAAAACTGGAAGTTCTAATCTATTGGATAAATTTTTAGGAAGTGTTTCCACCACAGTTGCTCAAAAATCTAAATGTCCAGTTCTTCTGATTCCTGAGGATACAGCATTCACTCCAATTAGGAATATCATGTTTGGAAGCAACTATGAATCTGTAAAGCATACCACCCTTGAAAAATTATTTGTTTTCAATAACCCCTTTAATGCAAAACTTCATTTTGTTTATATTTCCGACTCATCATCGGAATCTTTTCAAGATAATGTAAAAGTTATTTTTGACGAAATGATGAATAATCAGTGGTCTTCTACCTCTTTTGAAATCAGTGAATTAAAGGCAGATTCTGTCATAGAAGGATTTAATCAATATGTGGATTCTAACTCCATTGACCTTTTAACATTGGTGAATATCAAGAAATCTATGTTAGAATATATTTTTGAGAAAAGCACCACAAAAGCTATGGCCTTTCAAATCAAAATTCCCTTAATGATTTATCATCTTTAAAATTATTATTGGCAATACTTATATACTTCAAAATTTTTTTGGTTATTTGCTTTGAAGACAAATACATTTAATCAAAATGAGTGAACATAATGCAAAGAAGTATTGGAAACAAAATATTCGTTATTTGTTGCTTCTTCTAATACTATGGTTTGCCGTATCTTTTGGTTTTGGAATTCTATTAGCTCCTAGTTTAAATAAATTCAGCATTGCTGGAGTTAAACTAGGATTCTGGTTTGCCCAGCAAGGTTCTATATATGTGTTTGTAATCATTATTTATTTCTATGTCTTTCTAATGAACAGACTTGACAAGGATTACGACGTAAATGACTAAAAAATGGATGTTCAATACTGGACCTTCGCAATAGTAGGATTTACCTTTTTGCTTTATATTTATATAGCTTTAAGAGCCAAAGCATCTTCTACTTCTGAATTTTATGTGGCTGGTGGAGGAGTTCATCCTCTTGTTAATGGGATGGCCACTGCTGCAGATTGGATGTCTGCAGCCTCTTTTATATCCATGGCGGGATTGATTTCGTTCATGGGATATCAGGGTGCTCAATACTTAATGGGTTGGACTGGAGGGTACGTACTTTTGGCTTTATTATTGGCTCCATACTTGAGAAAATTTGGAAAATTTACAGTTCCCGATTTCATAGGAGATCGCTATTATTCTGATACTGCCAGGATTGTAGCAGTGGTCGCAGCATTATTTGTATCATTTACCTATGTTGTTGGACAAATGAAAGGAGTTGGGGTTGCCTTTTCCAGATTTTTAGAAATAGACTACGAGTGGGGTGTCATAATAGGTGTATTGATTGTATTCTTTTATGCGGTTTTAGGTGGCATGAAGGGTATTACCTATACCCAGGTTGCTCAATATTGTGTATTAATTTTTGCATATCTAGTTCCAGCAATTTTCATATCCTTAATTATGGTTGGCACCCCTGTACCCCAATTAGGAATAGGCGGCGAACTTTCAAATGGAAATTCCTTGCTTCACACCTTGGATCAATTGTCTATAGACTTGGGTTTTCAGGAATATACTACTTCTAAAAAATCTTTTACAGACCTATTCTTTGTTACCGCGGCCCTAATGCTAGGAACAGCTGGATTGCCTCATGTAATTGTTAGATTTTTCACAGTTCCAAAAGTTTCCGACGCTCGAAAATCAGCCGGATGGGCTTTACTTTTTATAGCCATTTTATATACTACAGCCCCAGCAATCGCAGTGTTTGCAAGGACGAATCTTTTAAATTCAGTCAATCAAATATCATATAGTGAATTGCCCGGATGGTTCAACAACTGGGAGCAAACTGGACTGCTGAAGTATGAAGATAAGAATGGAGATGGTAAGGTTCAATATTATAATGATCAGAATGAAACATTCAATAAAGAAATAGCACATCCGAATGGATGGCAGGGTAATGAATTATTTGTTGATCAGGACATTATAGTCTTAGCCAATCCAGAGATTGCACAGTTACCAGATTGGGTAATTGCCCTTGTAGTTGCAGGTGGGTTAGCTGCAGCTCTTTCTACTGCTGCCGGATTACTTTTAGTAATTTCTTCTTCTATTTCACACGATTTTTTGAAAAGATGGTTAAAACCTGATATTACCGAAAAACAAGAATTACTATCAGCGAGAATCTCCATTGCTGTAGCGGTAATAATTGCAGGTTACGCAGGATTAAAGCCACCTGGATTTGTAGCGCAAGTTGTGGCATTTGCATTTGGCTTAGCAGCAGCCTCTTTCTTTCCTGCCATTGTTATGGGAATTTTTTCTAAAAGGATGAATATGCAGGGAGCCATATCCGGAATGATAGCTGGATTAGTTTTTACTGCTTCGTATATTTTATATTTTAAATACTTTGGGGGCACCCCCGAGCAATATCTCTGGGGAATATCACCAGAAGGCATTGGTACTTTAGGTATGATTGTAAATTTTATAGTATCGTTTGGGGTTGCCATGGTAACGCCTAAACCACCTCCAAAAGTTATCGAAATGATTGAGGAAATTAGAATCCCACGTGGAGCGGAAAAAGCACACAAACATTAATAATTAAATTGGCAATAAAAGCGGAAACCTTTATAAAATGAGTAGTTTACAAATCAAATCATTCGAGGAATATCAAAATGCTTATCAAGAAAGTATAAGCAATCCAACAGCGTTTTGGGAGGAGAAGGCAAATACTTTTAAATGGTATAAAAAATGGGATAAGGTATTTGAGTATAATTTTGATGAAGCCCATTTTTCATGGTTTATCGGAAGCCAACTCAATATTACTGATAACTGCCTTGACAGGCATCTTCAAACTCAGCCAAATAAAATAGCTTTAATTTGGGAACCTAATGATCCTAGAGAGGCCTCTAAATCTTTCACCTACAAATCATTGCATCAGGAAGTTTGTAAAATGGCGAATGTCTTAAAAAAACATGGCATTCAAAAAGGTGATCGAGTATGTTTTTATATGCCTATGGTTCCTGAGTTAGCGATTGGAGTATTGGCATGTGCCAGAGTAGGTGCTGTTCATTCCGTTGTATTTGCTGGATTTTCGGCATCTGCATTAGCAGATCGGATACATGATGCTTCCTGTAAAATGGTTATCTGTTCTGATTTTAACCAACGAGGTGCCAAAAATATTCCAGTAAAGACTGTTGTAGATCAAGCAATCGAATTAGGATGTCCTTCGGTAAAAACCGTTTTGGTTCATAAGAATACAGGTGAATCTATTCCTTTTAATCCTTCACTTGATGTTTGGTTGCACGATTCTTTAAATGAGGTAAATGACCAGCATACTGCTGAAATCATGGATGCGGAGGATTTACTTTTCATATTATACACCTCAGGATCGACTGGTAAGCCTAAGGGGGTAGTTCATACATGTGCAGGGTATATGGTTTATGCCCAATATTCCTTTGAAAATGTATTTCAATACCAAGGAAATGATGTTTATTGGTGTACCGCTGATATAGGTTGGATCACTGGCCACACTTATATACTTTATGGGCCATTATTAG
>CALAZP010000277.1 GCA_937926355.1 uncultured Saprospirales bacterium
ACACTAAAATTAAATCCAACCAATGGTCTTTTATCATCCATTTAATATGAATTATATTTTATGTCTTTGCATTTGCTGTTACAGTTTACCAAATTAATCAGGTTATCGAAAAAAAAAGCTTGTACTCGGTACAAGCTTTTTAAGATATCCCTGCATTTTTTATGCGGCTGATATTTCCAAACCTTCGCAAGCAAATACGATGGTTTCAACGGCCACCTCACTGCTTTGTGAGTTCATATCAGTTGGAGTCACTTGCTTAGGGAAAGCATTAGACAAAGTCCAAGTCATTCTCGGTGTTCCATCCTCATCTAATAATTTGATGACTACAGTTAATCTTTCATAAGTGTTTAACTGAATCTTGGAAATCCAATCATAGAATTGGTTGTCTGTTGCAAATACACCTTTTTTTAAAGTAATATCTCCATATTTCATTAAGCCAGGCATTTTAATTGTGGAATGCACTGGACTATTACCATGTCTGTATTCAATGACATCAGTATCAATATCCAATCCGGATACTTCCTGAAATGGTAAATCTGTCATGTCTCCAATATCGACAGAAAAATAAAATTTCGGCATCGGCCAAAACTGATCCTGATCGCCACCGGTGCCTTGAGTTGGTACTGCCATAGTTATCTATATTTATTTTTTAACAAAATTGATTCAATTAAGACTTCTGCTGTTGTTGCTGGAAGGTAATCACGATAAATTCAGCAGGTCTGGTTATTGCTACCTTTACCGTCATCTTTAACAATCCGTCCAAAATGTCGTTAGGGGTCATTGTAATCCCTAAACCTACTTCAACAGAAAAAGCGTCATCAGGAGTAGATCCTGCCAAAATACCTCCCTGCCATTGGTTATTCAAAAAGTTAGAAACCATTGCTCTTAGAGAAGTCCATGTTGTAGCGTTATTAGGTTCAAAAACATAGGCCTCTGCTGCCATTTTTATGCTCTGTTCCAAAAAGGTCATGGTACGCCTAACACTTAGGTATCTCCAATCTTGGCTATTTCCGTCTAAGGTTCTAGCACCCCATACTAAAACACCCTTGCCCTGAAAACTTCTTACCGCATTAATGGCTTTTCCATTTAGTGGTAAATTTAAATCTTCCTGAGACTCATTGGTAATGGCAACAGTCGGAGCAACAACAGAACCTACACTTACATTAGCAGGTGCCTTTGCAACGTTAATTGAATTATCAACCATGGCATATATTCCAGCCATGGCCGGACTTAATGGCATAATGTTAAGCATATCCCTCATTTGGGATAAAACTGCTTTAAACATTGGGCTTACCGCCTTTAATGTAGCTGATAAAGTTTCAATCGCATCTTCACCTTCAGTTTCGGCAATTTTAGCTATCTCTGCTTTAATCAGTTCTGCTCTGGCCTCCTTCAGTAATCCTGCTGATTGTGCATCAGCTACTTCTTTGGTTAAAACCTCAATCAGTCCATCCTTATTCTTGATATTATCAAAACCTACCTCTGTCGCAGCAACCAATGTGGTGTTTACAAAAGGATAGTAAGCAGCCCCCCATTGCAGAAAATTAGCACCAACTCCTTCTCTGAATTGATTAATTACATCTGCATCATCCATTGTTCGCTCTCTGGTTCCATCGTAAACATCTAAAATGGCAAAGCGATTCTTCATAGTCATTCCGCAATGATTCAACATTGCTTGTTGAAGAGAATAACAATCAGCTTGTTCCAATAAAATTGCTTCTGGAATCACCAGTAAAGTCGGTTCCATATACTTGGGGAGTGAAGCTATCCCAGCACCTGTTGCCGGATCATTGAAATCTAATGCGTTAATTCCATTCTGATAGTTGCCTACAGAAACTACATAACAATCACCTCCTCCGTTAGAATAAAAGAATCTCATTGCTGTATGCAATAAAAACCTTGAAGCAGCATCAATTTCAAGTTTAAATCCAGTTTCATCATCTCCTGAAATTTCAAATAATGTCTTAGGTGCCCCACCAAACATTTCTTCAAACTCTGCCATTGAAGTAATTCTAGTAGGTACATTTTTAAGGGATTTTGTCCCTCTTGCGGCCTTTTCTGTGTATCCTACAAATGCAGGTACAGCTGTTGCCACCGGTACAACAGAAGAGGAAAAGGCACTTTTTTCCTCAATGTAAACCCCCGGTGTTGCCAGAACTTTTGCCATTTTTTAAGTTTTAAAGTTTTACAAAAATCTCAGTTATATATTGATTATTCAATTCACAAAATCTTAAATTCCTCGGACTTCCGTTTGGTAGAATCCGGGAATATGGAACCTGAACACCTGATTGGGTTATTCTTTTTAATTCAAATAACACCTTCGGTTTTTCTTCCAATGGTATCGGATTCTTACTCTTTATTTTGATTTTACCAGTTCTCATTCCTTCATTTATATATTCAGGAGCTTCAAATTCAATTTCAGCCGAATGAATATTCTTAGGCACAATTGAAATAGATTCCAAAGATTCTTTACCTCCATTCTTCAAATCCAATAAATATTGCCAGTGACATGCTCTTTTGTCAAAATTAACTACATACTCAAATGGGGTAATCTCTGAATCCATCTCTTTTCCAAACCACTCATCATTAGTATTCAACATCAATTGAATATGCCCCTTCAAACCATCTTCATTACTTTCTCGAAAACACGATTGGGAGACATATTTTCCAGAATGAAGAAATCCAGTTTTATGGTTAGACATGGGTTCAAACACAAAATATTGGTCTACGTCAAATGGAATATTTGTGAAATTGACGAAATAGGGATTCTCTATTCTAAATTGAAAACTTAACTCTAGTATCCCTGAAAAAATCTTATGGTTAAAATTTTTCGACAAATCCATAGCCAATATAAATCCATTGGTGTCCTTGTTCATCAAGATTCCAAATGATTGCATTTTCATTTGAGTATCCAAATCCGGCCTTATCAATAAATCACGGCAAACTTTATTGCTGTAATACTCATGAAAGAAAAATACAGATGCAATCCTTCTATATTTGGTGTTTAGTCTGATGGATTGTTGCATCATCTTTCTTTTATTCTCTATTCTTTATTGGCAGCATCAATTAAAGCTGCACCTTCAATAGCTTCATCTATCATCTTATTTAGATTTACTTTTCCTCGTAAACCTAATAAAGTAGGAACTTCCTCTTTTTCCATGAATGAGTTGAAATTGAGCATTCTTAGTTTATATACTACAGATGGCGCATACTTTGCTCCTAGATTGGCCCACAAATTACTCAACTCCTTTAAATCTATATTAACCAATTCCGCAGTTATTTTATCAATATTTGTACTCAGTAATGGCGTATTCTGATGATCAAACACATTCCTTCCCTGAAAAAATGATATTACAGAAGAAATAAATTTGAGTGCCTCCAAATAATTCTCTCCGGTAAAATTGGCTGCAAACATTAAATATAAATTAACACTTACGGGAGGGTTCATGCCTGGATTAGCCTGAAAATGACCGTTTCTTACCGATTTTTCTTCTTCTATATTAAGAACAAATACGGCAATCTTATTTTCAATTCCAGGAACAGGATTTCCTTTGATGTCGACTAAGTTGGAAACAGCGACTCGGTCCTCTGTCAAATTATACTCAGATTTCAAATAATCATTCAACTGGTCTGCAATAACTGGAACAATATTGTGTAACATTAATTAAGGTTGTTTTGAATCTTGTTTGCCAACCACCAAATACTTAATTCCGATGACAATCAAACGAACAACGTAAACGCATACAAACATGACCGCTATTCCAATCAGAAAAAGTTGAAGGGTGAATACTTTCTCCACCTCATTTAAAGTAGGTCCTGAAGAAGTTAACTTAAGAAAAAAAAGAAAAACAAAAGAAAGAGGAACAGAAAAAAGGAGTGCAGTAAAAAACCAGACTACCTCTCTAAAAAACACCTTTTTCATAATTTTTCTTAATGATCACCCTTATCTACAAGACTACTATCTGTAAAACTAACAAAAATTTATTTACAAATTAAAAAAAGTTTAACATATGTAACTTGTTGATATATATGCGGCTACATAATAATAGCTGCTATTAATTGACCCCCAAGGCCTGTGGCAATTCCAGCGATAGTTTCCTGCATGCTATTTCGACCTAAATACAATCTAAGGGATAGATAAAAGCCAAACACTAAAACCATTACAGAAATTACCCAGTGAGATTCCAATAGTGCTTGACCATTCATAAAAAAATAATATCGATGAATTCCTAATTCAGAGCTGATAAAAGCTGTAACCAACGAGACAGAAGAGGTTGCGAATAAATTTATTCTAGAGAATATTACGAAGAAAAAAGAAAGTAATAGAGATAGACAGATCCCTAAAATTGCCTGCTGAAAATAATTTGGAAAGCTTCCATTTTCGCTTATATTCAGATAAATCCAGAAATAGAATAGACAGGCTATCGTTAAAGGTACTATCCTTTCTTTTATTCCATTCAAACTTAAGTTTTCAATTAACCCAAGTTGTCTAACCAAAAAAATAGCTAAGGCTGGTAAAAATGTGCTGCCCACAAATAACCTAATAGAAGTGGCGCTTAAAACTGTCCCACTCCAGTCGTTAAACCCAAAGGCATAAGGATTAAAAGAAAAAAAAATCAGCCATAAAATAACCATCACTAAAAGCGGATGGAAAACAACAGTCAGTGGAAAATATAAAAGCTTTGTCAGCCAATTCATTCGGTATGGTTAAACTTACGTTAAATGATATTTACAAATTTGACAAATTCTCTCATATTTGCGTTGATAGTAATAAATTTAAACAAAACTCATTCTCATGGTTGCTTTTTTCAAATTTCATAAACTTCTTATCTGTTTGTTTTTCGTACTGATAAGTGCGGGAATTTCTTCCGCTCAAAAGTTTGTTTTTGTCGATGTAAATCGAATTATGGAAAGCATTGAGGATTACCAACTTGCTCAAGAGGAACTAGATAGAACCGCTGCTAAATGGCGTCAAGAAATTGCCCAGGAATACGACAAAATAAAAGGAATGTACAATAGGTACCAAGCAGAACAGGTATTGTTGAGCGATGAAGCACGCCAACAAAGGGAAGACGAAATAATGGCCGAAGAAAAAACCGTTCGGGATAGGCAAAAGGATTATTTTGGCCCAGAGGGGGCACTATTTGACAGAAGGCAAACCCTAGTAAAGCCCATCCAGGATAGGGTCTATGCTGCTATCGAGGAATATGCCAATGAAAGGGGTTATGATTTTGTTTTTGACCTTTCTTCTAATATGGGTTTAATTTTTTCTAATCCTGAATACGATAAAACAGAAGACTTACTTCGTAAATTAAGATAAAAAAACCCTTAATTATCTTACATTTGCACCGCTTTAATTCAATTCTACCACTAAAATAGATTGTGTGATGAAATCATTATTAAAAATAACCACTATTGTTGCAGTCTTCTCCTTTGCTTCAACTGCTCTAATCGGCCAAGAAGTAAAATTCGGATTTCTCAATTCGGCTTTAATCTTAGCGGAAATGCCAGAAGTAAAACAAGCTGATGCTAACTTAGAAGCATTAGAAAAACAACTCCAAAAAAGAGGGCAGGGAATGGTAGAAAAATTGCAACAAGACTACGCTGCTGCTCAGGCTAAAATGGAAAGGGGTGAATTATCAAGAATTCAACAAGAAGAAGAAGCCAAAAAATTGGAAGATCGTCAGATGGAAATTGCCAGATATGAGCAGGAAATGATTCAACAAGTTCAAGAAAAAAGAAATGAATTGCTCGAACCCATTTATGCTAAAGTCAATGAAGCCATTTCTTCAGTAGCAAAAGAAAACGGCTATAAAATGATTTTTGATGCATCCGTTTTACTCTACAAAGATGAATCTATGGATGTGAGCAATTTAGTTAAAGCTAAACTGGGTCTACAAAACTAAACCTAACGTACTTAATAGTTAACCCTACTTTTAAGTGAATCCTCTCGTAATAAGTTTTAATTGCTAGTTCAGGGTATATAGGGGTCATTTCGTAAACATCCGAAATGACCTCTTCTATTTTTATATCTGGAGTAGATTCCAAGACTTTAATAGTAAAATCGAACAAGCTATTATTGTCTGTTTTTAAGTGGATTTTTGCTCCTGGTCTAGTAATATTCCTGTAAATATTCAAAAAATTAGGAGCAGTTAGCCGCCTGTTCTCTTGTCCCTTCTTCAGAAAAGGGTCCGGAAAAACTATCCAAATTTCGCTCACTTCCTTTGGGTCAAAAAATAAACCAATCTGTTCTATTCTACTTCTTAAAAAAGCTATATTTTTTTTGTCTTGATTAATTGCATTTTTTGCGCCTCTCCATATCCTAGCTCCTTTAACATCTACACCTACATAATTTTTATCCGTTATTATATCTGAAAGCCCAAGGCAATACTCCCCCCTACCACAAGCTAACTCCAAACAAATTGGAAAATCATTTTCAAAAATTTTATTATTCCAGCTACCTTTTAATTCAATTTGATCTCCATTTTCATCAAATATTCCTGGATTAGAAGCATTTTTATTTTCAAATACATTTTTAAAATCTGCTATTTCGGCAAATTTTTGCAATTTGTTTCTTCTACTCATTGGAAGGTTTTAACATAAAAAATATAAACTACGAATCGTTTTGCTCGTTATTATTCTAATCGGCAATAAAAATATTAAATGAAATATATCTTTTGTTTTATTTTATTAGGGCTTTCGAATTTAGTATGGGGCCAAACCATTAATATATCCGAACAAATAACACTAAGGAATGAAATTTCCTATGAAATCATAGGTTCCTTTTCGGGCAACACGCTCCTTTTCAGAAATAAATCCATTTCCTTTGAAATAGATGCTTTTAACGAATCTTTAAAAAAGATCTGGACCAAAGAAATAACCCTTGAAAAGAGGCAACCACAAGTTATTTCCCTGGCAACAACCTCCAATGATTTTTCTGTTTATTATCAACACAAAAGCCCTAAGGGAACTGTGCTTAAAGGACACAAATACAATGGTAGAGCCGAATTAACAGATACGGTAACCTTAAAGGTATTTGAAAACCTATTTTACAATACGGATTTTCAATTTGTCCAGTCAGAAGACTCCAACATTCAGCTATTTTACTTTTTAGAAAAACAAAATCAGTTTTATTTTATAGCTGTTGATAATCGAAACATGAAAGTTTTGTGGGAGCAAGTTATTGCTATTGAAGAATTCTCTAAGAATAGAGATTTCTATCAAGTTTTGATTGACAATCAAGGGGTGTTGTTTATCAATGTAGAATTGGATAATTTTCGAATGAAGAAAGCTAGCCATACTTTCCAGTTTTATAAGTTTGACTATACCAATGGAGATTTTTTGAAAGCCGAATTACTTTTTAAGGATATTCTAAGCACTGATGCCCAATTTGTATTAGACAATTTAAACGGCAATTTACTTGGTGCTGGATTTTACTCTGAAAATAGTACCACCCGGTCACAGGGGTTTTTTACCATCTACATTCCCAAAGGTTTTAATACAGAACCTAAAGCCGCTTTCCAAAATTTTTCACCTGAATTCCAAATTAACTTAATGGGAGATAAAAATGATGGAGAAAAGGGGATTTTTGATTGTAAAATCTCAGAAATCGCAATGAAAGAAAACGGGGGAATGTTAATTATTGGTGAACGTTTTAGTGAAATAGAAAGAAGAATTTCCAATGCTGGAAGATTTGGTGGGGGAGGACTAAACAGGCTGATAATCGATTATTTTTACGATGATCTTTTTATTATGTCATTGAATAAAAACGCCACATTGGAGTGGACAGAAATTTTCCATAAAAAACAATATTCTCAGGATGATGGCGCAGCTTATTCCTCTTACTTTTTATACAAAACTCCAGAAAGACTAAGGTTTTTATTTAACGATGACATAAAAATGGAAAACACCATAAGTGAATATGTTCTTTCTGGATACGGTGACTTTGATCGCAATAGTATTTTGAGTACTGAAAATTTAAAACTACGATTGCGATTTCGCAATGCCGTTCAAATTGCCTACGATAAAATTATTATCCCAAGTGAAAGAAGAAATGAACTTAAATTGGTTCGAATGAATTATTAAAAGGTCTTTTTTTACTTTTGGCAAAAATTATATCATGCAAAATCTTGTAGAAGAAGCTTGGAACAATCGAAGTCTGCTTTCCACACCCAAATATTCATCAGCTATTTTCGAAATAATCAAACAACTGGATTCGGGTCTCTTAAGAATTGCTGAGCCTCCAACTGAAGAAGGTGTTGATTGGAAAGTCAATGACTGGATTAAAAAAGCGGTAGTCCTCTATTTTCCATTGAGTAAAATGGAAACTATCGAAATAGGCCCTTTCGAGTTTCACGACAAGATTCCCCTAAAGAAAAATTTTGCAAGTAGTCAAGTAAGGGTGGTTCCTCATGCCATAGCAAGATATGGATCTTTCATTGAGCCTGGTTCTATTTTAATGCCAAGTTATATTAATATAGGTGCTTATATTGGCCGTGGAACAATGGTAGACACATGGGCCACTGTGGGTTCTTGCGCACAAATTGGGAAAAATGTTCATTTAAGTGGAGGAGTAGGTATTGGAGGAGTATTGGAACCTCCCCAAGCCAGCCCTACCATCATTGAAGATGATTGCTTTATAGGTTCAAGATGTATTGTAGTAGAAGGCGTTAGGGTTGAACAAGAAGCTGTTCTTGGGGCTAATGTGGTATTAACCCAATCTACTCATATCATTGATGTGACCCAGAAAACTCCCATAACTTACAAAGGTAGAGTCCCTGCAGGATCAGTTGTAATTCCTGGAACTTATTCTAAATCTTTTCCCGCCGGTTCTTATCAAGTTGCCTGTGCCTTAATCATTGGAAAACGTTCGTCGTCAACTGATAAAAAGGTTTCCCTTAATGAGGCACTTAGAGAATATAACGTTGCTATTTAATGAAGTTTTTAATCGTAGGTTTGGGTAATATGGGGGCGGAGTATGACGATACCCGTCACAATATCGGCTTCGAAGTAGTTGATTATCTTGCCAACCAATTACATGGGTCTTTCAAAGACGATTATTTAGGTGATTTAGCTTTAGTTAAAACTAAAGGAAGAAGCCTTTACTTGCTCAAACCCTCTACCTACATGAACCTGAGTGGTAAAGCAGTTAGATATTGGTTGCAAAAACTTAAAATTAATCCTTCTAATTTATTAGTAGTCGTTGATGATATTAATCTTCCCTTCGGGAAAATTAGGTTACGCTCCAAAGGCAACGACGGGGGACATAATGGCTTAAAAAATATTAACCTCATTCTAGGTTCACAAATGTACCCTCGGCTTAGAATTGGTATTGGAAATGACTTTGGAGTTGGGCGTCAAATTGATTTCGTATTGGGTAAATGGACTGACACTGAACAAAAAGAACTTATTGCCATAAAAAGCAAGTGCGCGGATTGCATTGTTAGTTTCACATCAATTGGTATTCAGCATACCATGAGTGCCTTCAATAGTTAGGTTAACCTAATTTCGTCTTCATTATCGTTTGTAAAAGTATATTGGGTCAAAGCAAAATCAGAATTTGGCTTAATACTGATCCACTTGAAATATTTAAAATACCATTTCATACGAAGACTTGGAAAACCTCTTTTTAAGAATGCATCTAAAAAGGGATGAACTTCTAAATTTATCTTAGATTGGAGACTAGATTGAAGGATAAAGTTTAAATCCCTCTCTACATCATCAGCCAAAAGTAACGTAGCGTTAACACTGCCCGACCCTCCACATGAAGGACAAACTTCCGTAGTGTTAATCTTCACCTCGGGCCTCACCCGCTGTCGAGTAATTTGCATCAAGCCAAATTTGCTTAATGGTAAAATCGTGTGTTGTGCACGATCCGTTTTCATGAAATCCTTCACCGAATTATATAGCTCCTTCTTGTGGTCTGGATTTTTCATATCGATAAAATCCACTATTATTATCCCACCAATATCTCGAAGCCTCAACTGTCTTGCCAACTCTTCAGCCGCTTCTAGGTTGACCTTCAAAACAGCTTCTTCTTGATTAACGGTACTCATTTTATGACCGCTATTTACATCCACCACATGTAAAGCCTCTGTATGCTCAATTACCAAATAAGCCCCACTTGGCATAGTAGCCGTTTTGCCAAAAGAAGACTTAATCTGACGGGTAATTCCAAATGTATCGAAAATGGGTTTGCTCGATTTGTAATGCTGGATGATCTTTACCTGATCTGGAGCAAATGATCCCATATAATTTCGTATATGATGATAAAGCCCAAGATCATTAACGACAATTTTGTGAAATGAATCGTTGAGTAAATCTCTGAGAATACTAGATGTTTTATCTAACTCACTCAAAAGCTTTGAAGGTACTTTACCAGAAGTAGCTTGCTTAAATACCTCCTCCCATTTCTGCAAAATATGGGTTAATTCTTCGTGTAAATCAGCAACTTTCTTTCCTTCCGCTGCAGTTCTTACGATAACTCCAAAATTTTTGGGCCTAATACTCTCCATCAATAATTGAAGTCTTTTCCTTTCTTCATTACTATTGATTTTTTTGGATACAGCTACGATATCATTGAAAGGAGTTAATACCAAATACCTTCCTGGAATAGTAATTTCACAACTTAACCTAGGGCCTTTAGTAGATATCGGCTCCTTTAGGATTTGAACCAATAAGGGTTGTCTTTTGGCCAACACCTGATCAACTTTACCCGCTTTATTTATGTCGGGTAAAATGTCAAAATTATCTAGTCTGTATGAATTTCTCTTACCTGCAATAATTTCGTCGGAATACTTTATAAGAGAATTCAATTTGGGTCCCAAATCTGTATAATGCAAAAATGCATCTTTCTTATGACCGATATCGACAAAGGCCGCGTTTAAACCCGGCATCAGTCTTTTAATTCTACCTAAAAAGACATCTCCAACTGAAAAATTATTATTGGTCTTTTGCCTGTGAAGTTCCACAAGCTTGGAATCTTCAAGTAACGCCACTTCCACCTCATCGGAAGAAGCATCAATAATAAGTTCTTTTTCCACTCGGGTAACATTTTAAGGCTTTTATGAAACCTTACCACATAAAAAGCTTCAGGAAATAGGATTTCCCATTTCCTGAAAATAATAACTATTAGGTGCACTTTATTAGCGCAACTAGAAAATTACTTCTTCTTCTTATGTCTATTCTTTCGAAGTCTCTTTTTCCTTTTGTGAGTTGCTATCTTATGTCTTTTTCTTTTTTTACCGCAAGGCATAGTCTAATCTTTTAGCGTTTTAATATTATTATTTATTTCATTTTTTGCACAATTCGTCGAATTTCTCAAAATCCTTGACGTTTCCCAACTGCTTGTTGACTAATGCCAACATACAAATGGTTTTATTGTTTTCAGGCTCCACCTCATAAGACTTTTTTAACCTTTCTAACGCCCTTTCATATTGACTTGTTTTAATCGCCAATGTTGCAAGAGTGTTCAAAATAGTTGGCTCGTTTGGAAACCGTTCATTTAAATCCAACAACATAGTTATCCCTTTCATTGGATTTTCCTTTGGTGGATTTTCCGTGTAGGTCAGCACTAAGTTTATCTTATTGGACAGATTCTCCGGATTGAGCGATATGGCTGTTTCAAAAGCCTCAATTGCCTTATCAGTGCAATACGACACCACTTTCTCTTCTTCTTCCTTCTGTAAGCATAAATTGAAAGTAGTGCCTGCAATAGACCAACTTTCCTCCAAATTTTCTATTTCAGCAACTTTTAATGCATAGGCACCTGAAATAGCAGGCTTGCCTAATCTATACCATTCACCGGCTAGTTGTTTATACGTAGCTATAACAGCTGGTGTATCCAACTTTTCTTCCATTAACCCCAATTGCCTTTCTAAAGCTATAACCGTACTCATTTGTACGGTTGTGAAATCATCTTTTGAGTCCATTAACATGGCACTCAGATTGGTGGATTCCATTGATAGAGATCTTCCAGATTCCACCTCTTTTTGAGATTTAGTTTTTGTATCGAAAACAAAAAACAGGAGCACAAAAACCATACCTGACGCAAGCACTAAAACCCATTGATTCCTGTTCATTCTTGGATATCTTTAATTATCCTCCTCCTCATTTGGCAATTCACTAATACTTTCTTTCACCTGATCCACAAAAGTTTTTGCAGGTTTGAAAGATGGAATGAAATGTTCCGGAATCTCTATCGATTCGTTCTTTTTAATATGTCTCCCGATTTTCTTTGCCCTCTTTTTAATAACAAAACTACCAAAACCCCTTACGTAAACATTCTCTCCGGAGGAAAGTGATCCTTTAACTTCTTTAAAAAAAGTCTCCAGAGTAACTAATACATCTACCTTTGGAACCCCCGTCTTATCTGAAATCGCTGCAACCAAATCGGCTTTTCTCATTTTTCTAATAAATTAATGCTACCCCTATTAAAACCTAATATTCAAAGGGATGGCAAATTTCGTAAAATTATTACACTAAATAAAGAAATACATCAATATTTTAACTCATATAAAACTAAACAATTTTTGTTGTTTGGCATTTGGGGTTTATGTCTTTCCTAAGAAAGGCTTTTAATCACGTTGGGGACTAGGCTTTAATTATATTTGCAAAAACAAATAAATTATGGTGCTATCTATGACCGGTTTCGGTAGAGCCAATGGTAATTGGCGAAATAAATCTTTAAATATTGAGGTAAAATCCTTAAACAGCAAATTTACCGATCTGCGATTAAAGTTACCTAATAATTACAAAGATAAAGAAACCGAATTAAGAAAAATTATTCAAGATCATATTGGTCGAGGTAAAATTGAGTTTACCTTAGAAATGGTATCTGCAGAAGACCAAGATTCACTATCTCTTAATGTTCCTTTGTTCAAAAAATACTTCTCAGCCTTGAATCAACTTAAAAATGACTTAAACCTAGAACATGTTGATTTAATGCAATCTATTTTGAGAATGCCCAATGTAATAAGTTCTGAAACTCCAGAGTTAGAGGAAGAGGAGTGGAAGTTTGTTCAAAATCTTGTATCTGACGCACTAAAAGATTTACGCGAATTTAGACTTTCCGAAGGCGTCGCTCTTGCCTTAGACCTGGATCAAAGGATTCATAATATCAAAAATTTGCTCCTACAAGTGCAGCCTCACGAAAATAGCCGAATTGAAAAACTCCGAGAAAAGTTGCATTTATCTGCGAAAGAATTTGTTCGTAAAGAAACCTTCGATCAAAATCGTTATGAACAAGAAGTGATGTATTATTTAGAAAAAATTGACATTACCGAAGAAAAGGTGAGACTTGACCAACATTGTATTTATTTTTTGGATACCCTGAAGGGAAAAGATGCTTTAAAGGGACGTAAACTAGGGTTTATAGCTCAAGAAATTGGGCGAGAAATTAATACTCTTGGAGCTAAAGCTAACCATTCGGACATTCAAAAAATAGTAGTTGGAATGAAAGATGAGTTGGAAAAAATCAAGGAACAAATTGCCAATTTAGTTTGATGAAAAAATTAATTGTCTTTGCGGCTCCCTCTGGTTCTGGAAAATCCACTATTGTTAAATATCTGCTGACGAAAATTCCCAATCTTTCCTTTAGTGTCTCTGCTACTACACGTTCTCCTAGAAATTCTGAAGTAAATGGGCGGGAGTATTACTTCATATCTGCCACAGATTTTCGAAATAAAATTAATCATAACGAATTCGTTGAATGGGAAGAAGTATATCCTGATTTATTCTATGGTACTCTCAAAAAAGAAATTAATAGGTTATGGAGCGAAAATAAAACCGTTATTTTTGATATAGACGTTAGAGGGGCCTTGGCGATCAAAAAAATCTATCCTAATGAAACCATTACCATTTATGTTGACGTCCCCAGTTTTGAAGATATAAAGAAAAGGCTTATCCTGAGAAATACAGAATCACCAGAACAATTAAATGAGCGAATTCTCAAAGCGCATCAGGAAAGCCACTATAAAAACAAATTTGATAAAATTCTGGTTAACGATGTGTTGGAAGTGACCTGCCAAAAGGCATTGGAAATGGTTCAGAATTTTATAAAGTCTTAATAATTGGCACATAAATATATTGCGTTTGTCTTTTTGTTTTTTTCGGTTAATATTCAAGCCCAAAAATTAACATCTATTACTGGTAGTGTTACGGACACTTTATCTGGAACTCCTTTGATAGGTGTAACCATTATTGCTTCAAATGGCGGTTGGGGTACTATTTCCGATGAATGGGGTAATTTCTACCTCGAAGTTCCTGTTCAAGACAGTATTGATTTAACTTTCAGTTATATAGGGTATGAAACCAAAAGCGTTACTTCAACTTGTGCCGAAGCTTGTGATTTAAAAGTCAACCTCCGTTCAGGGATATCCCTAAAGGAAGTAGTCGTCACATCCAACTCCTACAAAGAACAAAAAAATGCTGTTCAAATGAGTGTAAGTACACTCACAGCAGAACAAATTTCCAATATCCCGATGGTATTGGGTGAAAACGATGCTTTAAAAGCATTACAATTAAAACCAGGCATTCCTTCGGGAAGTGAAAGCACAACAGGTATATTCGTCCGAGGTGGTGGAGCTGATCAAAATCTCTTTCTTTTGGATGATGCAGTCATTTATAATGCCAGTCATTTATTTGGATTTTTCAGCACCTTCAATACCGATCTCCTAAAAAGCATAAACCTTTATAAAGGGGGATTTCCTGCAAGATATGGTGGTAGGCTTTCCTCTATCATAGATATTAATTCCAAAACGGGTAATAATCAAAAGTTTGAGGGCAAAGGAGGCCTTGGGATTATTTCCTCTAAAATTACTTTGGAGGGACCTATAAAAAAGGGCAAATCTTCTTTTCTTTTTGCTGGAAGAAGAACCTATTTCGATATTTTTACCCGAGCACTAAATAAAAACAATCCCGCCTCCAATATTCCCAATTATTTCTTTTACGATTTTAATTTTAAATTAAATTTTTCCTTAGGTGCAAAAGATCAGTTATCTATTACTGGTTATCTAGGTAAAGATGACTTTGAATTTACTAGCGATTTTTTCAATTTCAATTTTTATTGGGGTAATCAAGCAGGCTCCATCAAATGGGTCCACAATTGGACTCCTCAATTTCTTTCTAAAACCTCTATTTCGATATCTGATTATCTCTACAATATAAATAATCGTGTTACTGGGTTTAACTTTGGCCTAGGTTCAGGTATAAATGATATTCAGTTTAAAACGGACTTTTTATACAATCCTTCTCCCCATTACGAAATCCAGTTTGGTTGGAGTGGTACTAACCATAAGTTTGAAATTGGGAGATTGAGAGGCGGAAGCTCCGATGGTTTGGTTTCTTTTTCTTCTGGAAACAATTTATCAGGTTTTGAGTGGGGTGGATATATTTCTAATCAAATCCAATTAAATTCTTTTATAAAGTTTGATTTAGGACTTAGGGTTTCTGGGTTTTTACAAAATAAAAAATCATATACCTATCCAGAATTGCGATTGGCCTCTAACTTCTCTCTAAATGATGACGTTGCTTTAAAGGCTAGTTATTCGGGTATGGTTCAATACTTGCATCTCGTGCGAAGCGCCGGAGTAGGATTGCCAACTGATATATGGTACCCATCAACTCATTCTGTTCTTCCCGAACGTTCTAGTCAAGTAGCGATTGGCTTGCTCTGGATCCTTAACCCAAAATGGAAAATTAATCTGGAGGGTTATTATAAGGAATTTAAAAATGTCATTGAATTTGTTGATGCAGCACAATTATTTGTTTCCAATAATCTAGAAGACGAATTCGCTATTGGAGATGGATATGCAAGAGGAATTGAATTGGAACTCGAAAAAATAGACGGTGATTTTACTGGTTGGATAGGATATACTTTAGCTTTTGTAAACAGAGGTAATTTCAGTCCTCTTTCGTCAAAAGGATCTTTTAATCAAAAGGGATATTTCTCACCCCCCTACGATAGAAGACACGATTTTTCTCTCGTTCTTTTTTACGAAATTTCTAAAAGAATAAAATTATCAGCAACATTGGTCTATGGTTCGGGAGATTTAGCTTGGTTGCCAACAGGTAGGACCTATTTTCAAGACGTAGTTAGCGGGAATGCTGACCCTGTTGTTCCTTTATTTCAAGACAGAAATAATTTTCGATTGCCTGCTTATCACCGATTAGATTTTGGAGTTAATTTTAAATTCTTTCCTATTTGGGGGGAAAGTATTTTGTCTTTTAACCTTATAAATGCTTACGATAGGCGCAATACTTTTTTTGTTTTTTTAGAGCCTCAGTATCAATTATTATCTGGTCCCGATTCAGATTCTGCTTTTAATTTTCCTGAAAAAATTATTGCCAACCAAGTTTCCCTTTTCCCAATCATTCCAGCCCTTACCTGGAACTTTAAATTTTGATTCATTATGATGAAGCACCTGGTAGGTTTTACCCTTTTTCTTTGTAGTTGTTTATTTAGCACAAGCTGCAATTTGGAAAAAGAAATTGATATACAATTACCCAATTACGAGAATGAAGTTTTTGTTGAATGTTACCTAGTTCCCAATGAACCGTTTCGCTTACTAATTACACAAACCACTCCTTATTTTGATAATCTAACATTGGACAATCCATTATTTTCTGAATCTTTTCTGTTAAATGGTGCTCAAGTCTCTCTTTCTCAAGGATTGAATAAATATGAATTGACAAATACTATTCAAATCGATCCCGATAATCAAAAGTTCTTCAATTATTCAAATGCTAGTCTTGTTGAATACAATACAGAGGATAGTTTCTTTTTAGATATCATACTGTCCGATGGAAACCAAATAACAGCATCTTCCATTTTTTTAGACACTGTTCGACTCGACAGCATCTTAGTTCAATTTGACCAAAAAGACTCTCTGGCTAGGATTTTAACTTACTTCAAGGATTTTCCAAATGAAACAAACTTTTACAGAAGGGTATTAATGTTGGGAAATGAATCTGAAGAACCTATTCAAGATTTCATTACCGATGATCTTTTTATAGATTCCATTTTTGTTTTTGGCAGTGGCTATATATTTAACCCTGGTGACACCGTTTATCATTCCATTTTCCATCTCACAGAGGATTATCATAATTTTTTGGAAAGTGTGCAGCAAGCTATTGACGGAAGTACAAATCCATTTGGTGTACCTAGCCCTCTTCAATCCAATTTAACTGGTGATGCTCAAGGGGTCTTCACTTGTATTTCTGAATCAAAAAATAGAACCATTATAAAAAAGTAACGGGATCACCTTTTTTGAAAGATGATCCCGCTTCTTAAGACCCTTTAAAAAAATCTTAGTTCTTTTTAAGAGCGTTTACCACAACGCCCCAATTACCGTCAGGTAATAGCACTGTTCTTCTATTATCAGCTTTACCTTCAGCTGATGAATTGTCCCCAGCAGGCATAAATTCTCCTCGTCCAACAGCTGCTACTTGGTCTGGACTAACTCCTTTGCTAATTAGATATCTTACAACCCCCATTGATCGTGCAATACTCAAATCCCAATTGTCTTGATATGGTGCACCTTCAACCATCTGATCTGTATCTGTATGTCCCTCTACTAACAATCTTAATGAAGGGTTTTCCTTCATTGTATTGGCTAGAGCTGTTAGCGCATCTCTTTCTGCTTTACTAAGTCTTGCAGATCCACTTCTATACCTTACAGGAGTAGAAGTTTGAACATACAACCTTCCATCCATTTCCTGTAGTTCGAATCCACTATCTTCAAATCCTCCGAAGATTTGATCAATTTCAGCTTTTATGGCACTTAATTGAGACTCACTCATATTGAGCTTATCTTGAACTTGAGATAATTGAGTCTTGGTTGCACTCATGTCGCTTTTTAACGAAGTTAATTCTCCATTAAGGCGCTCTTTTTCAGATTCCATAGTAGACTGTAAATCTGTGTTAGCAGTTTCTAATTGTGCTACTCTAGCTTGAGTTTCGGCTAATGCCTTATCTGAAGCTTCTTTGGAAGCCGAAAGCTCATCGTATTTCTTTTTAGATACACAGGATTGCATAGTGCTTAATGCCAGAGTTAAAATCATCAGTTTAGTAATCAGACGCATGTTCTTCTTTTTTAAATTTGAGAATAAATATTAGTTTCTTGTAATATTATCTTGTTACAAGCTACAAATATAACATAAAAACGAAAATTAGTAAATTCTGTAGAAAGGTAGGTAACGCTTCCAACACAAAAATTTATGCTCGTGGATTTTAGCAAACTGTTAAAATTTTAAATCCCAATATTAAACCGTAGATTGCCAAAAATCTAAATTTGAAAATAAATGAGTTACGAGGTTTTTGAAGAACAAAATTTCAAATTTATTGAGACCAAAGGGGGGGATGCTAATTTGGTTCTCCTACACGGTTTATTTGGAGCTTTGAGTAATTTCGAAGGGATTATCAATCACCATGGTTCAAAGTACAACGTAATTGTTCCCATCCTGCCTATTTTTGAAATGCCTTTAAGAAAATTGTCTGTCTCCGGTCTAGTCGGCTATGTTCACGAGTTTTTATCTTATAAAGGTTATGATAAAGTTCACCTACTAGGTAATTCCTTGGGGGGGCATATTGCATTATTATATGTTCTAGAGCATCCAGAAAAAGTGATTAGTATAACTTTAACCGGCTCTTCTGGCCTTTTTGAAAGCGCTATGGGCTCTACATTCCCTAAACGAGGAGATTACGAATTTATTAAGAAGAAAACAGAAGACACTTTTTATAGTCCTCAAACTGCATCTAAAGAGTTGGTTGATGAGGTATTTGATACCGTTAATGACAGGGGAAAAGCCATTAGAATTATTGCCATGGCTAAATCCGCGGTTAGGCATAATCTAGGTGATCGTCTACAGGAAATTAAGGTGCCTTGTCTGTTGATTTGGGGCAACCAAGATAAAGTCACTCCTCCTTTTGTGGGTGAAAAATTCAAAGAACTTATTCCTCATTCTGAATTACAATTCATTAACAAATGTGGACATGCTCCTATGATGGAACAAGAGGAAAGCTTTAACCAGATTTTAGAAGATTTCCTAAACAAGCATTTGATTTAATTCGTAATGCGAATTTTTTTTGCAGTACTAGGTGGTTTTTTCTTGATATACTCTTGTCAGCCAGTTTACCGCAGTTCCCTTTTTACTTCTGACGCGTCCAACACCACTTTTTTAGACACATTAGTGGTTTCAGCCTCTAAAACAGAAGCGCGTGACAAAATCCAAGAATATCGTGGGACTTTTCCCAAAACTTTAGACCTCCTCCATACCCATTTAAGCCTTTCTTTTAACTGGGAGGAACAAAAAGTAATCGGTCAAGCAGCATTACTTCTAAAGCCTTTTCATTATCCTCAGGATTTCATTGAAATTGATTGTATCAATTTTAGTTTGGATTCTATTGCCCTACTGGCCAACCATTTACCCTTAGATTTTCAATACACCTATGATGGTAAAAAATTAATAATTCATCCCCAAAGGATTATTAACCCCAATGATACATTGGAAGTGCTCATAGATTACCAAGCTATTCCTTCTTCAGATGAAAATCATCAAAGCAATGGAGATGATAAAGGATTGTACTTTATACAAGCAGATTCTACAACTAAAAGAAGAAAAGAAATTTGGACATTAGGTGAGACTCAATGGAGTGCTAAATGGTTTCCCACCATCAATCAACCTAATGAAAAGGCAACCCAATCTATTTCTTTAACCATAGATACCTCTCTAACGTCTATCTCGAATGGTCTGTTGACAAGCACTCAATTCAATAATAATGGGACTAAAACAGACCATTGGGAGTTAAGCATTCCTCACGCTCCTTATCTATCAGCAATTATTGTAGGTCAATTTGATCATCATATAGATTCTTCCGGCCACACGGATTTAGAATATTTTGTGCAACCCGGCTATAAAAATGATATTCCTAGTATTTTTGGTCGTGTAAATGATATGATTGAGTTTTTTTCCGACACCTTTCACTATCCTTTTCCATGGCCAGATTACAAACAAATTATTGTCCAAGATTTCGTAACCGGAGCTATGGAAAACACCTCTGCAGTAATATATGGTGATTTTATTCAGCAGCATGAAAACGAAATCGTTGGTATTGGAAATGATGCTATTGTTGCTCATGAATTGGTTCATCATTGGTTTGGTAATTTAGTTACCTGCGAAAACTGGGCTAATCTTACATTAAATGAAGGATTTGCCAACTATGGGGAATCCCTTTGGATTACTCATTTTCACGGCAAAGAAGCAGGTGAATATCACCGGTATAAGCATAGGGAAGAATATTTTCAAGATGCCTATTTATCTGGGCCTCTTCCTGTAGTTTCTTATTTTTATTCCGACCCTGAAAAGCTTTTCAATACACACACCTACAATAAGGGAGGGGCTATTTTACATATGCTAAGAATTTATCTTGGTGATTTGGGGTTTTTTGATGGGATATCCTCCTACTTAAGTGATTATGAATTTTCTAATACTGAAATTGATCACCTGAGGTGGTCCTTTGAAAAAATTAGCGGATTAGACCTTAAACTTTTTTTTGATCAATGGTTTTTCCAACCTGGGCACCCCAGAATCAAGATAACATCTCAATATGACTCAACTTATTCTATTTTTAATTTGACCATCTCTCAAGAAAATGCATTTAAGCAAGAATCTCAGAATTTTTTTTCGTTTCCAGTTAAAATTGGATATGTAATTCAGGGGGCTTATAAAGAATATGATTTCTTTATGTCTAAACAGAAAAACCATATTGCACTTGATCTTGAGACACCGCCGGAACTTGTCATTTTAGATCCCCAACGAACTCTTCTTGCAGAATATTCTATTAACTATAGTTTGAGTCAATGGGAAAAAATAATTGACTTACCTGTTGATATTGCTTGGAAAATTCAGGCTTTCCACTCAATTATACAGCTATCTGAGACAGGTGCTAAGCAAAAATTAATACGATGGGGGCTTAATTCATCTCCTATTTTTCAAAGATTGGCACTTCAAGCTATCGATAATTATGAATTTCAAGTTTTTGAGGACGCGTTATTAAATATAGGAGCAATGGACAAAAATGCTGAAATTCGAGCGATGGCGTTAAAGGTTTTAAGAAATACCTCCAATAAAGAAAATACTCCATACTTGATCAACAGATTGTCATTGGAACGTTCTCCAATCGTTTTAGCTGAGATTATAGAAACCATTGTTGCACTTAATTCCAGATTGGAGGAAATTGATTTAATTTCTTCCTTTGAGGATCGACCTGAATCTTCTATTACTAAAGCTTTAGGAAAATTTTATTCACAAAGAAAAGCTCTCGGTAAAATTTCCTTTTTTGAAGAACATCTTCATTCCATAAGAGATGTTCATTCCGCTAAATTTTATGAAAGTTATTTATCCTTATTTCCTGATAAGGGCCTTGCTAAAGTTTACAAAATTGCTACCGATAAGCGCAATTCAAGACTACGAAAATATGGTGCAACTTATGCCGTTTATCAATTGGCGAAGGTCTTGAACAATGTTGAACCAGCTTTGCAAACCGAAGCCAATATATTGCTGCGAAAAATTTTAGCTAATGAAAAAGATAGAACTTTAACAGATCTGTATTTGACATTCAATTAACTTGGTATATTACATTTTGTACCTATTTGAGCAACCAATGCCCTTATTTAACCGTTGCAATTTAAATTACAATTAAAATCTAGTTATGAATAGAATGAAGAATTACCAACTCTTAATTTCTAAATTAGATGCCTTCATTCGTAAGTACTATTTAAATAAAATTATCAAAGGCACTATTTATAGCATAGGTGTTTTACTGGGCCTTTTTCTTGCTTTTAGTATCTGTGAGTATTACTTGTATTTATCTCCAGTATTGAGAAAAAGTTTGTTGTTGGTGTACTTCCTTTCCTTTCTTTCGGTAACCACCATTTGGGTATTTAATCCTCTTTTTAAATTTTTCCAATTAGGTTCAATAATTAGTCATAACGAGGCTGCAATTATAATTGGAAAATATTTTTCAAACGTTCAAGACAAGCTAATTAATATTTTAGAATTAAATGCCCAGTTAGAAAATGGTAATGACGCCAGTGCCTTAATCTTGGCAAGTATTGATCAAAAGTCTGAAGAGATTAAACTTACTCCTTTTCGCAATGCCATCAACCTTAAAGATAATAAAAGGTATTTGCGATTTGCACTGCCTCCTATTTTCTTATTTCTTATTCTTTTATTTAGTGCACCCTCTATACTAACCGATAGTACTTATAGATTTATCAATAACAATACTGAATTTGAAAAACCCGCTCCTTTTAAGTTCAACATTCAAAATGACGCACTAGAGGTAAACCAATTTGACAACTTTAATTTAAAAGTTAAAGTAGAAGGCAAAGCCATTCCCAATGAAGCTTACATCTTAATTGGTGATTACAGGTATAAACTTCGTAAAGAAGGTAACCATTTATATTCTTATGTTTTCAGAAACGTTTCTGATCCCATAAGTTTTAAATTTAATTCTGGTTCGGTTTTTTCCAAAGATTATACAATATCAATAGTGTCAAAACCTATGATATTGGGTTTTGAAATATCTTTAATTTATCCAAAGCACACAAATCTCAATAAAGAGAAGCTTCAAAATATTGGGGATTTGACTATTCCTGAAGGAACACAAGTAAATTGGCTTTTTCAAGCCCAACATGCCAACAGCGTTTCTCTTAGGTTTAATTCCTCTTTGCCCGAAATGACTAAAAGGGTTTCTGAAACTGATTTTTCACTCTCAAAAATTGTTACGGAATCCAATAGCTATAAAGTGTTGGTTGAAAATGGTTGGGGCTCCCAAAGTGATTCTATAAACTACGTTATTAAAGTAGTTCAGGACGAATATCCTTCCATTTCAGCTAACAGTTATCAAGATGAAATGGATCCCAATTTTTATTATTTCGCAGGGGATTTAAAAGACGACTACGGTCTAAAAAAATTAGTTTTTCATTATTCAATAAAAAGAGAAAACCTAACGATTGACTCTTCTTTCGCCATTAAAGAATACCATTCAGGAATTCTAAAAGAAGCGTTTCAATTTGACTTTGATTTTACATCTCTAGACTTAGGTCCCGGTGATGAAGTGATCTACTATTTCGAAATTATAGATAATGATGCATTAAATGGATTTAAAAGTTCTTTTTCCGAAAGGAAAATAAAAAATATGCCGACAAAAGAGGCCATTAAGGAAAAAGAACAAGAAAATGAGGAAGAAATTAAAAAAGGGTTGAAAAATGCAATTGAAAAAAATAAGGAAATAAAAAAGGAGGTTGAAAAATTCAAGAATAACTTACTTCAAAAAAAAGAATTAGAATGGCAGGATAGAAAAGAATTAGAGCAAATTATTAACAAACAGAAAACCTTAGAAAAAATAATTGAAAATACCAGAGAACGATTCGATGAAAACCTTAAAAATCAACAAATTTTAGACAATACAGATGAAGAAACATTAGATCAACAAGAATCTTTAGAAGAACAATTGGAAAAGTTACAAAATGAAGAATTGAATGAAATCCTTCAAAAGATTGAAGAGTTGTTGAATCAATTAGACAAAGAGCAGCTATTAGAGATGTTGGAAAATGTCAATAAAAATGAAAAAGTATTAGAAACTAATCTGGAGCGTTTGATGGAGTTGTTTCAACAACTAGAGTTGGAGAAAGAAATGAAAGAAACTATTGAGGAGCTGGAGGGCTTAAGTGAAGAACTAGAAGAATCTGCTCAGGATTTAGAAGAAGAATCTAATCCTTCAAAAAATAATGAGGAGTCAAAAGAAAAAATGGAGAATTATGAAAAGCAGCTTGAAAATATAAAGGAAAACTTAAACGAAATACAGAAAAAAAATAAACAGTCTAAGTCATCCAAAATGATGAATCTGCCAGAAGAAAACATAAAGAGGGCAGGTAAACAATTGAATGAAAGTAAAAAACAATTAAATGAGGGTAATAATAAAAAAGCAGCGGAGGAGCAAAAAAAAGCAGCAAATGAATTAAAAGATGCAGCGGAGCAAATGACTCAGCAAATGCAAGATTCTAAAATGCAACAAATGCAAGAGGATATGGGGGCTCTTAGGCAATTGATGGAAAATTTAATTGGAATTTCATTTGAGCAAGAAGCTTTAATGGAAGATATAAATGCAACCCCTATTAATACTCCTTTATATGTATCACAGGTACAAAACCAATTCAAATTAAAAGATGATTTCGCCTTAGCAAAAGACAGTTTAAATGAACTGGCTAAAAGAGTATTTCAACTAGAGGCTTTTTTAACAGAAAAGGTCGTTGCGGTAGAAGAAAATTTGGAATTAAGTATCAGTCATTTAGAAGAAAGGAAGGTACCTCTAGCGGGAAACTTCCAACAAAGAGTGATGACTTATACCAATGATTTGGCACTAATGCTAAGTGAAGTAATGCACCAGATGCAGCAACAAATGTCACAAATGATGTCGGGGAATCAAATGTGTAGCCAACCACAGGGGCAGCAAAATAGTGGTATGCCTCAAGATAAAATTAGCGAAGGACAAAAGTCTTTAAACCAAGAGATGCGGGATGCAGGAAAGCAAGCTGGAGGAACTAGTGCTAAGGAATTTGCTGAAATGGCTGCAAAGCAAGCTGCCTTGAGAAAAGCTTTAGAAGAAAAAATAAAGGAATTACAGGGTCAAGGCAAAGGAAATCCTTTATTACAAGAATTGGCTGAAGAAATGGACAAAATAGAAACTGATTTGGTTAATAAAAAATTAACCAACGAAATGATCGAAAGACAAGAAAAAATACTAACTAAGTTATTAGATCACGAGAAAGCAGAAAGAGAGCAGGAATGGGAAAACGAGAGAAAATCAGAAACAGCTGGCCAAGTAGATCGAGTTATACCTCCTTCTTTGGAAGAATATCTTAAAAAAAGAAAAGCTGAAATTGAAGATTTTCGCAAAATTGCTCCGGGTTTAGAACCTTTTTACAAAAAACTTTTGGAAAACTATCTCGATGGAATTGGCACTAAATTTGAATAATATCTGAACAAAAAGAATATAATGCTTGAACTTTCTTCCAACACTAATGAACTTTGCCAATTAGAAAGGTTTGTGAAAAAAATTGCGGCCCAATACCGATTGGATGAAGAACAATATGGTAATGTTCTAATCAGTTTGACAGAAGCAGTAAGCAATGCTATCATTCACGGGAACAAAAAGGATTCTAGTAAAAAAGTTTGCATTAGCCTGATTGAAGAAAAAAATAAAATTTCTATATCTGTCTCGGATCAAGGTAAAGGTTTTGACGTTCATGAAATTCCAGATCCCACATCTGAAGAGCGCTTGTTTTGTATTGGAGGTCGTGGCGTATATATCATGAAAAGATTATGCGATGGCGTATGTTATTGCAATAATGGAAGCACCGTCACATTAGAATTTAAAATTTGATGGAAAATCGAATTTCATTTTTTAATGAGGATATTGAATTTTTACCAAATAAAAAGAAAACTTATAAAAAGTGGATTTGTGCATTAATTAAAATGCATCAAGGTAATCTTAAGGAGATAAATTTCATTTTCTGTAGTGATAATTATTTATACCAATTAAATGTTTCTTATTTATCTCATGATACTTTAACTGACATTATCACCTTTCCGTACGAACTTTTCCCCGACCTGGCTGCTGACATCTTCATAAGTGTAGAAAGGGTAAAAGAAAATGCGTTGGATTTAGAATTAGATTTTGAAATTGAATTAATAAGAGTAATGTCTCACGGCATTTTACACCTATGTGGTTATGGGGATAAAACTGAACAAGAAAAAGCAATTATGAGAGCCCACGAGAATGATGCACTTGAGCTCTTTAAAAAATATTGATTAATCATTATCGTTGAATTTTTTTTTCTATGTTACATTTGTTTTGGCCGTATCTGATAAAGCCTTACAATTAACACAATGATATGAGAGTATTGAAATTTGGTGGTTCCTCCGTTGGAACTCCAGAAAGGATTCTTAGTATAGTTTTCATTCTTAAGTCCTATTTTGAAAGAGGTGATAAGTTTACTGTTGTTTTTTCGGCGTTTGTAGGAGTTACTGATTCACTTATTGAGATGGCCCAACTTGCTTCGGAAGGAGATTCTAGTTATCAAGATGTTTTTGAAGCTTTCAGCAAACGTCATTTTGACGCTATTGAGAAATTGCTTTCCGGTCCTCTTAAAGAAGAGGTTAAAGACGAGCTATTCAAAAATCATGAGGTTTTAAAAAACTTATTAGCAGGGGTATTTTTGGTAAGGGAGGCTTCGAAAAGAACAATGGATTATGTGTTAAGTTTTGGTGAAAGAAATTCTTCTTACATTATAAGTTACGTTTTACAGCAACATGGTCTTCCTGCTAAATATTTGAATGCTCGTCAAATAATAAAGACCAATAAAAATTTTGGAAATGCCAAAGTCGATTTAAAATTAACTTATGAAAAAATCAAAGAGTATTATTCACAAAACCCTGGCATTCATATAGTTACAGGTTTTATTGCTTCGGCTAAGGGGGGCCTAACTACCACTTTAGGACGCGGGGGTTCAGATTATACGGCTTCTTTACTTTCTGCTGGTTTAGAAGCCGAAGTACTTGAAATTTGGACGGATGTTGATGGGGTATTAACAGCTGACCCTAGAAAGGTTAAAAAGGCTTTTACCATTTTAGAAATGTCTTATTCTGAGGCCCTTGAAATGTCTCATTTTGGGGCTAAAGTAATTTATCCTCCTACTTTACACCCTGTAATGGTGAATAAAATTCCTCTCTACATCAAGAATACCTTTAATCCAAATTTTATTGGAACAAGAATTTCTAATAATACTCAAAAGCAGGAAAAGGAAGTAAAAGGAATTTCATCCATATCGAAAATTGCGTTAATCACCATTCAGGGTAGCGGTTTATTTGGCGTTCCGGGAATCGCAGGCTTGGTTTTTAGTTCACTCGCACAAGCAGGAATCAATGTCATCTTAATAACACAGGGTTCTTCTGAGTATTCCATAAGTTTTGCTATAGATCCTATAAATGCAAAACTTGCCAAGGAAGTTTTAGCCGAAACTTTTAAAAACGAAATAAAAAACAACTTAGTCGATCCCATTAAAGTAGAAAATAACTTATCTACAGTAGCCATCATAGGTGAACAAATGCGGTACATGCCCGGAATCGCAGGACGATTATTTAACGCCTTGGGAAAAAATGGCATCAATGTAATAGCTATTGCTCAAGGTTCTTCTGAGCTAAACATTTCTGTTGTGGTATCTCAGAAGGACGAGGTTAAAGCTTTAAATGCCCTCCATGATGGATTCTTTCTTTCCGAATCAAATCAACTGCATCTTTTTATAGTTGGGGTAGGCTTGATTGGCCATTCATTAATTACTCAAATAGCTAAACAATCAGAATACCTTAAAGCTCAAAAGGGGATTGAACTAAAAATAATAGGCATTAGCAATAGTAAAAAGATGCTTTTCCAAGAGGATGGAATCGACCTCCTCAATTGGAGGAAAGATTTGGAGCAATCAGTAACGCCCTCTAATATGGAGCATTTTGTTAAAATAATGAATGACCTTAATTTACCCAACAGTATTTTTGTTGACAATACGGCTAGTTTAGAGGTTGCATCTCAGTATTTGTATATTTTAGAAAATAGTATTTCCATTTCTACGCCTAATAAAATTGCAAATGCTTCTAATTACAGTAATTATAAAAACCTTCACGAAACTGCCAGAAAAAGAGGTGTTTTATTTAGTTATGAAACCAATGTTGGCGCTGGTCTTCCTGTAATTTCAACCTTGAGAAATTTAATTGATAGTGGCGATAAAATTATTAAGATAGAAGGCGTCCTTTCTGGTTCGCTTTCTTATATTTTCAACAAATTAGCTCCAGGAAAATTTTTCAGCGAAATTGTTAAAGAAGCTTTAGATTTAGGATATACAGAACCTGATCCAAGAGCGGATTTAGGTGGGTTGGATGTGATGAGGAAAATATTAATCCTATCCCGTGAAGTTGGTTTTCCTTTAGAAATGAATGACATATCTTTCGAACCTATTCTTCCCTCCTATTTAATTGATACTCCAGATGTTAAAAGTTTTTTCGATCAACTACCTCTTGAAGATGAAAATTTTTCCCAAATGGTAAATGGCGCTATGGACAAAAAATTATGCGTAATTGCAAAATTGGAAAATGGCAAGGCATCTGTAAAACTTGAAAAAGTGGGTAAAGAAAGTCCTTTTTACCATTTGGATGGTAGCGACAATATGATAGTATTTACCACAGAAAGATATTGGGAGCGGCCTCTTGTAGTTAGAGGTCCAGGCGCAGGAGCAGAAGTAACTGCTGCTGGAGTTTTTTCTGAAATTTTATTTATTGGTCACACTCTTAAATAAATATGTCAAAAATTGTAAAAGTTTTTGCTCCTGCTAGTGTAGCCAATTTAGCTGTTGGTTACGATATTCTTGGGCTAGCAATAGATGGCCCTGGAGATGTAATTGAAGCTGGATTTCATGAAGGCAAAGGCCTTTTGATTCAAGAGATTACTGGGGACAATGGTATGCTCCCTAAAGATCCATTAAAAAATACTGCCGGTTTCGCAGCGAACCAATTACTAAGGTTTTTAGGTGAAACTTCTACTGGTATCTATCTAAAAATACACAAGAAAATGCCTTTTGGTAGTGGCTTAGGATCAAGTGCAGCAAGTGCTGCTGGCGCTGTCTTTGCTATCAATATTTTACTTGGCCAACCTTTAGAGAAAATTGACTTATTAAGGTTTGCCGTTGAGGGAGAACAAATTGCAGATGGAGCCTTCCATGCCGATAATGTAGCCCCATCATTACTTGGCGGTATTCAACTAATCCGTGACAATTCAACTTTAGATGTCATTAGCCTTCCTGTACCCAAAGATATTTTCGTTTCGGTAATTCATCCTAAAGTAAGTATTCTCACAAAAGACGCTAGGGATATCTTAAAAAAAGAAGTTGCTCTTCCTATTGTAGTAGAACAAACTGGTAATTTGGCGGCATTTATATCCTCTTTGTTCTTAAAAGATTACCAATTAATGAAACGCAGTCTACACGATAAATGGATAGAACCACAACGCGCTCAACTTATCCCTCACTTCGAAGATATTAAACGTATAGCATTCCAAAAAAACAGTATTTGTTGCAGTATTAGTGGGGCAGGACCCTCTATTTTTTCCCTATTTACATCCAAAGAAATAGCATTAGAATTTGCTCAATTAGCAATTAATCTGTACTCTTCTAAAGGTCTAAAAGCAAGTGATTATACAGGCCCGATTAACTCCCAGGGTTGTAAAGAAATATTATAATGAATTTATACAGTACAAAAAATTTAAACGATATAGTGAGTCTACGGGAAGCCGTGATGAAAGGGCTGTCAAAAGATGGTGGTTTATTTATGCCTTTAGACATTCCACAATTAGACGCAAATTGGCTAGACCAGTTATCCTCTTTCTCTTTTAAAGAGATTGCATACAAAATAGCTAAAGAACTTATAGGTGAAGAAATACCTTCGGAAGTTCTGCAAAAAATAATAGATAACACCATTACCTTCCCCGCCCCGCTTCAGGAGCTGTACGAAAACATTTACATACAAGAGCTCTGGCATGGGCCATCAATGGCATTTAAAGACTTTGGAGCAAGATTCATGGCCGGTCTCATGTCGTATTTTAATAAGCAAAATAAAAGAGATTTAAATATTCTAGTTGCCACTTCCGGGGATACCGGTGGTGCTGTAGCAGCTGGATTTCATAAAACTCCTGGGATTAATGTAATTATTCTTTACCCTAAAGGCATGGTAAGTCCTGTACAAGAATCTCAATTAACTACCCTAGGCGATAATATATATGCAATTACCATTAAAGGCGATTTCGATGACTGCCAAAGATTAGTGAAACAGGCATTCTTAGATGTATCACTTGAATCATTAATAAGTTTAAGTTCAGCTAATTCCATAAATATTGCCCGACTTATACCCCAGGCATTTTATTACTTCGAAGCCATCAAACAATTACCCGATAAAGATCATATCAAATTTGTCGTTCCTAGCGGTAATTTAGGCAATTTAACCGCAGGTATAATAGCCAAAAAAATGGGAGCTCCTATAGAATCATTTATAGCAGCAACCAATGCTAATGAAACTATTCCAAATTATATACAAACAGGTAAATTCGATCCAAAAGAAACCAAAAAGACAATTGCGAATGCAATGGATGTAAGCCAACCATCTAATTTTGAGAGATTAAAGGATTTATTTGGCGGGAATGATGAAGGTTCCACGTGGAACAACATAAAAGAATCTATTACCGCAAAAATGACAACAGATGTTGAAATAAAACAGACTATTAAAAGGGTGTATAATGAAACTGGTTATATTTTAGATCCCCATAGTGCTACTGGCATTAAATACGCCCTAGATAAAAAGAACGACAAATCCCAAAACAAATATATTGTATTAGGAACTGCACATTATGGAAAATTTACTAATGTAATTAAAGATACTTTGCCCTCGGCAGAAATTAAATTGCCTCAAAGAATTAAATTATCAGAAAATAAAAAAGAAAACACAATTGAACAATCCAATAAATATGAAGATTTTAAGCATTACCTCATCAAACATGTTTCACGTGAAACACAGTGACAAAATACTATTAATAACTTTCCTTTTAATAGCTCAATTTGGGATATCGCAAACAGCACCTAATAAATTCCAACAGTTAGACTATCTACTGCCAACCCCCAATTATTACAGAACTGCATCAGGCCAACCGGGCCAGGGATATTGGCAACAGAAGGCTGATTATTCCATCTCAATAACATTAAACGAGGAAAGTCAAACAATAACAGGAAGTGAAAAAATTACTTATACCAATAACTCCCCAGACCCTCTAGAATATTTATGGATTCAATTAGACCAAAATATTAGAGAAAAAAATTCTGACACCTACCAAACAGCTAACACCACCATTAGGGAGGAGATGTCTATAAAGGAATTAACAAAACTAGAACCAACATTTAATGGGGGATTTAATATTGAAAACGTAAAGGATAACTCTGGGAAGCCTTATAGTTTCACTATCGTAAAAACGATGATGAGACTCAACCTAGCACAACCCTTAACAAAAGGCAATACCATTGATATAAACATAGATTGGTGGTATAATATAAATGATAGATTAGAGGATGGTGGAAGGTCAGGATATGAATATTTCCCACAAGAAGACAATTATATATTTACAATTGCACAATTCTTCCCAAGAATGGCGGTATATATTGATAATGAAGGATGGCAAAACAAACAGTTTTTAGGAAAAGGAGAGTTCACCTTGCCATTCGGAGATTATGAGGTAAATATTACCGTACCAGCAGACCATATACTATCGGCCACAGGAGTCTTAAAAAACCCTGAAAAAGTTTTGTCTAAAAAACAATTGGAAAGATTAAAATTAGCAGAGAGTTCTTTTGACCATCCAGTTCTAATAGCCACAGAGGAAGAAGCAAAACAAAGAGAAAAAACAAAAGAGAAGCAAACAAAAACATGGCATTACCATGCCCAAAATGTAAGGGACTTTGCATTTGCATCATCAAGAAAATTTATATGGGATGCAATGGCCGTTAAGCAGCCCAATGGAAAAAATGTAATGGCGATGTCTATGTACCCAAAAGAAGGAAATCCACTTTGGGAGAAATATTCAACTAAAGCAGTCGCACATACTTTGAAATGGTATAGTCATTATACATTTAGTTATCCATACCCAGTAGCCTGGTCTATACACACGGACAAAATTGGTATGGAATATCCTATGATCTGTTTCAACGGAGGAAGACCAGAAAAAGACGGCACCTATTCGGAAAGAACAAAATATGGTATGATCTCGGTCATAATACATGAAGTAGGCCATAATTATTTTCCTATGATTGTAAATTCAGATGAAAGACAGTGGACTTGGATGGACGAAGGCCTGAACTCTTTTCTTCAGTACCTAGCAGAACAACAATGGGAAAGAAACTACCCATCAAGAAGGGGACCAGCAGAAAATATAATCAATTATATGGCTAGTAACCCCGAAAGAATGAGCCCAATTATGAGCAATTCCGAGAGCGTTTGGCAACTAGGTAATAATGCTTATGGTAAACCAGCAACCGCATTAAATATTTTAAGAGAAACCATATTGGGTCGAGACAATTTCGACTTTGCATTTAAAATTTATGCCAATAGATGGAAATTTAAACACCCATCACCGGCAGATTTCTTTAGGACAATGGAAGACGCTACTGCAGTAGATTTGGACTGGTTTTGGAGAGGTTGGTTTTTTACTACAGAGCCTGTTGACCTTTCTATACAATCCGTCAAAGAATACGAGTTTAAGACATTAGATTTAAATAAAGAAAAAGAGAAAGCAAAGAAAAAAGCTGAAACATCATATATAGGCAACACCAGAAATTTAATGCAAATTGAACAAACACAAGACGAAATCGATACGACACTAAGAGATTTTTATACCAATTATAACTCCTACGATTTCGACAAATTAGATGAATTAGATAATTCAGAAATTATTAGCAGATTAACTCCCGAAGAGAAAGATTTTTTGGCAAAGCCACACTTTTACTACGAAGTACAAGTTGCTAATATTGGAGGTACAGTGATGCCAATAATTTTACAATTTACATTAGAGAACGGAGAAGAAATTGTAAAAAGAATACCCGCAGAAATTTGGAGATTAAATAATAACTTAATTAATAAAGTTTTCCATTTCAATCAAAAAGTAAAACAAATTGTATTAGATCCCTTTTTAGAAACTTCTGATATAGATAAATCAAATAATTTTTATCCTTCTAAAGTAACTAATAATTCATTTGAAATATTCAAAAATAAAAGAAGCATCATGAACCCAATGCAACGCAACAATAAAATACAAAATATTGATAATCAATAGTTTATGAAAGACAACCAAAATGAAGGCTATATAGAATGGACCAGTCCATCTAATATAGCCGCAATAAAATACTGGGGTAAAACCAAAGAACAAGTACCATTAAATCCATCACTTAGCTTCACATTAAAGCACTCAAAAACCATAACTAGAATAAAATATAAAAGAACTAGATCACAAAAACCATCTTTAAAAGTTATATACGACAAAACAGAGAATTTAACCTTTGAAAAAAGGATAAAAGAGTACCTGAACAAAATAAAGGATAGCCTACCCTTTATTCAATTATATGACTTGGAAATAAACACAAGAAATACTTTCCCTCATTCCACTGGAATAGCATCTTCTGCATCAGCGTTTAGCGCATTAGCTCTATGTTTTTATAGTATTCAAAATAATATACAAACAGACGGAGATTTACATAAGATTTCCAACATTGCAAGAATAGGATCAGGTAGCGCTTCCCGATCCATCTATCCCACAGCGGCATTGTGGGGTGAAACCAATTTAGTGCCGTATACATCAAATCTTTATGCCATTGATTACACGAATCATTTACATCCTCTATTCAAAACATTACAAAACACCATTCTTATAATTAACGATGAACAAAAAAAAGTATCAAGCTCTCAGGGACACCTAATTATGTCAACAAACCCTTTTGCAACAACCAGATATAAACAAGCAAACGACAATCTAGAAAGCATTATACCAGCCTTAAAAAATGGAGACTTTGAAACCTATTCAAAAATTTTAGAAAACGAAGCACTCACCTTACACGCACTTATGATGACATCAGATCCCGGCTATATTTTAATGAAACCCAATACAATCCGATGCATAGAACTCATAAGTAAATTCAAAAGAAATACAAATTTACCAATAACATTTACCATGGATGCGGGGCCTAATATTCACATTCAATACCCCAAAATAAATACAGATCAAATTCAATCCTTCATTGATCTAGAACTTAAGCCACTTTGTAAAAATCAACAAATAATTTATGATGAAATTGGCATGGGACCCGAAAGAAATAGCTAAAATTAGGAAAACTATATCCATACTAACCCCTCTACTCCTTCTCTCTTGTCAAAAAAAAATACCAGATAGGTTTGATAAACTAGATAGTGATTTTGATAAAATGACACAGACTTATCTCCGATTCAATGTGCCAACAATAACCATAGATGAAATAAACAATGATATCAATTACTTGCTGATTGATTGTCGTAGCGAAAATGAATTTTCCATTAGCACAATAGAAGGCGCCGTAAACCTTCCTACGAAAACCTCGGCAAAAAATACTCTAAAAAAGTACCCAAAAAATACCCCAATCATAGTTTTCTGTTCAATCGGCTACAGGAGCGAAAAAATGGCCAATTTTATACAAAAATTAGGATATAAAAACACAAATAATTTATATGGAAGTATTTTTGAATGGGCAAATAGAGGATTACCTTTGTATCATGAGAATGAACTTACAGATACGATCCACACATTCAACCGTAGCTGGAGTAAATGGATAACCAATAAACAACTAACCAAAACCTGGTAAAATGAACGATTTATTTCAAAAATTTCACAATGATAAGGGACCATTGGGTAAATACGAGTCAATGGCTCATGGCTACTTTACCTTTCCCCAACTTGAAGGTAAAATTAGTAGCAGAATGGTGTTTAGAGGAAAAGAAAAAATAGTATGGAGCATTAATAATTATCTAGGACTAGCAGAACACCCTGAAGTTAAACAAGTAGATGCCGAAGCGGCAAAAAGGTATGGCCTAGCTTATCCAATGGGATCAAGGATGATGTCGGGTGAAACGGCCGCTCATATTCACCTGGAAAAAGAATTATCCTCTTTTGTGGGAAAAGAAGATGCAATGCTGCTCAACTTTGGATACCAAGGAATTTTATCAGTCATAGACAGTTTACTAGACAGAAAAGATGTTGTCCTATACGACAAAGATTGCCATGCATGCATATACGACGGAATCAGAATGCATTTAGGCAAGAGGGTTCCTTTTGAGCATAATGATATAGAGAGTTTTGACAAACAACTCAGAAAAGCAGAAAGATTCGCTGAAGAATCTGGAGGAGGAATATTAGTTATTACGGAAGGTGTATTTGGAATGAGGGGAGAACAAGGCATATTAAAAGAAATTGCAGCCTACAAAGATAAGCACCAATTTAGGTTATTAGTTGATGATGCACACGGCTTTGGGACATTAGGCAAGACAGGAGCAGGGGCAGGGGAGGAACAGGGCGTTCAGGATAAAATAGATCTATACTTTAGTACTTTCGCTAAATCCATGGCGAGTATAGGGGCTTTTGTAGCCGGTGATAAAGAAATTATTACATACTTAAGGTACAATACAAGATCTCAAATATTTGCCAAGTCTTTGCCTATGGCTCTAGTAATAGGAAATACTAAAAGGTTGGAATTGTTAAAGAACGACCCATCACTTAAAAATACGTTATGGTCAAATGTACACAGGCTTCAAAGAGGTCTCAAACAAGAAGGATTTGATCTAGGAAACACTTCTAGTTGTGTAACCCCAGTATTTATGAAAGGTAATACTATGGAGGCAATTAACTTAGTTCAAGATTTAAGGGAAAACCACAATATTTTTTGCTCTATCGTTATCTACCCAGTAATACCAAAAGGTATGATATTGCTAAGACTAATACCAACAGCTATACACACTTTTAAAGATATAGATGAAACGATTAGCGCGTTTTCTTCTATTTCTGGGAAATTGAATAAGGGAGATTACAACAAAGAAGAATTATTAATTCCAATAACTTAATCATATATATTTCTTATCTTATAAGGCTTTTTGTCTTGAGATTCAAAATATGTTCTCATTTGAATTTCAACAATAATTCCTATAGTAAGAAATTGAAAACCACTGATAACTAACAACAAACCAAGTATTAGTAATGGTTTGCCCCAAATATCATTGCCCTGAATCTTTATAAACAATAAATAGAGGTTAGTTATAGAACCAAAAAGTAGTAAGAGTAAACCAGTTGTCCCAAAAAGATGCATCGGCTTTTGACTATATTTTTTATAGAAAAGCATGAGAATAAGATCACTAACTACCCTGAAAGTTCTCGATAAACCATATTTTGATTTACCATGCAATCTATGATGATGCTTAACGTCGACTTGTACAATTCTTGCGCCCTCAAGAACAGCTAAAACCGGAATAAACCTATGGAGTTCTCCATATAAGCCTAAACTTATCCCTAATTCTTGAGAGAATGCTTTTAACGCACACCCATAATCTTTAAGGCGAACACCAGATAAATTTCGAATAATAAAATTAGCAATCAAACTAGGAAACTTCCTAAACAACCAACCATCTTTCCTATTTCTGCGGTTACCTATAACCATATCACATTGACTAAACTTTAGTTTCTCAATCAAAACAGGTATGTCAGATGGGTCATTCTGAAGATCACCATCTAGAGTAACCAATATATTTCCTTTTGCTTGATGAATACCAGCCATTAAGGCTAAACTTTGACCAAAATTTTTTGAAAATTCCAGAACAATTAAATCTTCTTCCCTATTTTCTAAAATATTTATGAGGGTCCGATCAGTGCTGCCATCATCGACAAAAATGATTTCATAATCAAAATCAGCCATAGAATTTCTAATCGAACGAATAAGTGGCGCAACATTTTCCTCCTCATTAAAAACAGTAACAATAATAGAAACAACATCAGACATTAATCCAATTTTTTGGAAACATTAATAAATGTAAATTTGAGAAAAATATAGTTTATGACCACCACGAATGAAGATGTAAAATCAATAGAGGAATTGACGAAAAGTTATATCTCTCTAAAAGAGGAAATAGGTAAAGTAATAGTAGGGCAAGAAAATGCAGTCAAAATGGTATTAATGGCAATTTTAAGTAATGGCCATAGTTTATTATTAGGTGTACCTGGCTTAGCCAAAACACTATTGATTAGTACTATTGCAGAAGTTATGGAAATGGAATTTAAAAGAATCCAATTCACTCCAGATCTTATGCCTTCTGATATCATTGGTTCGGAGCTAATTAACAGAGATAGAGAATTTATCTATAACAAAGGTCCCATTTTTTCCAATATCGTATTAGCAGATGAAATTAATAGAACTCCCCCAAAAACGCAAGCAGCACTCTTAGAGGCCATGCAGGAAAAATCAGTCACCGTATCAGGAGTAAAATACAGCCTGCCTCATCCCTTTTTCGTACTAGCCACGCAAAACCCGATAGAACAAGAAGGGACCTACCCTTTACCAGAAGCTCAATTAGACAGATTTATGTATACCATTCCCCTGGATTACCCCAGCTATGAAGAAGAACTAGAAGTTGTAAAAACCACTACTGGAAATTTCAATCATAGATTGAATAAAATTGTAGATAAACAAAAAATTTTGGATTATCAGAATATTATCAGAAAAATTCCCATAGCAGAAAATGTAGTGAAATATGCTGTTAGTATAGTTGCAAAAACACGGCCAGGAAAGCCTGGGGCTCCAAGTAATATCAACCAATACATATCATGGGGGGCTGGCCCTAGGGCATCCCAATATTTAGCCTTAGGAGCCAAATGCCATGCGGCCATAAATGGAAAATTTTCTCCTGATATAGAAGATGTTCAGAAAATAGCCCCATTTGTTTTACGTCATAGAATAGTGAGAAATTTTCGTGCTGAAGCAGATGGAGTAACCGAAAACAATATTATAGAAACACTTCTATAAACACCACTATATACAATTCAAGCATCATAAATATTACGATGAAAAAATTATTACTGTATACCATTGCTTTCTTATTGACGTCTTGCACCCAGAATTCAATATCGAATTTCAAGCCAATACCAACAGCATTCGGTTCTTTAAATGAAATCGTGATCGTATCATCTAAGCAAATATGGGAAGGTCCTGTAGGGGATTCTTTAAGACATTATTATTCTTCAGCTTTCCCTATTTTGCCGCAACCCGAACCCATCTTCGATCTCAGACATTTTACCGCAGAACAATTGGACTCTGAACCCATGCGCAAAGAGTTGAGGAACTATCTCATCCTCGCCGATTTATCAGATACCAATGATAGAACTACAAAATTAGTCCAAGAAGATTTAGATAAACTTAATCATACCAAAAAAACCAATATAAATTCAATAGTAGGCAAAGACAAATGGGCTAAAGGCCAATTGATTATTTATCAATTTGCCAACAACCAAGAGCATTTGATATACAATATCAAGAAAGATTTTAACACCATACAAAAAAGGATTTACCAAGCAGATAAATACAAATTAGATGGAAACGTATACCAACAAGGAGTGGACGAAAATATTATAAAGGAATTACAAAATACACTTTCGGTATATCTAAAAATCCCTAAGGAATACGCCATATCCATGCGGGATGGAAATACTTTTTGGCTTAGAAAAGAAACAGAAAATATAAGCAGCAACATTTTGATAAGAAAAATTCCTTATCTAAAACAACAACAATTGACAAAAACCGGACTTAAAATTCAACGAAATGAAATTGGAAGAAAATATATCTCATCCCAGATAGAAGGATCTTTTATGAAAACAAATGATAAGGACTTACCCATATTTTCGTACAAAAGAACCATTGATAACAAATATACAATTGAAAACAGAGGTATTTGGGAAATGGAAAATGATTATATGGGAGGCCCTTATATAAGTTATTTCGTATTAAATGAACAACGAGGAGAACTCCTATTTCTAGACGGTTTTGTTTATGCTCCAGGTCAAGATAAAAGAGAACTTATTATGTACCTGGAGCATATACTAGAATCATTAAAATGGATTTAAAGCATTTCAAGGGCTTTTTTACTGAATTCAACCAACTCTTCGCCTTTTAACATGTTCTGGTTTAGTTTTGCTAGTTGCACCAAATACTTTAGATTACTTAGTTTAATATTTTCATCCTTTTCTTTAACTATCTTCTCCAATACTATTTGATGATTGCCATTAACTATTAATTGATAAGACTCCGGGAAATTATCAAGCCCCATACCTTGAAGACTCTGCATTTCTTTCATCCTTCTCATAAATTCTGGCTTAGTAATTAATAACGGGGAGCTATCACTAGAAAGAGCTTTAACCTCAATTTGTGCCCCTTCTATAAAACTTTGCTTCTTAATAAACTCAACCAGTCCATCCTTTTCCTTTTCACTTAATACTAGTTCCGTATTCACATCCTTTTGAACAAGATTATCAGGGGAATCAGAATCGACTCTCACAAAAACCTTTTTATCTCCCTTATATTCAATATGTTGCATAAAGTGGTTGTCCAACACATTGTCCATTATAAGGACATCATACCCTAAGGATTTACAAGCTGCGATATAACTATGATGTTCCTCTTTATTATTGGTATATAAATGAACTATTTTCCCGTGCTTATCAGTCTGTATATCCCTAATTTTTTCTTCATATTCATCTAAAGTAAAAAAAGAATCTTCCGTATTCTGAAGTAAGAGAAACTTATTTGCCTTTTCAGCAAATTTTTCATCAGATACAGTACCATATTTAACAAAAGGACTTAAGTCTTTCCATTTAAGCTCATAATTAACTCGATCAGTTTTGAAAAGCTCATTTAATTTTTCAGCTACCTTCTTGGTGATATAGGAGCTAATCTTTTTAACGTTAGAATCACCTTGTAAATAACTCCTACTAACATTAAGCGGAATATCAGGAGAATCAATCACCCCATGCAAAAGCATCAAAAATTCAGGAACAATTTCCTTTACGTCATCTGTGACAAAAACCTGATTAGAGTAAAGCTGAATTTTATTTTTTTCTATTTCCAAATTTGATTTGAGCTTTGGAAAATATAAAACACCTGTTAAATTGAAAGGATAGTCAATATTCAAATGAATCCAAAACATTGGCGCATCTGAAAATGGATAAAGCTCCTTATAAAAATCCTTATAATCTTCATCACTTAAATCAGAAGGGCTTTTTTTCCATAAAGGATGAGTATTATTAATGATATTATCGACTACAGCCTTCTTATCCTTTCCATCCTTATTTTTTTCATCAGGTATTTCAACTTCCTTAGTCCCAAATTTGATTGCAACTGGAAGAAATCTACAGTACTTATCCAGTAATTCTTGAATTTTACTTTCCTCAAGAAATTCTTTACCCTCTTCATTAATATGCAATATGACCTCTGTCCCAACAACCTTTCTTTTCCCTTTCTTAAGAGTAAATTCTGGTTGTCCCTCACAACTCCAAAGTATAGCTTCGCTATCCGCTTGATATGAAAGAGAATCTACTTCGACTTTATCAGCAACCATAAAGGCTGAATAAAATCCCAATCCAAAATGACCAATTATACCAGCAGAATCCTCTTTAAAATTTTCTAAAAATTCGCTTGCACTACTAAAAGCAACTTGATTTAAATACTTTTTAGCCTCATCACTAGTTAAACCTAAGCCTTTATCAGAAATAGTAATGGTTTTTTTCTTCTTATTAACCATTATTTCAATAAACAAATCACTAACATCTCCACCGTACAATCCTTTATTAGAAAGTGCTTTTAACTTAGTAGATGCATCAACTGCATTACTAATAAGTTCTCTAAGAAAAATTTCTTGATCAGAATAGAGAAACCTCTTAATAATCGGAAAAATATTCTCCGTTTGAACTGAAATATTACCTTTTTCCATCATCGCTTTTTTTTAGAAGTAAATCAAAATATATGCCAGCACATAGAAACTGACAATTTGACATATTATATAGAAATTAATTACAATATATTTTAAACATATATTGTTTTTTTATAATACAAAACTTAACTTTGCATTAAGCTATGATACTGAAACACCACTAAATCTTTTCGAAAGAAACAGACACTTATATTAGTGTTTGATAGTGAGTGGGGCCGGTTCATCGGGGGGTAGAGCTGGTCTTTCACTCACTTAAAATTTAGAGATTTTATCTACCCTTGTCCCATGTCTCCCACCTTCGAATTCGCTCTTTATAAAAATATCAACGATACTTTTAGCTTCTTCATAAGTTAAGAACCGTGCCGGAATAGCACAGACATTTGCATTATTATGGTTCCTCGCTAGTTGAGCAGTTTCAGAATTAAAACAAACTGCAGCCCTTATATGACAATGCTTATTAGAAGCTATAGCCACTCCATTGCCACTACCGCAGATTACTATCCCTAAGTCAAAATTCCCTTTGACCACTTCCGTACAAAGAGGATGCACAAAATCTGGATAATCCACAGATTCTTTTGAAAAAGGCCCGAAATCCTGAACGGTGTGAAAAAGATCATTTTTAATAAAATCGATTAATTTCCCCTTGTAAACAAAACCAGCATGATCTCCACCAATTGCAATTTTCATTTAATTATTAATTGAACTTCCTCTGAAATTACTAAATAACTTTTCGATGCGTTCTGAAAATTCAGTATCGCCATTTTGTTGCACCACATTAATCATGTCTTCCATAATCCTATAGCTTAATTGATACTCATTTTCATAACTGGTTCTAATTGTTTCTTGCTTTAAAGAACTGTAAAAATTGAGCCTTTGATATATTTCGTTAGCTAAAATCTCTAAATGTTCTTTTGCCTTATCATAAGCTCCAGCCGCAATATAACCTTCAATCATATAGTAAGCCCTATAATCATAAGGGAAGTTAAAAGCTGGAAAACCGTTAAAGTATTGATCTATCAAATCGACGGCCATTTGATTTTCTCCCTTTTTGATAAGATCGAAGGCAGCCCTCCGGATGATTAGCTGATGGGATTGAATACTTGGACCAAAACTATCATCTACAAATAATTCTCTAGAATCAAAACCACCCCATTTAAATTTATTAATAACTCTATCATATATTTTATAACTAGCTACATTGCCATTTCCTATTATTCCATAGGAAGATTCAGATAAACCGCGAGAAGGATATAGCCTCAAACCCAAACCTTCTAATTGCATAAAATCCCTTAACCCAAGTAGTTTATCTTGTCTTGTAGTCACCGCGAAATAAATAGGTCTTTCGTTAATATTTGAAGCAATAATATCGAGAACGGCCAATTCATCTTTAATGATAGAGGTTTTATTGGAAAAATTAAGAGGCAGCCTATTCTCTATATTAGTATCCCCATCATTTAATAACCCATTTTTCCTCATCTTTTCAATATCTAAACTGATAAAGACTTCTCGGCTAGGCATGTAACTCTCTGTATTATCACCATTTGCTAGGGGTACAGGATGGTCTTCACCAATAAATCTGAGTAGATCTCTCGCATCCATTAACCGATCCTCATTAGTGGGATTAAAATACAAAACTTGATTTCGCTTTTTTCCTCTAATACTTTCTTCAGATAATGACATTTTAATAGCAGGGGAATCATTAATTTTTCTTCTCAGTAGATTAATATACCAATCCACAGTAATTAAACTTAGATTAACCACCCTGACATCTGTACGTATCCCCTCCACTTCTTGAGCATACCATAATGGATAAGTATCATTATCACCGTAAGTAAAAATAATGGCATTAGGATCGCAAGATTCTAAGAAATTATTCGCATAATCTCTACTCCCACTTAAATAACGCCTCGAGTGGTCATCAAAATTTTCAAAACCCATTAAAACTGGTGCTATAAGAATCAAAAAACCAGAGGAAAAAGCCGCTAGATTTTTATTAATCAATATTTTACTACTAATCGATTTAAATAAAGCAATAACAGCTAAGCCAATCCAAATAGCATAAGTAAAAAAGGAACCAGCAAGAACATAATCTCTTTCTCTAGGCTCATTAGGAGGCTGATTAGAATATATGATAATTCCTATTCCTGTGATAATAAACATGGAAAACAAAGCGAAAGCATCTTTGCTTCGATTTTTGAAATGGAAGAACAAACCTATGATACCAAATAAAAAAGGTAACATATAATATCTATTTCTAGCCTTATTATTCTTCTCACTTAACGGTAAATAAGTTTGGTCATCTAACCTCCATTCATCAATAAAGGGAATTCCACTCAACCAATGGCCACTAGATTTGTCCCATGGGAAAAAACCTTGGTCCCCATTCTGACGACCAGCAAAATTCCACATAAAATACCTCCAATACATCCATCCGATCTGATAATTAAATAAAAAGGAAATATTATCTAACATATTAGGCCTTCCTGGAGGTAAGGCATTATCGGGATTCAAACCCAACCATCTTTTGTACAACCCATTTCTATTTTGAGAGTAATCTCCCATACGAGGAAATAACATTTCATCATTCTCATCAAAACTATAGGAGACTTTCTGATCCACTATCTCATACCTGTTGCCAACTCTTCCATAACGATCTTTAGTTTCAATACTCTTCGGCCTAGCATCAAAATGAGGACCTTTTAAAAGTGCACGCTCACCATATTGTTCTCTGTTTAAATATGGAATTAATCTCATCGCGTCAGTAGGTGAGTTCATGTTAATTGGAGGTGCTGCATTTGCGCGAATAACAACTACACCAACAGTAGAAAATCCAATTATTATTAAAAAACTCCCGACAAGAAGTAATTCAAAAATATTCCTTTTCCCAATAATATAATCCTTGTAATACCCCGCGACAAAAAATATTGCCGAAATTAGCAACCTATTTATTATCCCATCCCCATCAACGCCAGGAGCTATAAAAGAAAAAATAAGCGTTATAAGACCCAGTGCATAAAGGGGCCAACTGCTTTTCAACTTACCTTTAAGGAGTAGAACAGGTATAGTAAAACATAAAAGAAGATATAGAAATGTAGGAATTAAACCCGTATGAAACCCAAACCCTAATTTGTTGACCATAAATAAGTCCAAACTAGCCCATAACTTGGGTAAACCAACAATAATGAAACTTTGAACAAATACTATAATACCCAAGCCACTAATGATAGCTAATACTACACCTTTTATATCAGGATTAGGAAATTTCTTGAAATAGTAAAAGAGTGCTAATGCAGGAAAGGTCAACAAGGAAAGTAAGTGAACCCCTATAGAAAGACCACCTAAATAAACCGCAAATAATAACCACCTGTCATCAATATCATCATCGGGAAAGGTATACCATTTAATTATAGCCCAAAGGGTAGTTGCAGTAAAAAAAGTACTTAGCGCATATACTTCTCCTTCAACTGCAGAAAACCAAATTGCACTGGCAAATGCAGTCGATAAACCAGCAATAAGCGCTGCAAAAAATAAAACTAAATTCTCAGAATCGCTAGGTTTATTACCTTTTAGATCTAACATGTGCTTACCCAGTAAAAAAGTAGATTTTGCAATGAACATAGCAGCAAAAGCACTAGAAACACCGGACAAAAGATTAACACTAAAAGCAATATCTTCAGGATTATCAGAAAAAAAGCTCCCGAAAACGGTAAAAATCCGACCAATTATTAAAAATAATGGGGCCCCTGGAGGGTGTACCACCTGAAGTTTGAAAGCACCTAAAATAAATTCACCACAATCCCACAAACTCCCTGTTCTTTCCGCAGAGAAAAAATAAACAGTAAAAGCTACTAAAAAAACCATCCAACCAGCGATTGATTCCACCCATTTCCCTAAATTCATAGTAATTATATTGTATATGAAAAAACATCTCAAAAATATAAAAATACAGCCATCCTTATAAAACTAAATTTTCCTTTAAATTTGTAATAAATAAAAACAGCTCGAATTGAAATTTATACTGACCTTATTAGTCATTTATGTAGTATATAAATACTTTATCGGCCCAACAAGTCTAATTAAAGGACCAGTAAAGTCAAAACATACTAAGAAAGAGAAGTCACAAGATGATGAGTTTATAGACTATATAGAGGTTGATGAAGAAAATTAAAAAATATTTTCCAAAACTAACGGAGAACGAATGTTTACAATTAGAGCAACTAGGCCGATTATTAGTACAATATAACCAAAAGGTAAATGTAATATCAAGAAAAGATATTGACAACGTCTACGAGCACCATATTTTACACTCCCTCACCATTTTAAAATGGTTTGATTTCAAACCATTTACCACCATACTAGATTTAGGAACAGGAGGTGGATTACCTGGGTTACCAATAGCCATATTAAAACCAAAATGTACCTTTCATTTGATTGACGCGAGAAAAAAGAAATTAGAAATAGTTGAGGAAATAAGGTCAACCTTGAAATTAAAGAATGTAAAAATTACTCACATGAGGGCAGAAGACCTTCAATCAAGCTATCAATTTATAATCAGTCGTGCAGTAACTAATCTCCCCAATTTATGGCAACTGAGTAATAATTTAATCAATACCACTGTACACAGAAATAGTTATCCAAATGGCCTAATATGTTTGAAAGGAGGAAATTTACAAGCAGAAATAAAGAGCTTACCTAAAGGAATTTATGTAGAAACCCAAAAAATAACATCAACAATAAAAGAACCTTATTTTGAGGATAAATATGTAGTTTACGTACAAAAATAAATTTTATGTCATTTGAAATAGAAGGAGTATTACATAAGAAATTTGAAACTGAGAATAAAACTGATACTTTTCAAGCTAGAGAAATGATACTTGAAATACAAGATGGAAATTATCCTCAGTTAATCAAATTTCAACTGGTTCAAGATAGATGCTCTTTACTAGACCCTATATCGGAGGGACAAAAAATAAAAGTAAGTTTTGACTTAAGGGGCAGAGAATGGAATGGAAAATATTTTACCAATCTTAATGCATGGAAAATACAAAAAGCGGAGTCAGAAACAGACAGTGTGGACCAATTTCCAACTGCTGCAGACGAACCTGCGAATTATGATGACCAAGATGATGATTTGCCTTTCTAAGTAATAAGTCCTATTGTAATAATTCTAATAGTTGATTGGAATGATCCTTGGTTTTAACTTTAGAAATTACATGTGTAACAACCCCGAGTTCATTACACACTACCGTCGTTCTGAGCACACCCATATATTTTTTTCCATACATACTTTTCTCACCCCAAACTCCAAAATCACTCATCATTTCATGATTGAAATCCGCTAATAGGTCAAAAGGTAACCCATATTTATCTTTAAATTTCTTGTGCTTAGTAGGCATATCAGGACTAATACCGTAAAGAGTATAACCTAGTTTGGATAATTCGGCAAAACCATCCCTTAGACTACATGCCTCAGCAGTACAACCTGGGGTATCATCTTTCGGATAAAAAAATAAAATTAACTTTTTGCCTTTTAAATCACTACTATTTACAACAACCTCGTCTTGATTTTGAAGTTTAAAAGGAGGAATATTTTCACCAACAGTAATCATATTATTCATTTTTTTATAATTTCCAAAAACTACAGATATCTCGGTTTTTAGCATTCAAATCTAAATACATTTTAAATTCTGATCTTGAAATACCCATTGCACCTAAAGAAACCAAATGTTTAGTTTTTTGTTGGCAATCCACTAAATAATAATTTTCATCTTCCAATTTTTGGACTAAAGAAATAAAACCAAACTTACTGGCATTAGGAATAAGGGTAAACATAGATTCTCCAAAAAAAATCTTACCTATGGAAATTCCGTAAAGGCCACCAACAATTTTGTTTTCTTTCCATACTTCCACGGAGTGAGCATATCCCAATTTATGCAATTTATTATAGGCTGAAATCATATCTTCAGTAATCCACGTTCCAATTTGTCCTCTTCGATTTATAGATGCACACATTCTTATAACCTCATTGAAATTATAATCATAGGACACCCTTAATTTATCACTATTAAAGTAAGTCCGCATACTCTTCCTAATAATTAAGTCCTTTGGAAAAAGAACAAACCTCGGATCCGGACTATACCAAAGAATAGGATCATACTCAGAAAACCATGGGAAGATACCGAGTTTATAAGCCCTAATCAGTCTATTAGGAGATAAATCTGCCCCGATAGCTAACAGCCCATCAGAATCAGCTTCATAAATAGGAGGAAAAGGGTCATTTATACCAAGTATTTTAATTTCCATTTTTTATAAAAGCAGAAAAATAAATGGAAAAGAAAATAAAAATTAATAAAATTCCAACTACTTGATGTAATACACCAATTCCAACAGGAATAATTCCAATGCTGTTAACCAATACAGCAACACCAAGAAAAATTTGAATCAAAAGCACCACAAACCATAAAAAACTTTTAATTCTTAAATTAGAATATGCTTTATTTCTAAAAACACTAATAATAAAAGCTATACCTAAAAGGAATATCACATACCCATTCATTCTATGCAGTACCTGAATAAATGCAGAAAAAAATATACTCTTATCATAATTCACAAAATTGGAAACCATCCAATTATTTTTATCAAAAAGAATAGAAGGTAATAATTCCCCATGAAGGTCAGGCCAAGTAGGATAAAGTAAAGCCGCTTTTACCCCCGACATGATACCACCAAGATAGAGTTGAACGAAAAGTAAAACACCAATAGGAACTAAAAGTCCCCAAAAAAAAGATTTACTTACAAAAATTTTACCAGTATAAAATTCCTTAAAGTACACCCAAAATAAGTATATGAGAGTGATAACAGCTAAAGATAAATGAGTAGCGAGTTTGTAGGCGTTTACCCATGGTCTTTCGATTAACCCTGAGGCAACCATGATCCAACCAAAACTCGCTACTAAAGCAGCTAACGATAAAACTATAAGTAATCTCCTTTTTAAAAGTTTATGTAACTGACCTTTTGCTAAAAAATATATAAACGGTATTAAAAACACCAAACCCATAATACGGGCCCATAATCTGTGAAAATATTCCCAGAAATAGATAAACTTAAAATCGCTTAATTCCATTCCTTCATTTATCATTTTATATTGGGGCGTTGCCTTATAAAGATCAAATTCATAAAGCCACTGTTCTTCATTTATAGGAGGTATGGAACCTGTAACGATTTCCCACTTGGTAATAGACAGACCAGATCCAGTTAACCTTGTAACCCCACCTATAAGAATTTGAATAAAAATCATGATTACTCCAACCAACATCCAATAACCTATATACTTATTAGTCATATAAAAGAATTAAGCCTTTACCAAATAAAAAAGATGAATCACTGATAATTAAATAATTGTTAGTTTATAAAAAGAAACACTCATCATCATATATGTTTAGATGTGGATAAGATTTTATCCACAATTAACTAACATTTATATTTTTTTAATAAGTACATGTTTATTTGACAAGTCTATCGATACAAACATTTTATAAAAAATATATTAATTTATTTCTTTATTTGATTTGACTGTTTGTTTTTACTAGAATTTGTAAAGAAAATTAACTAAAGTTGATTTAAAGCATTCTTGAATTACTTATTTGTATTCGTTAAACACTTTTATTAACAATTAGGGTGTATAAGTGTAGTGTCTAAATATTTTAAATTGTTTATTTTATGTATTAAAATAAATTCAACTGTTAATAAGTAAAAATGAGAGTGGTCATTCAAAGAGTAATTAAAAGCACATTATACATTGATGAAATAAAATTTAGTCAGATAGGAAGAGGTTTACTTTTATTGGTTGGTATTACAGAAGATGACACTGATGATGATATTGATTGGATAACCCGAAAAGTAATGAATATGAGAATATTTAATGATGATAATGGGATAATGAATTGTAGCGTATTGGATAAAAGTTATGAATTAATGATAGTGAGCCAATTTACTCTTTACGCGAGTACAAAAAAAGGAAATAGACCTTCATATATAAGATCTGCTAAAGGACCTATATCTGAACCTATTTTTGACCAGTTAATAGCGAATTTTAGGAAATTTAATGGTATAAATATTAAAACAGGAAAATTTGGTGCTGATATGAAGATTCAATTGATAAACGATGGGCCTGTTACTATTTTATTGGACTCAAAAAATAAAGAATAAATGACTATCAAACAATATCAGGAAGAGGTTGAACTTTGGATACATAAATATGGTGTCAGGTATTTTGATGAGACGACTAATGCGCTCTTATTAGTAGAAGAGGTAGGGGAATTAGTCAGAATTATAGCGAGAGAGTATGGAGAGCAGTCATATAAAAATGATAAAAAACCAATGGATGTCAAGAAAGATATAGCTGATGAAATGACTGATATACTATTTGTATTGACTTGCTTAGCTAATCAAATGGGAATTAATTTAACAGAAGCAGTTACTCTAAATATGAATAAAAAATCCACACGAGATAAGACGCGACATAGTAATAATGAAAAATTACTATAACGGATGTCAGATTTTTCACAAATAAAGAAGTCGTTTAATTCAACTGAGGTACTGCAGCGGGCATTGCATTTGAAACAACTCCAGTTAAATGGATTACTCAATATGACCCAAGCTATCAACAATAATATATCTGCAGTAGAGCTTTTTAAAATGTATAAGTCTTTTTTAAGCTGGGAAATTGGCATTACTAGAATGGCTTTGTATGTAAAAGAAGGAAATGAATGGATATGTACCACATGGATAGGACTTAATAAAGAAGAGCAAAACTTAAAACTAGGAGATCGTTTAGAATATTATGACAGATTAAAACTGATTGAAAAAGAGATTGATCCATTTATTGCCTCTTTTGATGTCATCATACCAGTTCAACATAAACAAAATCCCATTGCATATGTGTTGATTGGAAATTTCGAAGCAGAAGATGATATGTATGCAAAGGTTCAGTTTATTACGGCTATCACTAACATTATAGCAGTTGCCATAGAAAACAAAAGATTATTTAAGAAACAATTGGAACAAGAACGAATGCGCAGAGAAATGGAATTAGCAGGTGAAATGCAGAGAATGTTAATTCCTAAAGAATTACCTAGTACAATATGGTATGAATTTGACTGCATATATAAACCACATTATGGTGTTGGTGGGGATTATTATGATGTAATATCCGATGGGGAAGATAAAATTGTATTTTGTATAGGTGATATTTCTGGAAAAGGGGTAGCTGCAGCTATTTTAATGGCTAATTTTCAAGCTAATTTTCACACATTGATTAATAAAAGTGAAGAACTAGATAATTTTATTATTGATCTAAATAAGTCTGTAAATCTAATTACAGAGGGAGATAAATTTATAACATTTTTCATTGGAGAATTTAATTATAAAACAAGAAAGCTAAAGTATGTAAATGCAGGTCATAGTTGGCCTGTTGTCTATAATAAAGGGAATATTCACTTATTGAAAAAGGGAAGTACTTTTTTAGGTTCATTTAAAGAAATAACAGAGGTAGAAATAGGAGAAGAAATTCTAGATGATGACACATTTATTTTGACCTATACGGATGGTTTGACTGATTTAAAAAATGAGGAAGATGAGTTTTTGAAACCAGAATTTTTGTATGATTTTGTTAGAAAATTTAATCATTTATCAGCATGTGAGTTCAACCGCAACTTAATGATAGAAATTGAAAAGTTTAAAGGATCAAATACCTACCCTGATGATTTCACAGTTTTATCTTGTAAATTGTTTAAATGAAAAATAAGAATATAGCAGGATTGTTGGCTTTATTTTTTGGTGCTTTGGGTATTCATAGGTTTTATTTGGGGCAAACAGGCCTTGGAATTATGTATATATTTTTGATTTTTATTAGTCCAATAATAAGCTTTATAGATGCCATTGTATTCTTTTCAATGGATAGGGAGAATTTTAATATAAAATACAATAAAAAATATTACAAAGCAGTAAAAAGAGAGGTGTTATCAAAAGAAAAAATGGAGAAAAGACCTAATAAAGTAACAAAAAAGAATTTATCCATAGCAGAGACTTATAAGATATCGGGAAAAGAAAAGTTTAAAAAATATGATTATCAAGGTGCAATTGATCAGTTTAATAAAGCACTTGAATTTTTACCAACGGATTTAGCAGTACATTTTAATTTGGCTTGTGCGTACTCATTATTAGAAAATATAGAAAAAGCATTTTTCCATTTAGATAGATCAGTAGCAAACGGCTTTAATGATTTTGATAAAATACGCTCCCATGAAGCATTGTCTTTTATTAGGGTCCATTCACAGTTTAAAGAATTTGAGCAAAATGGATATAGATTAATTAATCAGCCAATTTATAGTAATTCGGCTGAAAATCAATTTGAACTGGAAGAACAACTAGAGCAGTTAAATACCTTGAAGGAAAGAGGTCTACTAACAAATTCTGAATTTCTTAGAGAAAAGGAAAAATTATTGAATAACTAGCTTATGATTATCACCCAATTAATAGATTCCGGAATTCCACCTTTAAATGATAAGCAAACGGTCCAAGGTGCGCTGAAAATTTTAAATAATTCTGGTTTTTCTCAACTTCCAATTTTAGGGGAGAACCAGTACTTGGGTATGATTTTTAAGGAAGACTTAGAAATGCACCAGTTAAGTAAGGAAATTCCTTTTGAAATTAGGAATCTAAAAGGGGTTTATACTAAACCAAAGGATAATATATTAGAAGCTCTGAAGATTGGAAATCAAAACCAGTTAGAGATAATACCTGTTGTGGATTCCAATTTGCAGTATTTGGGAAGTGTTAAAATAGGGAGTTGTATTCACTATTTAATAGAAAATACAACCTTAGGGGAAATAGGAGGAATATTGGTTTTAAGAGCAAAGAAAAGCGATTACAGTTTGAGCGAAATTGCGAGGATAATTGAAATGGAAGGCTCTAGTCTCTTGCATTTTTTTATTAATGAATTTGATGAGAATAGCAAGGAATTAAAAATTACTATCAAAGTAGATCATTTGAATATGTATTCGTTAGAGCGAACATTTGAAAGATATGGATACTTGGTAGATGCTGTATTTTCCGAAAAAGAGGAAATAAATGTATTAAGAGAAAGGTATGATTCCTTAATGAATTATTTGAATGTATAGTTCATGAAGGTAATAGTTTACGCAAGAAAACTGAATGATTCGATATTAAAGTACTTGAATATTTTAGTTGAAAGTTTAACGGAAATTCAATCAGAAGTTTATCTATCGAAGGAAATATATCACCAGTTGAGTATTAATGATGACATTTTCAAAAAAGTTAATTTATTAACTGGTAAAGAAAGTATCACATTAGAGAATTTTGATTTTTTTATAACTCTAGGAGGAGATGGAACTATACTTGGAGCTTTAACTTATGTAAAAGGGAGCGGAATTCCTATAATAGGTATTAATGTTGGAAGGTTAGGATTTTTAGCAAGTATTGAAAAAAAGAAAATAAAGGAAGCTGTAAAGTCAGTAAAAGAGGGATTTTATACAAAGGAATCTAGAACTCTTTTAACTATATCTTCAAATTATCCAATTTTTGCAAACTTACCATTAGCTCTAAACGATGTGACTGTTTCAAAAAGGGATACGTCTTCAATGGTAACCATACACACCTATATAGATGGGGAATATCTCAACTCGTATTGGGGAGATGGTTTAATAATATCAACACCAACAGGATCTACGGGATATTCTTTGAGTTGTGGGGGACCAATTGTTTTTCCAGGAAGTGGTAATTTCATCATAACTCCAATTGCTCCGCATAACTTAAATATAAGACCAATAGTAGTTTCAGATAAGTCAGAAATTTTGCTGAAAATAGAGGGTAGAACGGAAAATTTTTTGTGTACGTTGGATGCTAGATTTGAACCCATTACAACGGCACATCAACTTAGAATAAAGAAATATCAATATCCTTTGTTTTTAATTAGAATGGAAGATGCCAGTTTTTCAAAAACCATAAGGAGTAAGTTAGCATGGGGGGTAGATAAAAGGAATAAATAATATGGAAAATTCAATTTTCGCATATTCTAATTTATATCTTTCTTTTATTAGTATTGAAAAAAGTAATTATGGTAAAATAATTTTGTTTTTTCAAGAAAATGAAGAGGGGATAAGATCTTTAAGTATCAAGGAATTTGAGGAAATTATATTGGATTTTTGCGATGCTTTGTTTGAAGCTGGACAATATGAAAGGTACATTAAATTTTCACTTGAGACTTTACCGATTAGTTTAGAATATGGTGCCCCAGAACATTTATACCCTAAAATTTTATTTAGGAGAGCTGCATCTTTTTATAATGTAGGTTTGATATGGGAGGCAGAAAATATCTTGGTACAATTATGTAGAATAGATACCAGACAAAAAGAAGTTAGATTGCTTTTAAAGAAATGTATACAGAATAGAAGAAAAGGGTTAGTCCAAAAAAATAGAGCCATTGCTATTTTGTTAATTCTTTTAACTGCATTACTTTCAAGTGGTGAAGTTTTGTTTATTCGACCATTTTACGAACAGTACACTACTAATTTTGTAATTGCCAAATATTTATTGATTGGTTTGGCTATAATTTTAGTCTCTTTTGGGTTTTTGTTTGAGTACTTTACTATAAGAAGACAAATCGAAAAATTAATTTTAAAAAAATAGATTAAATGGAAAAGCAATTTAATAGAAGGTCATTTTTGCAAAGTTCGGTCATGGCGGGAGCAGGTCTCGCTGTTCCGGGTAAACTGGCGACTGAAGAATATGTTTCACAAAGTAATCGTGAAAAGGAGGTATTAAGAATTGGAATCATTGGTTCAGGATTAAGAGGTCAAAGTCATATCGGCTTGGCTTTAAATCGGGAAGATTGTGAAATTGTAGCAGTTTGTGACATTAGTCCATATATGATTGATAGAACAAAATCCATGTTTGACAAAAGAGGACTTAAACAACCGATTTATTATACTGATGGTCCTTTAGGATATTTGGAAATGTTGGAAAAATCGGATGTAGACGCAGTTATTATAGCAACTCCATGGAGATGGCATTCTAAAATGGCTTTTGATTGCATGAATGCTGGAAAGTATGTAGGAGTAGAAGTATGTGGGGCTTTTTCTATAGACGAGTGTTGGGAATTAGTAAATACCCATGAGAGAACGGGTAGTCATTTGTTTTTCTTAGAAAATGTCTGTTACAGAAGAGATGTTATGGCAGTATTGAATATGGTAAGGAAAAATCTTTTCGGAGAAATGATACATTTACAATGCGGGTACCAGCATGATTTGAGAGGGGTAAAATTTAATAATGGGGAAAAGCCATTTGAGGGGGGTGTTGAATTTGGAGAAAAGGGATTTAGTGAGGCAAGTTGGAGAACTGTACATTCCGTGCATAGGAATGGAGATTTATATCCAACACATGGGATAGGTCCAGTTGCACAATATATTAATATTAATAAGGGAAATAGATTACTACAACTTACCTCTATGTCTTCTAAATCAAGAGGATTAAGGGACTATATAAAAAACCATCCAGATGGAGGAGAAGATCACCCTAATGCAAAATTGGAATATAGATTAGGCGATGTTACAACAACTATGATCAATACGGCTTTAGGAGAGACAATTTTATTAATGCATGACACGAATTTGCCTAGACCCTACTCTCTTGGTTTTAGAGTACAAGGATCGAAGGGAATATGGATGGATGTTAATAAGTCTTTACATATTGAAGGAATGAGTGAACCACATAGATGGGAGGCTGCAGATTCATATTTAAAGGAGTACGATCATCCATTATGGAAAAAATATGAAGAAAAGGCAGTTGGAGCAGGCCATGGGGGTATGGATTTTTTCCTGTTAAATTCGTTTGTTGAATCGGCGAAGAAGAACAGTCCTGCTCCAATAGATGTTTATGATGCAGCAACCTGGATGGTCATAACCCCTTTATCAGAACAGTCTATTCAACAAGGTGGGACTAGTATGTCAATTCCTGATTTTACGAGAGGACAATGGATGTTTAGAGAAAATAATTTTGCAACAGGAGATAACTATTAAATATGAAACCCACATTAGTAATTTTAGCTGCGGGTATGGGCAGTCGTTATGGAGGATTAAAACAAATTGATGGTATTGGTCCTCATGGTGAAGCTTTAATTGAATATTCTGTATATGATGCAATTAGAGCTGGATTTGGAAAAGTGGTTTTTATAATCAGAGAAAATATTTCTACTGTTTTTAGGGAAAATGTAGGGAATAAATTAGCTAAGCATATTCCTGTGGATTATGTATATCAGGAAATTGATAGTCCTATAAACGGAATTACATCTTTTCCCGAAAGGGAAAAACCATGGGGAACAGCTCATGCTGTTTTGGTGGCTAAAAATCATATTAAAGAGCCTTTTGCTGTAATTAATGCAGATGATTATTACGGTCATTTATCATTTGAGGAAATGTCCAAATTTTTAACAAATGAATGTGATGGTGAAACTTATAGTATGATAGGATATGATTTACTTCAAACGTTATCTGAACACGGTACAGTTTCAAGAGGGGTTTGTAATATGGACAGTAACCTTATGCTAACAGAGGTTATTGAAAGAACAAATGTTGGTTATAGAGATAGTAAAGTATGCTATGAGGAGGAGGGTAAGCTTTTCCCTTTAGAAAACAATACATTGGTATCCATGAATTTCTGGGGTTTTCATCCCTCTATATTTATGCATATTGAAAATCACTTTATCAAATTTGTTGAGAATCATTTCAATAATTTAAAGGCAGAATTTTTTATTCCTTTAGTTATTAACGACTTAATTAATACAGGAAAAGTCAAGGTAAAAGTTATTCCAAATAGAGAAAAATGGTATGGAGTTACCTATAAGGAAGATAAGCCAATTGTGCAATCGGCATTTGCACAATTGACTGAGCAAGGAGTGTATAAGGCTCCTTTATGGAATTAAGAAAGATTTACGTCAAATTTGGTTAAGGAAATGAATCTCATGATTCTTTCATTGATTTCTTGAATGCTCAATTCAGTTAATCTTTCTGTTCCGAATTTTTCAACACAGAAAGAGGCCATAGCACTTCCATAAATAATAGCTCTTTTTAGATTCTCGAAATTAATGTTTTTGGTATTGGCTAAATAACCCATAAAGCCTCCGGCAAAAGTATCTCCAGCGCCTGTTGGATCAAATACCTCGGCCAAGGGAAGTGCAGGTGCGAAAAAAATATTCTCCTTATCAAATAGAAGAGCGCCGTGTTCTCCTTTCTTAATAATTACATATTTGGGACCCATTTTCAACAATGAGTGGGCAGCCTTTAGAAGAGCGTATTCACCAGATAATTGTCTGGCTTCCTCATCATTTATGATCAATGCATCAATTTTTTTAAGTACATTTTTAAGTGATTCTAAAGCTCCATCGATCCAAAAGTTCATTGTATCTAGGGCAATAAAGTCTGGTTTGCTTTTCAATTGCTCGAGAACTCTGAGTTGGACTTCAGGCTGTAAGTTACCTAGCATTATATATTTGGCATTCTTGTATTGATCAGGAAGGATTGGGTCAAAATCAGCGAGCACATTTAATTGGGTATCGAGGGTATCGCGTTCATTCATATTATTCTTGTACTTTCCTGACCAGAAAAAAGACTTTTGCCCTTTGATTATTTGAAGACCATCAATATTTATACCCCGATTTAACAAATCTTTAAGGGTAGATTCAGGAAAATCATCACCGACAATAGAAACCAAATTAACGGTTTCTGTCAGGTAAGATGCGGCCAAAGAAATAAAGGTTGCTGCTCCGCCGACAACCTTATCAGCAGTACCTAATGGGGTTTGAATATTATCAAAAGCAACGGTTCCAACGGTTAGAAGACTCATGAATATTATTTTAAAAATTTTACGTTATTTATTGCAAAATAGGTTGCCAAGTTATAAATTTGCAGTCGCCTTTGCAAAAAGGCTATGCCTCAGTAGCTCAGCTGGTTAGAGCGGCGGACTGTTAATCCGTAGGTCGTAGGTTCAAGTCCTACCTGAGGCGCTTAATACTTTGAAATCCTCAATTACTGGTATTAGTTCTTCGACCCCGTTCTTAAGCGGTCTAACTGTGGTTATTCCAGATTGTTCTTGGATCTCATGTTTAATTTTTTCCATTTCCACATCAGAGCAATTTTCTTCGTTTAAGGTTATGCCGATGACTTCACTACCGTAGAGCCTTATAAGTTTTATTTCATCATAGATAGAGCCAAGAGGAACATTGGTATCCTCGTAATATTTTCTTTCGGGAGCGTGTTGTAAAATGACTCCTTTAGCATTAGCGGATAGGAGAAGTTCTGAACCGCAAGGGCCAGCTGGATTTCTTAGACTTGATTGACCTTCAATTAGAATTAGCTGCGGATTAGTTTGCCGAAAGCACTCTAAAATGGCTTTCTCAAGTTCACCACTTACAAAATCATTCAAGGTACTGTCCAAGATAAATCCGAATGGAGAACCTTGCATCCAACCCGTCTGGCCAGTATATATCATTTGAGTTTTTAAACCATACTGATTTAGACTGTCTAAAAGTAATTTGCACGTGGTTCTTTTTCCCACTGCACAATCTGTTCCTAAAACAGCTATTTTAGGAATTGGAATTTCCAGGACTTGCCCGGTCCAAAATGAGAGTTTATTAAATTCTTTGGGTTTTCTGATATCAATAATTTCACAGTGATTTTCTTTGGCTAAGGTTGCATAATCATCCTTCTGAGATAAAATAGTATGTAATCCGTTGACGATACTTATACCGAAGGAAAGAGCTGATAAGATCTCTTTTTCTAGCTGGGCGGGTAATTGGCCGCCTGGAACAGCTATTCCGATAATAACATAGTCTATAGGAATTTCGTAATTTTTAATAAAGTCTGCAATTGTTTTTACAATTGGAATATTCAAATTATAAGAAGCTCCAATTGCAAATTTTGGATCTCTGCCTACATGATTTTCATCTACTATACCAATAATATTAAATTTGGTAGATCCTCTGAGAAGACCGTGACATGTTTTTGCAAAATCCGTATCCAACATACCATTGGTTAGGACTAAGGCATTTTTTATCATGTATATTTTTTTAGAAGTTTAAATCCTAGCCCGGGATTGTTATTCATTGTAAGACATCCATCTTTAATTGCAATTTCCTCTTCAACGAAGTCTAAGCCCAGATCAAGGTGTCCGTCTAAATCTAGGTACCAAGTATTTTTAAAAGCGTGAGCAACATGAAGAGCGGCCATAATGCTAATTCTACTTTCATCATTACAACCCCACATTAGTTTCAAATTTTTAGCCAACGCAAGATGACCAATTTTGGACGCTTGATCAATGCCGCCACATTTCATCAGTTTTATATTAAAAATACCAAAGTCTAAATATGGGGAACTAATTAATTTTAAGGCATCATCTACGTTGTGTAATTCTTCATCAGCTGCAATAATCGAAATGATATCTTTTGAAAACAATCTATTGTGATGTGAAGAATTTCTGGCAAAAGGTTGCTCAAGTAATTCAAGGGGTAATTCATCAATAATTTGAGATATAGTGGGAATATCTGATAAGCTATATCCTTCATTTCCGTCAATTCGGATAAGTATTTCCCGCCCTACCTCTTCTCGTATTTTTTTTAATTTTTCAAAATCTTCTTCTAAAGAAATACCAGTCTTAACTTTAAGGATTCGAAAACCTTTTTTTACCCAATATTTAGCTAGATCAATAGATTCCTGAGTATTTGTAATTCCAATAGTAACTGAGGTCGGAATTTGGGTTGGTGTTATATTTCCTAGAAATTTATAGAGAGGCCAATTAATGGTTTTGGAAAATAAATCGTGTAGGGCAATATCCACAGCGGCTAAAGCAGCGGGAAATTTCTGCAATAATGAATGAGCTGTACGGAGGATAAATTTAAAATTTCTTGTATCCTCCCCTAGCAACAAGGGCTCTACTTGATTTTTCAGGATTTTAAGGCAATCTTCTGTGGTTTCACCTGTTACAAAAGATGCCGGGGAGGCAGTCCCTATTCCATAAGTGTTATTTTCAAGAAAAATAACTAAGAGAATATTTTCAGCAAATTCTATTGTTTCGTACGCAATGGAATAAGGAGTTAAGAGGTCTAGATTTTCTTTAAAAACAGATACCTGAGTAATTTTCATAGGCTTCTATTCCTCTTCAATTACTGCTGATAGACCCCTTTCAATAAGCGCATCCTTTTTGGGGAGTAATTCCTTTATGGGTGCTGTTTTAACAACAGCTTTTCCTTTGAGATGAATTAAAAGACTAAGTTGTTCAGCTTGTTCGAAGGAGTGATTTAAAATGTCAATAAAACATTTAATAACCCAATCGAAAGTGTTATGATCATCATTATATACCAGCAATTTGGCACTAGAAATCTCATCTATCAGAGATAGTGTTTCATCATCTTCTATTTGTTTTGGTCGGCCCACTCAATGAGTATTAAAGTGAAGAAAGGGTTCTTTTAATAGATTCGAAATTAGGAAGATCTCCTGCAGATTCTAAAACTTCGGCATATTGAATGATTCCATTATTGTCAACGACAAATGCTGATCTTTTAGAAACCCCTTTCATTCCTAAGACGAATTCTTCGTATAGAGCTCCATACGACGTACTGACTTCTTTATTAAAGTCAGATAGAAGAGGAAAATTTAGTTTTTGGTCTTCTTTGAACTGATTTAAGGTAAAAACAGAATCAACAGAAACAGCTATAACTTCGGAACCCAGATTATTATAATCTGCCAGGCTATCTCTTATTGAACACAATTCAGTGGTACAAGTACCGGAGAAAGCTTGGGGAAAAAAAAGAATTAAGAGATTTTTGCCTTCATAATCTTTTGAACTTACCTCTTTCTTATCTGTGTTATAGAGTTTGAAGTCAGGAGCAGGATGACCAACTTGAATATTCATATTAGGTGATTTTAAGAATTTGTAACTGCTGGATTTTCTTCAGACTCAGTAATAGTATTTTTATCATTTACGGCAAAAGGACGAGGGCCAATTAGATTTTCGAGGTCAGATTTTAAAAGTACTTCTTTTTCAAGAAGTTGGTTGGCTAAAAGTTCAAGTTCATTTCTTTTTTCTAAAAGTAAATTCTGTGCCCTTTTATATTGTTCATCTAAAAGTTTGCGAACCTCTTCGTCTATCAATGTAGCGGTATCATCTGAATACGGCTTTTGAAAGGAATCGCTTTGTAAACCGTGGAAAGAGACTTGGCCTACATTATCGTTCATTCCAAAAACAGTAACCATACTGTATGCCATTTTAGTAACTTGATCCAAATCGTTTTGTGCCCCTGTAGATATCTTATCGAAAACAATTTTTTCAGCTGCACGACCGCCAAAGGTCATACACAATCTATCCAATAGTTGTTCTGTTCTGGTGATATATTCTTCTTTAGGAAGGTATTGAGCATATCCAAGAGTTCCAATACCTCTGGGGACAATAGTTACTTTTACTAAAGGAGATGCATGTTCAAGATACCATCCACAAATCGCATGACCAGCTTCATGATAAGCAATTATTTTTTTCTCTTCTGGTGCGATAAGTTTATTTCTTTTTTCTAATCCACCAATGACTCTATCTAAGGCGTAATTAAAGTCATCCATATCTACGGCAGATTTATTTCTTCTAGCCGCTATTAAGGCCGCTTCATTACATATATTGGCAATATCAGCTCCAGCAAACCCTGGTGTCATTTCAGAAAGGGCGTCTGCAGTCACTTCTGCAGCTATTTTAATTTGTTTGAGGTGAACTTTAAAAATTGCAGCTCTTCCTTTAAGATCTGGTCTATCTATGCCAATTTGTCTATCAAATCTTCCTGGCCTAAGCAAGGCAGAATCTAAAACATCCGGCCTGTTGGTGGCTGCCATAAGAATGACTCCTTTGTCTGTAGAAAAACCATCCATTTCAACCAAAAGCTGATTTAGTGTATTTTCTCTCTCGTCATTTCCACCTTGAATGCTATTTCTTCCTCTAGCCCTACCAATAGCATCGATTTCATCTATAAAAACAATACAAGGTGCCTTTTCTCTAGCTTGCTTGAATAAATCTCGAACTCTTGAAGCACCGACACCCACGAACATCTCAACGAAATCGGAACCGGATATAGAAAAGAAAGGCACTCCTGCTTCACCCGCTACAGCTTTTGCCAATAGTGTTTTACCGGTACCCGGAGGACCTACTAATAAAACCCCTTTGGGAATTTTACCGCCTAAAGCGGTGTATTTTTTGGGGTTTTTCAAAAAGTCAACTACTTCCATTACCTCTTCTTTGGCTTCATCCAGACCAGCAACATCTTTGAAAGTGACATTAACTTTACTATTTTGGTCAAAAAGGGTTGCTTTAGATTTTCCTATATTAAAAAGTTGACCGCCTGGACCACCGGCACCGCCACTAACTCGCCTCATGATAAAAAACCAAATGGCGATTACGATTACTAATGGAAGCACCCAACTCAGTATAGGGGTTAACCAATTTTGTTTAGATTCATAGCTAGGGTAAATAAAATCATCTCTGGAGACGTTAGCGGTTTCTTGAGCATCTTTAAGCGTATTAGCAAAAGCATCCACCGAACCAATTTCTAACCAATAATGGTAGGTATCTCCTGCTATGCTATTTTTGGCTGCATCGCTATATTTGGGGTCAGATAAAAGTTCTTCTTTAATGTAAACGTGAGCAAATTTTTGATTGATGATTACCAATTTTTCAATAGCTCTATCTTGGATCATTTCCTCAATCCTATTCCAAGTAATTTGTTCATTAGAAGAATTGGCCATGGTATAAAAATTCAAGGCCAAAAGAAATAAAGCAATCACTCCGTAAATCCAAAAAGTATTGAACTTAGGGGTGTTTTTATTTGGTGGTTTGGGTTGATTATTGTTTTCCATTTATCCTCATTTTCTCAGAAGTCATTTTCTAATTTATTTACTTAACAGTCAATAATGTCTTTCGTTGGCTTAAATCGAATTAACATTAAAAGATAATTAAATTGTTTCGTAAGAAGTAATTTTTGCATCGCTCCAGAGTTGGTCTAAATCGTAATAACCTCTAGTTTCTGGATAGAAGATGTGTACAACGGTAGTAAAATAGTCAACGCAGACCCATTTGGCGTTTTGGGTTCCTTCGGTTGAAGAAGGAAAGACTCGGTAGGTTTCTTTCATTTTTTTTAAAATGTTATCTGCTATGGCTTTCACTTGAGTGGATGAATCTCCTTCACAGATAATAAAGAAATCTGTCGGGGCATCATGAAGTTCTCTCAAATCCAATTTTACGATATTTTTGCCCTTTATGTCTTGAATAGATGCTATAATTAAATCATTAATTTCCTCTCTTGTCGGAGCATTTGCGGTGGAATGGTTTGGTTGATTCAAATTGTGATTTTATTAGTTTTGCAATTACATAGTAAAAATAGAAATAATATTTAATCGGCATTAAACAACATTACATTGGTAGGTAAGGTTCAACAGCGGTTCAATTCTATTAGCTCTACAAATAATTATGCTATTGAATTACTTTCAAAAACCAGACCAATTGAGGGAACTGCCATAATTGCAGGCTATCAGACGGAGGGAAAGGGTCAGTTTGACAGTATATGGGAAAGCGATTCAAATGAAAATATATTGATGAGTATTATTTTATACCCAGAAATGTTGGAAGCAAATAATCAATATTTGATCACCTGTTTTGTTTCATTGGCATTAAGAAATGTCATTGATAAAATTCTTCCAAAAAGTGAGGTAAAAATAAAATGGCCAAACGATATTTTTTGTGGAGCTAGTAAGGTTGCGGGAATATTAATTCACAACACATTAAAAGGGAAAAAACTCAAATCTTCGGTAATTGGTATTGGAATTAATGTAAATCAAAAAATATTCCCTTCTAATATTATGACCGCCACCTCTTTATTATTGGAACAGGGGCAGGGTTTCGATGTAGAAGAAGTAAGGGAGTTGATATTTGAAGAATTGGATAAGAAGTATAGAGATTTAAAAGAAAATAAGGAAAAAGTCAGGCAGGAATATTTAAAATATCTATATGGAGTAGGTCTTACTAAAAATTTCAGGAGGTTAGATGGATTAAATTTTCAAGGGAGAATTACAGGCATTGATGAATGTGGATATTTAATTATAGATAGTGCCTATGGCATAGAAAAATTTGATGTCAAGCAAATAATTTACTTATAGATGAAAGCCATTTTAGTAGCCATAGGGGATGAATTATTAATTGGTCAGGTATTGGATTCCAATAGCCAATTTTTGGCCACACAGCTTGACCTTTTGGGTTATGAAGTTGAAAGGTGTATGATTATTGCAGATCGTAAGGACTCCTTAATAGAGGTTTTGAACTTTTATAGCGACGAGGATGCCGTTATTATTACAACCGGGGGTTTAGGACCGACGGACGATGATAAAACAAGGGAAGTGCTGGCTTCATACTTAGGTCAACCACTTCAACTTCATCTACCTACTTTGGAGGCGATGAATAAGTTTTTAGCCAAAACAGGAAAAACAGTTTCAGCGTTTCATTCCAAACAGGCGATGGTACCCAAGGGCAGCAATGTTCTACCTAACCAATTAGGAACGGCACCAGGTATACATATTACCAAAGGCATCATGCAGGTTTTTTCGTTGCCAGGGATCCCTTATGAAATGAAACATATGTTTGAACATGCCGTAAAACCCATTTTAGAAAGAAATTTTAAAGGAGATAAAAGAATTCACAGGACTATTTTAACAGCGGGTATTGCAGAATCGGTATTAGCTGAAAAATTAGTTACATTCGAAAGGGAATTGCCACAAAATATAAGTTTAGCATTTTTACCTAAAGTGGGTCAAGTTCGGCTTCGGTTGACGGCTAGAATATCTGATGAGCAAACCCTTATTCAGTTTAATCAACAAACAACAAATTTGTATAAAGAATTAGGAAACTGGATTTATGGAGAGAATAAAGAGAGCCTGGCTTTGGTCATTGGAAAATGGTCAAAAAAGTTAAATTGGAAGATAGGAACAGCGGAGAGTTGCACAGGAGGCAGGGTGGCAAATGAAATAACACAAATATCTGGATCTTCAGCGTACTTTAAGGGTGGGGTGGTAGTTTATTCTAACGAACTAAAGGAATCAATATTGAAGGTCAGCAAACAAACGCTCATTATGCATGGTGCGGTGAGTAGTGAAACGGTGGAGGAGATGGTAAAAGGAGGACTAGAAGCTTTGGGAGTGGACGTTTGCGTGGCCATATCTGGAATAGCTGGACCCGAAGGAGGGACAGCTGAAAAACCAGTAGGAACGATATGGATTGGGTTAGGGAATAAGGAAAGGATAGAGAAACACCTAATTAAAGGCGGGAAGGATAGAATTCGAAACATTGAATATGCTACAACTCAGGCGTTAAACCTGCTGAGGCTCTTTATATTGAAATTCGTTTAATTTTGTAGTAAAAATCAAATTAGCAAATGGCAAGTACAGAACTCAAGATGCCCAAAATGGGTGAAAGTATTATAGAGGCAACTATTCTAAAATGGTTAAAAAAAGAGGGGGAGTCCGTTGCTTTAGAAGAACCTATACTAGAGATTGCTACGGATAAGGTAGATTCTGAGGTTCCGTCTCCAGTAGAAGGAGTTATTGAAAAGATTTTTTTTAAAGAAAACGAAACGGTAGAGGTAGGTGCGGTTCTTGCCATTATAAATGAAGAAGTTGGTCAACAGCATTCCAAGGCAAACGGGGATCACAATATAAAAATGGAACAAGATATTGAGTCCTTGCCTATAGTATCGGCATTAGACAATTCTGATGAAGGGACTCCTACAAAGGAAGAATTACCAGTTGCGAGCCACGAAGAAAAGATTGAAAAAAGGGAAAGGAGATTTTATTCTCCATTGGTAAAAAATATTGCCAAGAAGGAGCAAATTCAGTTTTCCGAATTGGATTTAATTGAAGGAACAGGAAAAGGAGGTAGGCTGACAAAAGATGATTTGTTGAAATATCTTAATAATAGGACGGGGGAAAAGATTAAAATGCCGACGCAACCTGCTGTTTCGAAGGAACCTGTTCCAAGGTCTTTAGACGGAGAGCACGAAATATTAGAAATGGACAGGATGAGACGATTGATAGCGGATCATATGGTACAGTCCAAAAAATCTTCACCCCATGTCACCTCATTTGTGGAGGTAGACGTCACAAATATTGTCAATTGGAGGAATAAGGTCAAAGACGAGTTTTTTCAAAAGTTTGGCGAGAAGATAACTTTTACGCCCATTTTTATAGAGGCTGTGGTTTCTGCTATTAGGGCTTTTCCAATGATTAATATCTCGTTAGAAGGAACAACTATTATTAAGAAGCATAGAATAAATGTAGGTATGGCAACAGCATTACCTGGCGGAAATTTAATAGTTCCAGTTATAAAAAATGCTGATCACTTAAGTTTACTTGGATTAACTAAACATGTTAATTTATTGGCTGACAAAGCCAGGACCAATCGTCTTAAACCCGAGGATATACAGGAGGGAACTTTTACTGTTACAAATGTTGGCACGTTTGGTAACGTGATGGGAACACCAATCATTAATCAACCTCAAGTAGCTATTTTGGCTGTGGGTGCAATTAGGAAAAAGCCCGCTGTAGTAGAGACAGAATTTGGAGATTTGATTGCAGTTAGGCACATGATGTTTTTGTCCTTATCCTATGATCATAGAATCGTAGATGGGTTTTTAGGGGGTTCATTTCTTAGAAAAGTAGGGGATTTGTTAGAACAATTTGATGTCAATAGGGCTTTATAAACCAAGTTTCTTGAACTTAATGGGAGAGCCGAATGAAAAGAAAATTACTAGTCTTTCTTGTTTTTTTTAAGATTGCGAGCCTTCTTGCTCAAAATAGTGACGAGAATATAGTGTTGCAGGCTCAGGATTTTTTTGAAAAAAACTACTATAAAGAGTCATTGGCATTATTAACAAATTACGAAAAGAACAATTCACTTTCTTATAAAGGCCTTTTCCTTAAAGCATTGAATTTATATCAACTAAATAGGTTGGAATTAGCAGAGGAGGTTTTATTAGGATTAATAATCGACGAACAACAGGCACCTTTTGCAGAAATTTGGTTGTATTTAGGTAAAATTAATCATCATAGACATCAATTTGAAGAAGCTGCAAAACATTATAAGACTTATTTGAGGTCGATTGAGGAGAATATAGACTTAAAGAAGAGTATAGTTGAGGAGATTAGGAGATGTTCAAATGGAAGGAAGGAAAAGTATAAAGTGTCTGGTAATTTTGTAGAAAACTTTGGCAGTCAGGTAAATAGTAGTGAAGATGAATTTAACCCGGTTGAAAGTAGAATAGGATCTACAGGATTGTATTTTTCAGCCATGTTAGGTAAAAACAATGGTGGTAAAAGGGAGGGAAATGGAAAGATAAATGAGTGGGAAGGAAGTTTTTATTCTGACATGTATAGAACTACAAATTTGGGAGGGAAATGGACCTCCCCTAATTCATTACACTTTCTTTTAAATAGCCCTCAGCACGAGGTTTTAATTGGATTTGATCAGGAGGAACAAAACATGTATTTTTTTAGGGGCAACGGCTTGATAGGAGGTGAAGTTATGATTACAAGTTATTCTGAATCAGAAGATTTAGGAAAAAAATCAAATTCTTTTTTTTCTTTTCCAGGTTTAAATATAAAAGAAGGTGGTTTTCAGGTATACGATGCCACGCTTGTTTTTTTTGCAGCTAGGATACCAGAGGGATATGGCGGATTAGATTTGTATTATTCCATTTTTTCCGAAGGAGAATGGTCTAGTCCGATTAATTTAGGCCCTGAAATAAATAGTTCTTTTGACGAGTCCTACCCATTCTTGTCATCTGATGGGAAAACGTTATTTTATAGTACGAATAATAGTCAAAGAAGTTTGGGGGGTTATGATATAGTTTATCAAGTTTACGATAAGCAACGCAGTAAATGGGCCTCAGCAATTTCTTTGGGAATGCCTATTAACTCGCCAGGAGACGACATTAATTTTTACCTAGCCAAAGATGGATTTACAGGGTATTTTGCTTCAAATAGAAAGACGGGTTATGGAAAAAATGATTTGTATGTTACTTATTTAGGCAACTCCATAGTGGCAGAAGAAAGTGGTTACCCAAATTTTGTAAAAAAACCACAAAAAAGGATAGTCATTAAAGAAGATGTTAAAGTCAATTCAGAGGAAAATGTAGAGAAAATATTAGACAGCCCTCCATTAAAATCAAGTTTAAATACTAAAAACGCTTATCAAAGGGAGGAACAAAAAGAGGAAAAATCAAAATTAAATTCTGTATTAAAAGATGATACTTTTAAAGAAGAAAATAACCAAAAGGAGGTTCAGGTTGCCGACCAAGAAGATGCGACTATAGAAAAAGAAAATTTGGGAATTATTGAGGCGGATACCAACACCATTATATCAGAAAAGATCGAGGTAGAAGCGAACCCCCAAAATCTAATAATCGATAAGGCAAAAGTTTTAGAATTGCCTGTAATTATGGGTTCTGTAGAGGTTGGAACAGCTGAAATTTTAAAAGCAATTTTTAATGAATTTCTTAAAAAACAAAATGAATTTGTTCATTTGACTTTATCTGTCCGAAGTAAAGTTCCTTTATATGATTATTACAGGCAAGTAGAAAAGGCAGCTAATCAGATTATTCAGTATTTGATTGCACTCGGTATCCCATCAGATAAGATCGCATTCAAAATAGATTCAAATCCAATTGTTCCTAGGCAAAAAATTTATTTTAAGTATGGGTGGAAAGATCGTTCGGGGCTTCCTTTGGTAAACGTACCGGTTTCTTCTGAAGATCCGTTTTCTATGGGAATGATGGAAAGACCGTTTTACTATAAAGTAAGCCTGAGCGGAGCCTCAGAATTAAAGAATGCTGCTTTAATTAATAATTATTCTAATCCAACACTTGAGGTTAGTTCAGACGGAACTGTAACTTATAATGCTGGACAGTTCAGGACATATGAAGGGGCAGCAAGTTTTGCTAAGCAGTTAATAGACAATGGTTTAACGGAATTAGACATAACACCTTACGTGTATGATTTTAAGGCCAATGACAAGTCAGTAAGTCAATTTGTCCATCTTTTTCCTGATTTTTCTGTTTACCTCACTCAAAAAAGAAAAAAATGAAACATCGATTATTCATTTTAATTATTTCGGGTTTTATTACAAGCTGTGGTACGATTAATCCCCCTCTTCCTAAGTTTTTAAATAGCATGGAGAATAATTTGGAGAATTTGAGTCTTCCTGACGGATTTAAAATTGAGGTTTACGCAAGTGGGGTTAAAAATGCCAGATCTATGGAGTTGCTGCCGAATGGAGATTTGGTGGTTGGTACGAGAGACGAGGGAAAAGTTTATGTGTTAAGAGATAATGACCAGGATAAAGTTGTGGATGAAATATTGATTTTGGCTGAAAAGTTAAAGATGCCCAATGGGGTTGCTTACAAAGATGGGGACCTTTACGTCGCAGAAGTAAATAGAATCTTAAAGTTTACGGATATTCAATCTATAACCGAGAACAATGCTCCATTTGAGATAATTTATGAAGGTTTGCCAAGTGAAACGCACCATGGGTGGAAATATATATCTTTTGGACCTGATGGCAAACTTTACATACCTGTTGGAGCTCCGTGTAATGTGTGTGAACCGGAAGATGAAATATTTAGCACAATTACTAGAATAAATCCTGATGGTACAGGTTTTGAAATAGTTCAACGGGGAATTAGAAATACTGTTGGGTTTGATTGGCATCCAATAACAGGTGAACTTTGGTTTACCGATAATGGAAGGGATTGGTTAGGAGATGATCGGCCTTTTTGTGAATTAAACCATGCATCAAGTGATAATTTGCATTTTGGTTTTCCTTATTGTCATCAAGGGGACCTTCTTGATCCCGAATTTGGTTTAAAGAGACCTTGTTCGGATTTTATATCTCCAGCATACAATTTAGGGCCACATGTCGCACCATTGGGTATGGAATTTTATAAGGGAAATATGTTTCCAAGTCAATTCAATAATAAAATATTTATTGCGGAGCATGGTTCTTGGAATCGGACTGAGAAAAATGGTTACAGTGTAATGGTTGCTACATTGGAGGGCGATGAGGTCATAAAATATGAGCCATTCATAGAAGGATGGCTGGACAAGGAACTTGATGAAGTGAGTGGAAGGCCAGTGGATATAGAAATAATGCCGGATGGATCAATGCTGGTTTCCGACGATTATTCAGATATGGTATATAGAGTAACTTATAATAAGTAATATAATATGAAAATAGCAATTGTTGGGACCGGGTATGTTGGCTTAGTAACCGGAACTTGTTTTGCGGAAACAGGTAACCAGGTAATTTGTGTTGATGTAGATGAGGCCAAGGTGTCCAATATGAAAAAGGGTATTATCCCCATATATGAGCCTGGTTTAGAAGCACTATTTGAAAGGAATAGTCAGCAGGGAAGATTAACCTTTTCAACAGATTTAGCAAGTTCAGTAAAGGATGCAGAAATTATATTTTTAGCATTGCCAACCCCACCGGGAGAAGATGGATCCGCTGATTTATCTTACATATTAGGGGTGGCTAGAGATTTATCGGGGATCATCAAAGATTATAAGGTAATTGTGGATAAGAGTACAGTTCCGGTTGGGACAGCAGAAAAAGTTACGGCAACTTTATTAGAAAAACTAGATGCTTCCTTATTTGACGTGGTATCCAACCCAGAATTTTTAAGGGAAGGAGCCGCGGTTGAGGATTTTTTAAGGCCAGATAGGGTGGTAATAGGAACACAATCTGAGCGGGCCAAATCAAAGATGAAAAGATTATACGAACCTTTTGTCAGGCAAGGTAATCCAATCATTTTTATGGATGAGCGTTCTGCTGAAATGACCAAATATGCGGCAAATGCCTATTTAGCTACTAGAATCACTTTTATGAACGAAATAGCAAATTTATGTGAAATTGTAGGAGCAAATGTGGATATGGTGCGCCAAGGTGTTGGAACGGATAATAGAATAGGTAAAAGGTTTTTATTTCCCGGAATCGGTTATGGTGGAAGTTGTTTTCCAAAGGATGTTCAAGCATTAAGCAAAACCTCCATTGAATATGCATACGATTTTAATATTCTGGATGCGGTGATGCGAGTCAATGATAGGCAAAGACTAAGTCTTTACGAGAAGATGAAAAGGTTTTATGCAAATGATCTAAAGGGCAAACAGATTGCTATGTGGGGGCTGGCTTTTAAACCCAATACGGATGATATTAGAGAAGCACCAGCGTTATATACTATTGAACGGTTGCTCAAAGAGGGCGCAAGAGTTAAAGTATTCGATCCGGAGGCAATGGAAAATGTAAAAAAAGTTTTTGGAAATGATATCCAGTTTGCCAAAGACCAATACGAAGCACTTTTGGGCTCAGACTCACTTGCCATAATGACGGAGTGGAGTGTATTTAGGACTCCTTCTTTTGAAGTTATAAAGGAACTTCTAAAAGATAGAGCCATTTTTGACGGGAGGAATTTATATGATTTGGAGACTATGAAAGAAACAGGATTGTATTATGAAAGTATTGGTAGGACTCCAGTTGGTACTAATCGCTAGTTTTTTAAATTGCGTGGGAAGTGCAAATATAGCTGAAGGACAACCAAAAGACGAAGTTCAAATCAGGGTGGTGTTAGATGACCACAAGGATACGGTGGTAATGGAAACGCATAAAAACGGGGTGTTCGATGGGTTGTTTAAATCCTACTATCCGGGAAACAAGCTGAATGTGCTGGCTTATTACAAGGACAACAAATTGGAAGGTTGGGTCAAGCGATATTACGAAACAGGCGAATTAATGGAGGAGGTATATTTTGAGGATAATGAAGAAAATGGGCCTTTCAAGGAGTATTTTAAAAACGGTCTTTTAAAGGCAGAGGGTTCATATAAGGAAGGACCAAATGAGAATGGAGTTTTGATTATTTACGATAGTTTAGGAACTGTATTGAGAAAAATGGAATGTACAATGGGCGCATGTTATACCATAAAGAAATAATCTTGTGGTTGGTTTTCTTTTCATTTGGGATTGGGAACTTGCGTTCTCAAGACGGAAGTGTGTTTATCTATAATTTTTTGAACTTGAATCCATCTCCCAACCTTTCAGCATTGGGCGGGCAGAATATAACCAACACTTCAAGTATTTCTAACGCTTTAGTTAATCCCGCTCTGGTAACCAACGAGGATTCAAGCGCTTTTGCAGTAAGTCACGCTTTTTATCAAGCAGATATTCAGTTTACCTCTTTTAATTATTTATTACCCCTTAGGTATCCGCTTAAAATTCATGTAGGGGTGATTCGGTCAGATTATGGTGTATTAGAAGGACTTAATGAATATGGGATGCCAATAGGTTCAGTAAATTCTAATGATAATGCAATAGCATTAGGTGTTGGAAAGGTATTTGAGGATAAATTAAGTGTAGGCCTCAACCTTAAATTTATTCAGTCCAAGATAGGGTTTGACCAATCACTTGGAATAGCAACCGATGTTGGTTTCCTTTATCACAAAGAAAAAGAGCGATTTAAATTGGGAATTCTTTTCAGAAATATTGGAACACCCATTTCTACTTATGGAGAAATGGGTAAGCAGGAAAGATTACCTTTTGAGATAATTCTTGGCATTTCGAAAAGGCTCAAGTATGTTCCTGTGAGGTTTTCTTTAAACTATAGATATTTAAATCGGTGGAACATTATTATGTTAGGACCTGCGGGAGAAAATAGAGCTTCTCTTTTTGGTGAAGAAGAACCTGGTGGAAATTCAATTATAGATAATTTCTTTAGGCATCTGAGTTTTGGAAGCGAGATAATGATTGGACAAAAGGAACAATTGCAGTTGCGGCTGGGCTATAACCATAAAGTTCGAAGAGAATTGGGCGTTAGTGACTATTTCTCACTTTCTGGATTTTCATTTGGTTTTAGTGTTCAACTAAAGAAACTAGTGCTAGATTTTAGTAGGAGTATATATCATTTAGCAGGAGGCACTAATCAAATAGGCCTAAGGACGAATATCAAGGAGTTATTAAGAGGAGGGAGAAGATAGGTTGATATCATACCTATTTTTAATTTGTTCTAACACTTGTCTGGCTTCTGCTAAAGATGGAACACGATCTTTTATTAAAATCAGGTTTTTAGGTGATTTCTTTAAAGTGAGTCCATATTGAGTTCCGTTGACAGATATCCAAGTGAGAAGTTTTTGAAAAAGTGAACTTTCGTAAAATGGAGATTGGGGGTTTTCTACAAAATAACAGCGTAGTTTGTTGTTTTTTAATATGATTCTTTCAAACCCTAAGTCTTTACAAACTTTTCGCATCATTATACCATCAAAAAGCTGAAATAACTGAGGGGGGATGGTTCCAAACCGGTCTTTAATTTCCTCTATAAATTGAGTCAGAGTCGAATCATCTTCTATTTGATCGAGCTGTGTGTAGAGGGATAACCTTTCTTGAATGTTAGATACATAATCATCGGGGATGAGCATTTCTACATCTGCATCAATTTGAACATCTTTTACATATTGAGTTTTTTTGCTGAGTTCCTCTTGGAATAACTCTTTAAAGTCAGCTTCTTTGAGTTCTTGCACAGCTTCTTCTAGAATTTTTTGAAAGGTATCATATCCTATATCCGCTATAAAACCACTTTGTTCAGCGCCTAATAAATTACCGGCCCCTCTTATATCTAAATCCCTCATAGCTATATTGAAGCCACTTCCTAATTCTGTAAATTCTTCTAAGGTTTTGAGCCTTTTCCTTGCCTCTGCAGTAAGAACGGAGGGGGGCGGACTGATTAGATAGCAAAAAGCTTTAGTGTTGGATCTTCCTACCCTACCTCTCAATTGGTGAAGATCACTTAATCCGAATTGATGCGCATTATTAATAATTATGGTGTTGGCGTTAGGAATATCCAAACCAGTTTCAATAATATTGGTGCTGACAAGGACGTCGAATTTTTTTTCGATGAAATTTACCAACGTTTTTTCCAAAAACTTGGAATCCATTTGGCCATGAGCTACGGCAATAGAAATGTCCGGACAAAGTTTGGAAACCATGGCTGCCAATTCTCCAAGATTTTTGACTCTATTATGGACAAAAAATACTTGACCCCCTCTTTGGGTTTCATAGTAAATAGCTTCTTTAATCAATTCTTCAGAAAAAACTCTGCTTTCCGTGTGAATAGGTTGTCTATTAGGGGGAGGAGTTCTTATTATGGAAAGGTCTCGGGCAGCCATTAAAGAAAATTGAAGGGTTCTGGGTATTGGGGTAGCGGTTAAAGTTAGGGTATCAACATTTACCTTTAGGTTGCGGAGTTTTTCCTTTGCAGCCACACCAAATTTTTGTTCCTCATCAATTATTAAAAGGCCAAGATCTTTGAATTCAATATTTTTATTCAAGAGCCCGTGAGTGCCAATCACTAAATCTATTTCTCCTGATTTTAACTTTTCATAAATAATGTTTTTTTCAGAGGTAGTTCTAAAACGGTTGATGAAATCAACACTAGTGCCAAAGGAACTCAGTCTATCTTTGAAAGTTTTATAGTGTTGGAGGGCAAGAATGGTAGTAGGGACCAAAACCGCAACTTGTTTGCCTCCTAAAATAGCTTTAAATGCAGCTCGAATGGCGACTTCAGTTTTACCAAAACCAACATCTCCGCAGATCAATCTATCCATGGGATGTGGTTTGATCATATCTTCTTTTACGTCCAATGTTGCTTTGAGTTGATCAGGGGTATCTTCATAAATAAAGGAAGCTTCCAGCTCGTTCTGCAGATAGTTATCTGGCGGAAAAGCAAAGCCCGATGCAGCTTTTCTGGCAGCATATAATTTTATTAATTCCCCAGCAATATCTTTTACTTTTGCTTTGGTTTTTCTTTTTAGTGTTTTCCAAGCATCGGAACCGAGTTTACTCAGAGCTGGTTCAACCCCTTCTTTTCCTACATACTTGCTAATTTTATGAAGAGAATTAATACTGACATACAGCAAATCATTGTTTTTGTAAATTAACCTTACGGCTTCTTGCAGGTGCCCATTGATGTCCATTTTTTGTAAACCAGAAAACTTCCCTACTCCGTGATCAATATGAGTTACAAAATCACCAGGTTGTAAATCGCGAATCATTTTGAGGTTTAGAGCTTGGTCTTTTGAGAACCCTCTTTTAAGTTGATACCTATGGAATCGCTCGAAAATTTGATGATCTGTAAAACAGGCTATTTTTATAATGGGGTCTGTAAAGCCTTCGTGAATGGAAGCGGGAATGGGGTGAAAGTCTATAGCTACATTTAAGTCTTCAAAAATGGAGTAAAATCGTTCTATTTGTCTTGGATTTTCAGCAAATAAAAAATTGGAGAACCCATTTTGATTATTTTCAATAAGGTTTTCAATAAGGAGATTAAAGTTTTTGTTAAAGCTTTTTTGGGGAAACCCTTTCCATTCAAATTTAGGGGTTTTTGGAGGAGGGTCGGCAAGAAATATTTTTGAAAAATCATCTAAGCCGGAAACAATCACACCGGTTGTGGTAAAGTTATTTTTTTTGAAAAACTCAACATTGGATTGATTTTCCACTCGAAAAAGTTTCTGTAGGTGCTCCTCTTTCTTTTCAAAAGAAGTTTGAAGATTATCAATGAGCATTGAATAATTGGAAATACAAACTAGGGTTTGTTTATCCAGAATATCTAAGAGGGGACTTTTTTCAGGGTCACTAAAATTAGTAGCAACATTTGGGACAATAGAGACCAAAGATATATTTCGAATGGATCTTTGGGAAACAGGGTCAAAGGTTCTGATGGATTCTATTTCTTCATCTAAAAGTTCTACTCTATAGGGATATTCATTGCCAAAGGAAAAAACATCTATAATCCCTCCTCTAATAGAGAATTGCCCTGGCTCGTAAACAAAATCTTCGCGAACAAAGCCGTACTCAATTAAAATTTCAGTAAGGGCATCTATATTGATGACCTCATCATTTTTAAATGTTATTCTAGATTTTGAAAGAGCGCTGGGAGATACTACTGTCTCAATTAAAGCCTCGGGGTAGCTAATTAATAGGTAGCCTTGACTTTTAGAGATGCTTATTTTATTGATAGTTTCTGTTCTTTCAAGGATTTGGGTTGGGTTAATTTCTTCGTATAAATTTGGCCTTTTAAAGGAATCTGGAAGGAAGAGGATATTATGATTAGGTAATAGGTTTTGAAAAGAATTCAAATAATAGGCAGCTTCTTCCTTCGTTGAAGCGACAAACAGGATTGGTTTAGCCGCAGTCTTTATTCTTAGAGCTGAAATTATTATGGCTGGCAAGGACCCAGCGTGATTAATCAAGTGAACAGATTGGGAATGGCCTTCTAAATTATTAGTAAGTTGAGCAAGAAGATTAGATTTGGTATAAAGTTCAAATAATTGATCAAGGTTGGTCAAAGCGAAAAAGTTTAATTTTTAATGTGTGCGAAAATAATGATTAATTTTAGGCATTAATCACGAATCATTTCAATTTTATCTAATATGAAAAAGGGATTTTTAATAGCGTTAATGTTGTCGGCTTTTTTAATGGGTTCTTGTCAAAACCTATCCACTTCCTCTAGTAAAGGGGAGGGTCAATATGAGTTATTGTCAGTAGAAGACTTTAATGCCAAAATTCAACTGGAAGAAAAATTACAATTACTGGATGTACGAACTCCGGGCGAATGGCAAGGTGGAGTCTTAGCAGGAGCACAACAAATCAATATGTACGACGCAGATTTTTACGAAAAGGTTAATGAAAAATTAGATAAAACAAAGCCCGTTTATGTCTATTGTCAAGGAGGGGTTCGGAGTAAAGAAGTTAGTATGGAACTTCTAAAAATGGGTTATTCCACTGTTTACGACTTGAAGGGGGGCTATGCATCTTGGCTGTCAAATAAACAGTAAAAGCAGAAACAAAACACTTGAGGCCTTGTTGAGTGTTGGTAATTTTGAAAAATGGTAAAAAAAGTAATAATAATTGGTGGTGGGTTTTCGGGACTTTCTGCTGCCACTCACTTAGCAGCGGAGGGGCATGATGTTACCCTATTGGAAAAGAACCATACACCTGGAGGCAGGGCTAGAAAATTTGAAGCCAAAGGTTTTGTGTTTGATATGGGGCCTAGTTGGTATTGGATGCCAGATGTCTTTGAAGACTATTTCTCCAGATTTGGCAAAAGCATTGCTGATTATTACGACCTTAAGAGGTTGAACCCCTCCTATGTAATCCATTTCAAGGATGGGGACAGTATGGAAATTCCAAGTAAAGTGGAAGAGATATATGACCTGTTCGAGCAATATGAGAAGGGCAGTAGTAAAAAACTTAAAAAATTTTTGAAAGAGGCCCAATACAAGTATGAGGTGGGAATGAGAGATTTTGTTGAAAGGCCAGGGAATTCTATTTTGGAATTTGCGGACATTAGGGTAGTTAAAAGTTTATTTAGATTACAAATGTTCCAGTCCATATCCTCTTCGGTAAGGAAATTGTTCAAAAATCCAAAATTAGTCGAGTTATTAGAATTTCCAGTTTTGTTTTTGGGGGCCACACCTGAAAACACTCCAGCTTTGTATAGTTTGATGAATTATGCGGATTTGGTATTGGGCACTTGGTATCCTATGGGAGGCATGCATAAGATAATAGAGGGAATGGTTGAATTAGCACGAGAGAAGGGGGTTAAAATAATATGTGATGCGGAGGTCAAGGGCTTTAGAATGGAAGGAAATAGCATTTCTGGGATAATTTCTTCCAAAGGAGATTTTGATACAGAAATTGTTGTTGGGGCTGGAGATTATCAGCACATAGAGCAAGTTTTGTTACCGAAGCAATTCAGGCAATACAGTGCAGAATATTGGGAGAGTAGAGTTATGGCTCCATCTTCTTTACTTTTTTATGTAGGTATAGATTCAAAAATACCGGGTTTGGTGCACCATAATTTATTTTTTGATGCTGATTTTTCAGTACATGCTGCTGAAATTTACGAAAATCCCAAATGGCCATCGGATCCACTATTTTATGTTTGTGCGCCATCGGTTACTGACGAGACGGTAGCTCCCGAAGGCAAGGAAAACCTTTTTATATTAATTCCACTGGCTCCTGGATTAGAGGACAGCCATGAGTTGAGAGAAGAATACTATGAGAAGGTTATGGAAAGATTGGAAAAAAAGGTGGGGCAAAGTATTCGAGGCAAGGAGGTTTTTAAGCAATCTTACGCTATGGATAATTTTAAAAGTGATTATTATGCATTTAAAGGGAACGCGTATGGATTGGCCAACACTTTATTACAAACTGCTTTTTTAAAGCCTAAGATGAAAAGTAAAAAGGTTAAGAATCTGTTTTATACCGGCCAATTAACTACACCCGGTCCCGGAGTTCCCCCTTCTCTTATTTCCGGAAAAGTGGTTGCAAGTGAGGTTCAGAAGAAAATATCAAACGTTTTTTAAGATGCTAGAATTATACGACAAGACCTGTATGGAATGTAGCAAATTGATTACCAATAGGTACAGCACATCCTTTTCGTCTGGCATTAGGGTTTTTGATAAAAAATATAGAGACCCCATTTATGCTATTTACGGTTTTGTCAGGTTTGCAGATGAGATTGTAGATACTTTCCACGACTATCCAAAAGAACAACTTTTAGAGCAATTCAGGAAAGACACCTATGCGGCAATTAATAAGAGAGTTTGTCTTAACCCAGTTCTTCATGCTTTTCAGCAAACGGTAATAAAGTATCAGATTGAAACAGAATTGATAGATGCTTTTTTGGATAGCATGAAGATGGATCTGCACTTCCATAAGTATGAGGACTCCATGTATAAGAAATACATTTATGGTTCTGCAGAAGTTGTTGGTTTGATGTGCCTCAGGGTTTTTACCGAAGGTAACAATAAATTATACGAATCATTAAAAGAGCCCGCATGCAGTTTGGGTTCAGCATTTCAGAAGATAAACTTCCTCAGAGACATGAAGAGTGACTATCAAGACAGGGGTAGGGTATATTTTCCTGGGGTAGATTTTACAAGCTTTAGTTTGGAGGATAAAGTTCAGATTGAGCGAGATATAGAAAAAGACTTTAAGGATGCTTATTTGGGAATTGTCCAGTTGCCTTCGGGGGTTCGTTTAGGTGTATTTTTAGCTTATACCTACTATATTGAATTATTTGAAAAAATCCGTAAGGCTCCTGTTTCCAAGGTGGTTAAGGAAAGGATTAGAGTTAATGATTGGAGGAAGATGGCATTATTATTCTCAAGCATTTTCAGGACTCGGTTTAATTTAATTTAGACTCAAGTGGTATTATAAGCCTATGTCCTTCATTAAAGCAATAGACAAAGAACGGGTTATAAAAGGGGGCTTGTTGCTGTTGGCGATTGGGCTGATAGGTTATTTGGTTTTCAATATTCATGATTTAAAGGAGGTCAATTTAGCGGTAAGGTCTATTACAAAGATTAGTTTTTTGGAATCTAATTGGGCGTATTTCTACCTGCACCTTATAACGTTAATACCGGTTTTAGCTTTATCTTTTGATCAGAAAGTGGCCTATTATAAAAGCTGGAAATTCTTGTGGCTACCCATTATAATAGTAGGCTCAGGCTTCATTATTTGGGATGTGTTTTTCACTTTACATGGAATATGGGGTTTTAATGCCCAATATTTAAGTGGGTTTGATTTTGCATATTTACCTATTGAAGAGTGGTTGTTTTTCGTTTCAGTACCATTTGCATGTGTGTTTATATATGAGTGCCTGAATGCATACTTTCCTAAGGATTCGTTAGATGTTGCTGAAACTTGGATTACCTTTGGTTTGATAGTAGTTTTTGGGACGATATCGATTCTTTATTATACTAGGCCCTATACGTTTTTGACTTTTGGCTTAACGAGTATATTTTTAATTCTACATAAAAGGTATGGAACCAAATCCGTCCGTAAGCGGTTTTATATATCGTATATTGTGATTCTGTTGCCTTTTTTAATAATAAACGGGGTGTTGACAGGTGCTTTTACAGAAGAACCTATTGTAGCTTATTCCGAACAAGCTTTTATGGGAAAAAGAATTGCAACCATACCTGTTGAGGATTCTGTATATGGTTTTTTATTGTTAATGTCTGTTGTTACTGGGTTCGAGGTTTTGAGGACTAAAAGAAAGGGAATAAATAAATAATTTCTTTTTAAAAGTTCTTGCATAGTAAAAAAACTCGTTATACATTTGCAGTCCCTTTCGGAAAAAATGATCAAAGGATTGTTTTGTTGGAGGGATTTTTTGGTAGGCTTTGGGTGA
>CALAZP010000278.1 GCA_937926355.1 uncultured Saprospirales bacterium
TTTCTGGTGCATCTGGAACCAGTGGATCTTCGGGTACCTCTGGAGCTCAAGGAGCTCAAGGAGCAAACGGATCTTCTGGAACCTCTGGTTCATCTGGTGTTTCTGGTGCATCTGGAACCAGTGGATCTTCGGGTACCTCTGGAGCTCAAGGAGCACAGGGTGCTCAGGGAGCAGTAGGAGCCACAGGACCTCAAACATTAACATGTGCCTTCGAATGTGAACCGTCAGCGGGCGGTAGCCCAACCCAGCATATAGGTACGGATTCTGATATCTATCTGTCATTGCCGGATACCTTTCTGAGAATACGGTGTTCGACAGATTCAACTGACTATCTCATTCCCGGATACATATGTTGATAATAACAAATAGCAAATAAATGAAAGGAGTACCCGTGCAAAAGATAAGTCTGTTTGATCTAGCTAAACATGTTAGCGGCAGAGAAGATGTTGAGAGTGTGAGTTTCATTAAAGACGGTAAGGTACAATTTACTGAGTATTTTTATGGAGAATCCTCAGATTTATTGCCAAGTGTTTCCTTTTCTCTGAGTGATGTTATTTCCGATGGGTCTGATTTTTCATATGCTAATCAAGATTTTATTGACAGTATCACCATAAAAAAGTTTCCAGACTAGTTTAATTTTCGAAAACTCTTCCCTGTTGAACAGTATAAATATAAATCTTACTGTAGACATCTATGAAGGTTCAGACTATTATTATCGATGACTTTTACAAGAATCCAGATGATGTTAGAGCATTTGCCCTTGCACAGGATTTCAATGCTCATGGCAACTATCCTGGACAAAGAACAACATCCTTTCTTGCAGATAATGTGAAAAATGCTATTCAAGATATTATTCGCCCGTATGGTGGCGAAGTAACCTGGTGGGGAGACGACTCAACAGGATCTTTCCAGTATACAGTTGCTTCTGACAGATCCTGGATTCATAGTGATGATACTACAGATTGGGCAGGAGTTCTATACCTCACACCAGATGCACCCATTTCTGCTGGCACTGGATTGTTTAAGCACAAGGAAACCGGATTAAGACAGTGGAGAAATTCTGAACATCCTGAGGATGTGGTAAGCAGTGCTCCAGTTAACGTGGAGTCTCAAGATATGACCAAATGGGAGATGGTCGATAGAATAGGTAATGTGTACAATAGATTGGTCATTTACAGAGGGGACCTTTTTCATGTATCCCTCGACTATTTTGGACAGAACAAAGAAGACGGTAGACTTTTTCAGGTTTTCTTCTTCAATACTGAAAATAAATGCTCATAGTAAGGAATCCAACCGCATTAGTCTTTGGGTGGGACCGGGAAGGAGATAAGTATGAGTTTGTTTCCGATCTGTTCTCCCGAAGTGAAAATAATATGTATTGGGTTAGGATTATACCAACAGGGAGTAAGTTAGATTACGAGAGCCTTACTGAATTACAGAATAAGTATAATCCTGATGTAATTGTTGTTTTTGGCAGGAATGAAACCAAAATACATCCTTTTTTTGATCACAAAACAAGATTTTTATCTAATCCTATATCGGATGACGCTTTAGCAAATCTCGTTGTTCAGACGTACGTCGAGAATCACACAAGTCCATATAAGCCCTTTTTTTCGATTTTTACACCTGCATATAAAACTGGAGAAAGAATATTCAGAACGTATGAGAGTGTGAAAAACCAACAGTTTATCGATTGGGAATGGGTAGTAGTGGACGATTCTCCCCCCGAGGATAATGAATTATGGGGATCTCTGTTAGAGATAGCTGCATCTGATTTTAGGGTAAAACCCCATAGGATTTTTCCAAATAGCGGAGGTAAGGTAGGATTAGCTAAGAATAGAGCTTGTTCTTTGGCAACTGGAAAATGGCTGGTTGAGCTGGATCATGATGACTATTTAATGGAGAATTGTCTAGATAAGCTTAAAGCTGCTGCAGAACAATTCCCTGACGCTGGTTTTATCTATAGTGATGTAACTGAAATGCATGATAATGGCGAATTTATAGAATTTGACCACAGGATTGATTGGGATTTCTATGGAGCACCTGGGAATAATTTCAATTTTGGTTACTCTGGGCACTCTTGGGTAACAATTAACGGGAAAAAATATCTCCAACACCATTATCCCTCGATTAACCCTTTAACGATAAGATTCAACATAACTATGCCTAATCATGTAAGGGCTTGGAAGAGTGATGTTTACAATAAAATAGGTGGACACCGAGAAACCCTCCCCTTGGCAGACGATCTTGATTTGATAATTAGAACTTTCCTTGAAACTAGGATGGTGCACATCAAAGAAGTTTTGTATATCCAATACCATAACGGACATAGCACTGTTGATTACAACTCGTTCGAAATAAACCGAACATCAAGGATTATAAAAGAAAATTATAACAAGCTTATCCACAAAAGAATTGAGGAACTTGGGTATTATGACTGGGAATGGAATGATGAACTTGAGACCAACCACCATACCGAGTGTATTATGAATAATGATCTAAGTGATATGAAATTTTGGGAAGAAGAGCAAGTTTTAAATTATACCTATGAGCAATAAAAGGGCTAAAATTTGTATGAATGCGATGGTAGCTAACGAATCGCATGTTATACTAAGAATGCTAGAGTCTTGCTACAAATATATCGATTATTGGGTAGTACAAGACAATGGGTCTACAGATGGAACTCAGGATATCATAAGGAACTTTTTTGCTGAAAAAAATATTCCTGGGTTTCTTTATGAGACTGAGTGGAAATATCCAGGATGGAACAGGGATCATACTTTGCAAGAATGCTTAAAAGCAGACCATGGCTGTGATTGGATTCTAAGAATGGATGCTGACGAACAGCTTGTGGTGGAAGATGACTTTGACTGGAGTTTAATAAACGATACGTCAATTCAAAGCTTCAATATTACAGCAACTGATTCTGGAGGAATTTATTTCAGAACTTGGATGTGGAACGCTAAACTTCCTTGGTATTTCAAGCACGATAAAAGACATGAGGTCGTTCTTTTACCCGGCGCTGGTGAAGGAGATAGCCAATTCCAGGTCGTTAATTTACCAAGGGGATTTAGACACATTATTACAAAAGACGGACAAACATGGGACGCTTCCTTGAAATTTCTAAAGGATGCTTTAGAGTTAGAGGCAGATCAGGTTTGTACTGGTAAAATTAACGAGGATGATTACCATTTATTCTACATAGGAAAAAGTTATTCTGATACTTATGAAGATCATAGATTCCCTTTTGGTAAAGATCACGGGGATGAATACGCGAGAAGAACAATTTATTACCTAGAACATTACGTAGCAAGGAGGTTCCCAAATTATGCAGACGGAAGCGAGCCGCCAAACTGGGACGAGATGGCTTATTTTTCCATTTTTTTAATTGGTAGGGCCCATAGATTTATTGGAAATAGGGAATTGGCTTATCAAAAGCTCGACGAGGCCGATTGGTATTGTCCTTTCAGAAATGAGCATCTTGTAATTAAAGCAGAAATGCTATCCGAAGATGGAGATTTCCAGGGAATGTATGATATAACTACAAAGTTAATGGGAGATGATAGAATTTGCCCATTCCCGGATTGGCACTTCCTTCTTTGGACAAGCTGCTATAAGGACACTGGAGATTATGTTGAGAGTTTGCATAACTCTGCAATGGAAAAACTTGGTTTAAAGCAGACTATTATAAATAGTAATGAGTCCAATAAAAACTTTGGAGCATTCCCCGGACAAATTTAAAAATCATATAAAATGGAAAATAGCATCAAAATTACACAAGAAGAACTGGAAAGGATTAATTCCTTGAGAACTGAAATAGCCGCTAATGTTGAATCTATCGGAAGATTTAACATTAAAAAACACTTTTTGGTAAAGGATCTAGAATCTATTGATACAGAGCTCTTCGGCCTCCTTCAAAATTCTGAAGAGCTGGATAAAAAAGAGAAGGAAATAATCGACGAGATCGTTGGAAAATACGGCGAGGGACAACTTAACTTTGAAACTGGTGAATTCATCAAGGAATAATGAAGGAAATTGAGGCTTTACGTAAAACCAAATATGAGTTAATCAGAACGATTAATTCTATCCAAAGAACTTTGGATGAAAAATCAGGGGGAAAGCCCAGGATTCTCTTTGTTGCTCCCCATCTATCTACCGGGGGTATGCCTCAATACCTTTATAAAAAAATAGAGTCTTTTAACGAAGATGCTGAGATTTACTGTATTCAGTATAACAATACCTCTGAGGACTATGTAGTGCAGAGAGATCGAATTAAGGATAAGATTGGTGATCGGTTCTTTTGTCTCGGTAGTAATAAATGGGAGATTATAGATCTGATCGAAAAAATTTGCCCTGATGTTATTCACTTTGATGATTTCGTTGAATTCTTCATTGACGGAGAGATTATAGAGAAAATATATGAACCAGGTCGTCCTTATTTTATTGTAGAAACCTGCCATAGTTCAAACATCTCAACACGGGACAAGGTTTACTGTCCCGACAAGTTGATAATGGTAAACCAGTGGATGTGCGATCGTTTTTCTGAACTTGGTGTTCCTGTGGATATACTAGAATATCCGATAGAAAATTTCAAAAGACCTGATAGAAATCAGGCTTTGGGAGAGTTAAATTTAGATCCCTCATTGAAGCATATCATAAATATTGGTCTTTTTACACCCGGAAAAAACCAAGGCGAGTTAATTGAATATGCTAGAAAATTGGAAGATTATCCAGTTCAATTCCATTTTATCGGAAACACTGCACCAAATTTCAAAAGCTATTGGGAACCTCTTTTGAACAATTTACCCGATAACTGTAAAATATGGGGAGAAAGGAACGACACTGATTTGTTTTATAAATCAGCAGATTTATTTGTTTTTACCTCCAATTGGGAACTAAATCCAATAGTAATCAAGGAATCGCTCTCCTGGAAGTTACCCATTCTTATGAGAAGACTTGAACCGTATATGGATTCTTATGACGATAATAATTTAGTTCACTATCTTACTCCTAGTGGGGTTTTTGAAGATAGAGAAGCTAATATTTCAAAAATAAAGGAAATACTCAATTTGGATGAAAAATAGGGGATTAAAGGTTTATGAAAATCTTAGTAAATCCAAGGATGTAAGGTTTAGACATCCATATACCTTTGATTTGCGTTTTGATTATGGCCCGGTTGTTGATTGTATTGGTCCTAGCAATACCAAGCCTTGTACTATAAAGTTTAAGGATTTGGATAAGAATTCATATGCTTATACTGGTGAAACCTCTTCGGGTCTTTACACCCAATTATTTAGAAAGTGGTTTACTAACTGGAGAGTAGAGGCTTATGATGGGGATGACCTTATTTACAAGGAAGATCTTGAAACTTTAATGAGGGGAGGTAAAGTTTGCATATCCATAGACAGCAGTTCTTTAGGAGATTCCTTAGCTTGGATGCCAGTGATAGAGAAATTTCGGGTAAAGTATGATTGCGATCTCTATGCTACCACCTTTTGGAATGAACTTCTCTCCTTATATTATTCAAACATCCAGTTTCAACCTCCTGGATACAGGGAACCAAAAACTAACGTTACTATAGGGGTTGGCTGGTATGAAGAAACTGATAGAGATCGTCACAAGAGAGATCCAAGAACGATATCACTGCAACAAGTTGCTGGGGATATCCTTGGCATTGAGGTTGATGGTGACGTTTTGAACGAAAAAGTCCCGGACCTAATTAAAAATTCATCTCCGAGTATCGAAGGTAAATACGTATGTATTGCTATGGATTCCACCGCAAATGCCAAACATTGGCATTACCCTGGTGGGTGGCAAGATATAACAGATTATCTTAACTCCTTGGGTTATAAGGTTGTTGTTGTACAGAAGCAAGAAACAAATATTAAAAACGTAGTTGATAAGACTGGAGATATAAGTATTCTTCAAAGGGCTATCGACATATATCACTCTGATTTTTTTGTTGGTATAGGTTCTGGTCTAAGTTGGCTGGCTTGGTCTTTGCACAAACCAGTAGTGATGATATCTGGGTTTTCAGATCCTAATTGTGAATTTAAAAACAAGAATTACAGAGTTATCGAAAGAAATGTTTGTCATGGCTGTTTTAACGATTCGTCGATTAAGTTTGATAAAGGTGATTGGAATTGGTGTCCCAGACTAAAAAATACTGAACGGATGTTTGAGTGCACTAAATCTATAACCCCCTCTATGGTAGCTGATCATATCCAAAACCTTATTAAGGATCACCTTTCCTAACCTCTTTTATTCTACAGATATATAAAAAGAAGTGAATAGAAGCTTCTTTGAATAATATCTTGTAGATAATGGCTTTTTACCCCGAAAATAGATTTCCTAAAAAAGGTACTCCCGTATATGACGGTAACGGAGATCAGAGAAATCTTTCAGATCCACGTTTTAGGTATCAGGATAACCTGGAAAATACCACAAAGGTCTTTCAGCAAAGTACCGATAATTATTTTGGAACTACTGGGGCAGCTCTGGCAAGAGCTAAACAACTCGGATGTAACGGATACCATACTGCTTTAGCAGATGATGGTGTTTACTATTATTTGCCTTGTTCCGATGCTACCTGGTACGCTGAAAGAATTCAGCAATTCGAAAGTGCACTCAACTTCACTTACATTGGAAACTATAGAGTTTTAACATGGGATTCCCCGTTTAATTATGTGCAGTCGTTTAATGGGTGGCTGATTGAAACTGCGGGAGCTGTACTAAATGATCCAATTAACCTTGGAGATCCCACTGCTGAAATTCCCAATGATATAGCCATAGATTTCAGGTATTCTGTAGATGGACAAAGTTGGTCCTTGTGGGCAAATGTTGGTACTGCTTTAACCGGATTCTCTCAAGGGTATACATCTAATAATGATTCTACGGTATTTTCTATTCCGCTAGATCCTGCAAAACCCTTTTATCCTGAGTTTAGATTTACATCTGTTGTAGTAAATCCTGATGGTAGCATTGCTTATGAAAGCGAGGAACCGATAGATCCTTCTGTTGTCATATTAGATTTTTCACTTGATCTAACTTATGCTACTGGTCCTAGTGGTCCTGCTGGAGCAGTAGATACTTTAGTTATAAATAGGCCAGTTCCTAGTTGTTCAAACGAAAAATCAAATAGACCTGTAGTATTTGACGACTGTAACTACACATTTGATCCCTATGCAATTAATAAAGCTGTAAATCTTTACAAGGATCTTAGTTTAGTTGTTAACAAGGTGTTTGGGTTTGAAACAAATTATTATTCAGTTCAACCACAAGCTAGAGGAAAGGATGTTGTCTTAAAAGAATACACACTATTTGATGTTGTTGACGAACAATGTGTCAAAGTCATGGTTCCTTCTAACCAGTTTCCCGATAATAGGGTAAACTACGATCCTTTTGGTATCCAGTTTGATGAACCTTTTGAAATTCATATTGACAAGACTTACTTTGAAAGTATCTTCGGTAGAGGATCTCAACCAAGAAAAAGGGATATAATCTATTTCCCTTTAACCAATAGGATTTATGAGATTAATTCTACTTACCTCTTTAGAGATTTCATGTACTCTCCGGTCTATTATAAGATAGAACTTAAGAAATACAGTCAAAAATCAAACACATATTTCAATGATCCTGCATACAAAGAGGAACTTGACGGTATTGCTTTAACTACTGAAAAACTGTTTGGTGCTGAAGTCGAAGCGGAAGAACAAAAGATTTCTAAGCCAAAACAGTATTCTGATAGTTCTCAAAGAAGACAGGAAGACCCAACAAGATCCTATATTTACAAGAATCTCCCTATAGTTGGCTATGATCTTAACAACAATTGGACCATAGTTTTTAATAATTATTATGATATGGCAGACGGGTTTGTAACAGATTCCGAGTTTGTTTATCAACCTAACAAGTATCGGGAAGCTGTTAGATATAAAAATAGCCCATATTTAGCTGGCGATGGTGAGATTTCATACACCTGCTGGTTCGGTTTGAAAAATTATATAAACGAAAACAGTTTGGCTAAAAAGCCATTTTCCCCTGCTCCCATCGTAAAGATCTCTGAGGATGCTAACCAGATTGTTTATAGTTCTCATCCGTTTAAGCATAACCTATCTCCTTTTAGGAACTTCTCTGATAATCCTGAAGGGTATGTAGCAATTAGCACAGACGCCAATCATTCAGGAGGGTTTAAGGTATTAACTACACCAGACGAATATAAGTTCTCTGTTTCCAACCCAAATCTACCATATGCAGTAAACACTGCTAACTGGAAAATGCAAAAAGCACAGGCCAGAAATCTTATCGATGGTACTTATTTTGATGTAAACAATGATCTAAAAGGGCTAAGAATAGACCTTGTCCATTCGGGATCTAATGATCCTGCTAATAACAACTATGTTCAACAGGGTAGTATAGAAATTATAATAAACGATCTCACCTATGACTCCAGGTTACAATTCGTTCCTGAGCAGGATGAGTGGTACGGGTTGGTCGTAAATATTAGCAATAAGTATAGACAGATGGGAATAAACATTTGGAAAATGTCTTACGATTCAACGAACCCATCCCAACAAAGTTCTGACCTTATAAAAGTGCACGAGGATTATAGGACGTTAACTAAGACTTACACTTTTGATGCACCAAAGGACCTTGAGACTAATGTTAATAATCCTTTCTATGGAACTGACAACAATGCTTATAAGATATTCACATCCCCTATTCTTCTATCGAATATAAGGCTGTTTAAGAATATGATAGATATTGATAAGCAATCGATTGTACTTAACCAAAACACTGTAAGAGACGAACAGCTTGCATATATTATTGATAACGCTAAACCTCAACTAATATTACCGAAGTTCGCTAGGAACCGGTAAATAAGATTCAAATATGCCTAGAAGAAAACCAAAACCGGAAAGAGTTGTCGAGGAAAAGATCAAAGAAAGTCTTGATTCCATTTTACAAGATGAGAATTTGGATTTCGATGCGGTTCAGCCTGACGAATTGCCAAGGCTGAAAACTACTGAATTGATGAATTTTACCGAGGCAACCCAAACCACCGGGTCTGATGCAAAGGGAGTTTTAGATTCTATAGTTAAGTTCTACCTTGATGAGAATTTTATAGACCAGACAGATTATATCGAGTATAAGAAAAAGATAGACTCGATGAATCTTGCATCGATGATGCTACAATTAAAAACAGCACAGCATGCTATCACAAAACTTTTGGAGGAGATAGATCTGGGGAATGCCAATCCGAGGATGTTCGAAGTTCTTGCACAACTACAATCTCAGATTATGCAAATGCCCAAGGACTACCAGAACTATGTACAAAAAATGGAGGATGGGTATAAAGCCCTTGGAACTCAACTAGAGGATAAAAGTAATGCTGGATCTTTCCAATTAGAGCCTGGCGAAGACGGAAAAAACGTATACAATCCAGCCTCAACAGAAAATGGTGGTATCAAAGTAAGAGGTACAAAAGGCCTTATGGAGGGACTTCGGGATATAATTGGTGCTGAGATTGAGGATATAAGGGTTGACGAGGTTGATGAAAATGCTGTCGTAAATGCAAAGAAAAAAGCGGAAATAGACGCAAGCAGAAACATTTCACTTGATGATGAGGACACTGATCTCGAAGTGGATGATGATTTATTCGATTAATTATGTCAAGCGGAGAAGATAAAGGTTCAAATTACTGGAGTACCCAAAGAATAGACGAATTACTATTTAAGGTAGAGGAAGAAGGTCTCGATTACAAATCAGTAGATAATCCTTTCCATGATGGTGATCCTGAATTAAAAAGAGCAAACCTTCTTTATGAATATACACAGGATGAAATCCTAGAGATGGAAAGGTGTGCTAAGGATGTAGTTTATTTTTCCAAATATTGTAGGGTGATGACTGACGATGGTCTTTTTTACGTAAAGCTTAGGGACTATCAAGAATCTGTTTTGAGGGAATACCAAGCCAATAGGTTTAATATTTTCCTTGCTCCTAGGCAGGTTGGTAAATCCATTACTTCGGCTATTGTGCTTGTTTGGTATTTGCTTTTCAACCACGATAAAAATGCAATGATCCTTGCTAACGTTGGATCTACTGCAGAGGAATTGATGGATAAGATTAAGGCAATTGTACGAGGTCTTCCCTGGTTCTTAAAACCTGGTATGGTGGTAAACAATGTAATGTCGATGAAGTTCGATAATGGATGTAGGGCAATAGCAAAAACCACTACTAAAACATCAGCAATTGGTTTTACTATCCACTTCCTTTACATGGATGAGTTTGCCCACATTCATCCAAATTTTATCGAATCCTTCTTTAGATCCACATATCCAACTGTATCCTCTTCTAAGGTATCAAGAATTATTATTACCTCTACGCCAAATGGTATGAATAAGTTCTATGAGATTTATAGAGATGCAGTAAATGGTGATAACAGCTTTAATCCTATTAGAGTTGATTGGTGGCAAGTTCCTGGAAGGGATGAAGAATGGAAAAAGAAGGAGATATCTAACTTGGGATCTCAAGAGTTATTTAACCAAGAATATGGAAACCAGTTCTTAAGTTCCTCCACGCTTTTATTGGGTTCGAATGAGCTAAAAAAAATAAAAGCAAATGAGGTTGAATATGAGTGGAGGGAAATAGACGTCTTGGAAGATATAGGTTTACCTTATGATAATTTCAGATGGCATCCCAAGTTCCAGTTAAATAGTGATACCCTTACTCGTAATAGATTTGTTCTCTCTGTTGATCTTGCTGGTGGTGGAAAGGGAGATTTTACTGTGATGAATGTTTTCAAAGTAGTTCCTCTTCCAAAGAAAGTTATAGAGAGCATGGACGACTTTCAAGACGAATCGGATTTCTTTGGTCTTCTCCAGGTTGGAATTTACCGAGATAATGAGATAGAGGTAGAGGATTTCAAGAAAATATTAGAATCTGTTGTAGTAAAAATACTTAATCCCGAAAACGTCAAGATTCTTCTCGAAATCAATTTCAAGGGCGAGTTATTGATAGACAAACTTACGAACGGTGATGAATTTCCCCTGGAAATTTTCGTCCACACCAAACACACCGAATCTGCAAGAACAAGAAAACCTGGGATAAAGTACAACGAAAAGAACAAGATGAAGTATTGCGAAATACTTAGATCTCAAATGAGGTTAAATAGAGTTATAGTTAATGAATCTGCTTGGACAATCCCTGAATTATTTTCTTTTGGACTTAATGGACGGGGTACATATTCTAGTCAATCGGGTCATGATGATGTGGCGATGACTATTGTTAATCTTTCTGGAATATTTGAGTCATCAGATTTTTATGATCTTGTTGGTGAATTATACGATGATCTAGGAGAATCTACTTATAGGGACCTGATAGACCTTAAACTTGAAGAATCTAACGGGGATAGCGAGGGCACAAAAGAGGGCGGATTTTACAGTTCTTTTAGTCAATTGCTCTAATAAATCTTCCAGTCTTGATATATAGTATTACTATCCGAGAAGCATTCAAAAATGCTAGTTGCGGTTTAGATATATAGTAGGCAAAAATATCTCTTGTACAATAATGGCAAAGAAAATTAAACTGGATTTATCCCAATTTAAAGCATCAGGAGTCTATACGCTAGAATTTGACGCATCAGAAAATGTAATTCTAACGTCACAGACTATCAGACTGGTGGTGGGATTTTCGAATAAAGGACCTTTTAATGCTCCCGTGTATTTACCTGATGTAACTACTGCGGTGGCAGTTTTTGGTGAAATAGATAAAACGTTAGAAGCTAAAGGATCTTATTTCCATAGATCGATATTCGCTTGTTTAAACACCGGGCCAGTGTTTGCACTGAACCTTTTAAGCTTGAATGATAATGTGGATAGTCCTACCGCTGATGTTGTAAATTATTTTGGATATTCTATTGACACTGAACAATCTAACGGGGTTCTAACCTCCAGACTATATTCTTCTTTTTATAATAAAGAGAGATTCTGGTTTGCCGATACCAACTATTTTCTAGCTACCCTTTCTACGGTTGATACTGGAAGACTGTTTAATTTGGTGAATCTAGGAAAAGATGCTATGAGTGTAATTGTCAGAAAGTCTACTGACGCTACGCAGCCATTACAAGGTTTTGATGTTTTTGCCCTTGATTGGTATGGTGCAGATAACGTTCCAAGTTTTATGCACCCATATGACTATATCTCTGATTACTTCATAGATGTTATCTCAGTATCTGGCGATTGGACTGATTACGAGACCCTCTCGTTGGATCCTAAATGGAGCTCTTATTTTACAAGAAATGGATTTATAAAGAGTCAGATTAACAACTTCCTTTCACAGCCAGATGTAAACATTTTAACATCGACTACTGGATGTTTAATTCCTGATTTTGTAGATCTAAATGGAAACAACCAGTACATTCAAACCCTCATAAACAACAATACACCTTCTACTGGGTTATTCTGTGCAGTTGATGAGGATGCAATGGATGATCTTTGTAATAATCCGTATAAGATCGATCTTGTAGGACACCATTTAATTGACGAGCTTACAGCCGATAGAGATATAGTTGATGCAAGATTAAATTTCTTAAGCTATGATCAGAACCTTACTGCTGATTATCTATACACGCAGAATAAAACATCTATCTCTGATGGTGCTACAGGAGCAACTGGTTCTATCGACGTGGGTACATTATTTACGGTAGGTACTACTTCAACTTATGGGATTACCTCTTCCGCTTTTGATGCTTACAACCCGTCTCTTAAATACGGAGGGTTGCATTACATAGTAACAAACAGCGGTGTAACCGGAGCTTCTCTTACCACTGCAGAAAAGAATGAACTGGTAAGTTTTGCAACCCCGAGTACAACGTCTTCTCCATATTTAATAGGAACTGTTACTGGTCTTTCCGGATTGACCGGTTCTGTTATAAACCAGTTTTCTGATAATGATCTGGTTAAACTTAAGATATCCGGAGCAATCCAAACTGGCGGACAAGTGTTATTAACCTGGACACATCCGCTTGATACCACTTCGTATGCAGCTCAAGGGATAAGTGTAACGCCATATACTGATTTAGTTGGTGCAACCTCTGGTAACATTTCAACCAATTACTACCAGTTAGCAGCTTCGGATTATTTGGATATAACTAGTGTTGATCCAGCAACAGGGGCAACTGCTGGAACACCTAATGACGTTTTAACTGGACAGCTATCAACAAACTTTTACCAAGATCTATTGTATGGTGAGTTAGAGGATGGTGATACTGTTTGGACCCAGTCTACTCCTTCCTCAGGTCTGAGATACTTGTCTTATGAAACAACCGTAGATAGGGATCAGTTTAACGTTTCCTATGCCAGGGCATTTAACAACATAGCAAGACTAAGTCCAGACAATCTTGAAAATTACCCTGCTTTTGGTGGTGCTTATGCTTCTGATAATATTGGTTTACCTGTAGCTGGTAATAAAACTGATATTATATCTTCTGTTGGTTCAATCAATCAATTTGTAGATGTGATAACACAGATAGATCCAACAAACTTTACTATCTCTTCCATAGATAATCCGATTTCTGTTGGAGATCTCTTAGTCTCTACTGATTTAGATATTTGTGAAACTGTCGGAAGTAATAGACAAAATAGACTTACCCGTGTTACTGCGGTAGCCCAAACCACAACATCGAATGTTGTTAGGGTTACTACAGCTAGGCCAGTTTATTATTATGCAGGAAATCCCATCCAAGTTCAAAAGTTTAAATCAATACCTCAATTTACAAGGTCGTTCGATTTCGCTTATCTACAAGGATTTACTATGAGGGATTCACACAGGCCAAACGGAACTGATGCTAGAGTTTCTGAATTGCTTGATGTAATGTACAATACAAACATTGCAGCAACCCTTGCTGCTAAGGACGTTATTTCTTTCAGATATATTGTAGATACATTCAGTGGACAAATCTTACCTAACTCGAAATATCAGTTAAGTAAATTGGCAATGATGAGGCAAAAAGCTTTGGCTCTTATCAATGCTCCTTCCATGAGTCAGTTTAGAGCATCAACAGATCCTAGATTTACTGATGCTCCCACTCAAACAAATCCATACCCATCTCTGAATGCACGGTACATTGCAGAAGGGGGTAACCTTTCACTTAATCCGTCTTTCACTTTCAGTTTACCTACTGAAGACCAGGGTGCTAAGTACGCAGCTTTCTATACCCCTTATTTGACACTCAGGGAGAATAATAGAAATATAAATGTACCTCCTGCAGCATACATCTCTAACAACTTTGTTAGAAAGTTTGCAAACGGTGAGCCTTACAGTATTATTGCTGGTCAGAAGAGAGGGGTTATTTCGGGGCAGAACCTAGTAGGTCTTGAATATGACTTTACTGATGACGATAGAGGTTGGTTAGAGCCAGTAGGTCTTAACCCTATAATTAAAAGGAGAGGCCTTGGTGTAGTTGTATTTGGAAACCAAACAGCATATCAAACAGTTAACTCTGCATTCAATTTGGTTCACGTTAGGGACCTTCTCATAAGTGTAGAGAATGATGTAGAGGAGATCATGTCTAATTACCTATTCGACTTTAATGAAGATTCGATTAGGCTAGAGATTAAGACTTTGGTTGACAACTACCTTGATGGTGTTAGAGCTGGCGGTGGTATTTATGCTTACCAGGTAATCATGGATTCTTCTAATAATCCACCATCAATCATTGACCAAAATATTGGTATAATTGATGTGATCATCGAGCCTGCTAGAGGTATTCAGAAATTCATTAACAGAATTACTGTAACACGTACCGGAGGTATTGCTGCTGGTGGATTTATCCAGTTTGCTTAATTTTAGAAAATAGGAAATTTGGATAAATATAAAAAAAGGATAAAAGTAAATGGCTGGTTTACCGCATTATCAGAACTCAATTAACTCAGTAAATAAATTTGAGCCAGTTTACCTCAACCAATTCGAGGTAAATGTAGTTCCGCCAGCAGCAGTTGCTGGAGGACCAGTTCTTTTGGAGCATGTTATTTCTGTTGATGGTTTGGAAGTTGATAAGAATCCGAGCTTCGTTTCTCAAAAATATAAATTTGCCAAGAGAAACTATGCTGGTGGTAAACCAGATACTACCACTCTTGATTTGGGTCTGAAATTTACTGTCAACCTGGACGATGCTAACTCGATGTATGTTTTTAAAACATTAAGACAGTGGACTGATTTGATTTACAATCCGTTGACAGGTGCGCAAGGAATTAAAGCAGATTATACAGGAACCATTGTAATTTCTATATTTAATAAGAATGGTGATGTCTTTAGAAGGATTACCTTAAAGGACTGCTTCCCTCTTAAATCTATAGATCCAATGGAACTAGAATATGTAAATGGAAACACCCTTTATGAGATCAGCATGACTTGGGCGGTTGATTATTGGGACGACCTTTTCCTATAAAATAAATAAAAGTAGATGGCAGGTTTACCACATTTTAATAATTCAAAGGCAGCGAGGAATAATTACGAGCCGGTTTTCTTAAACCAGTTCGAGGTTATTATTACTCCACCTAATGGTATAAATCTAGCAAATACTACATTCAATGGTGAGAGTATTCTAACGCAGCAGGTGAAAAGTATTTCCGCATTGCAGGTTGATATTCAGCCATCTGATGCAGTTACTCAGTACTATAAGTTTGCTGAAAGAAGGTATGCTGGAGGTGAGCCTTCTACATCTGATGTCCAGTTCAACATGGATTTTGAGGTAAACCTTGACGATAATAATTCAATGACATTATATAAGATATTGAGACAGTGGTCAGATCTTATATACAACCCACTTACTGGAGCTATGGGTCTTAAGAGAGATTATGTTGGATCCATGGTGGTATCCGTTTTTAACAAGCAGGGCGATGTTTTTAGACGGATTACTCTAAACAATTGTTTTTTGGTTGAGCCCATTACACCAATGACTTTGTCTTACGATACTGGGGATGCTCTATACACTATTTCAACAACTTGGAAATCTGACTATTGGAACGATCTGTTCTTATAATCGGAACTTAGCTTAATCTTTTTTGTATAATTCTTGGTTTTCCTAACCTAGTGGTATATAAAGAAAATTTCAAACATGTTTGATAAAAATCTATCCCCTGAGGAGATCCTTAGGGAAAAAGAAATTTCTGGTGGGATTGTTTATGACGATCCGAATGGTTTAAATTTGGATACTGAACTTCCAGATAAAGTTTATCCTGATGCTCCGCCGAAAAAAGATGTACCTAGTGAGCCCATATTAAAAGAGGAAGCACATAAACCCTTGGATCTGGGTTGGAAAAACTTACCTGTGGGTATGCTCCCTTCTCAGGGCCTTTTTTATCCTGATGGAACTAGAATAGCAATAAGGCCAGCTGAGGTAAAAGAAATTAGACAATTCTCTACTATCGACGAGGACGATATGCTCGACATTGACGACAAACTTAATTTTGTTTTGGATTCTTGCTGTCGTATAAAATTTGACGATAATGGGGTTGTCTCATATAAAGATCTGAAACAAGAGGATAGATTCTTTATTATTATGGCCATTAGGGATCTTACCTTTGTAAAGGGAGAGAATAGAATAATTGTTAATCCCGAAGGAGGCTGTACAACCAAGGGGTGTAGTGGTATGGAAGGAATTGAGCTTAGAACCGGAGTTTTAAGCAACTATGAGATCAACGAAAATCTTAAAAAATACTACTCTCATACTGAGAGGTGCTTTGTATTCCCAATAAGGAGAATAGGTAAAACTATCAAAATGACCCCTCCTTCAATAGGTGTTACTAAAGCAATTTCTTCTTTTGTAAGGGAGGCTGTTAAAAGAGGTGATGAAGTCGACGAAAGTTTTATTAAAATTGCCCCTTTTTATCTGAGTGAATGGAGAGGATTGGATTACTTTAAAATAAAAGAGTCGATGGTCTCCTCAGCTGAAGAATGGACTAAAGAGGAATTTTCAGCCTACTTTGAATTGGCTGAAAGGATTAAAATAGGTACTAAACTTAAAATTAGAGTCAAGTGTGATTCGTGCGGTGATGGGGAGGTCACCGCCCCAATTTACTTTCCCTCCGGGTTCAGATCTCTTTTCGTTATTTCAGATATCTTTAGAGAATTATTTTGACCTTAAATTCAGGCTGTGGAAAGAGCATGGGTTAGATCCAGCTTGGCTTGAATCCATTCCTTTTTACGAATATCAAATCTGGCTTGATAAATTGAACGATGCTGTAGAAAGGGAGAACAAGAAGAAACTCGAGGAAAGTGGACAGACTGAGGTATTTAGCTTTAGTAAGTGATTACCACATTAGAAGATATATAGTTGGAAATAAAAACCCTTTTTGTGGCTGATTCCGACAAAATTCTCAAGGAACTAAGTAACTTAAGTAGCAACTTTGATTTACTTTACAAAGAGCTTAAAGAGTCTACAAGATCTAATATTGAATCCTCGGATCAAGTAAGGGATCTTGTTTCTCAGATTAAGGATGGTAATCTTCCGGATGGTGAGGACCTAAAAGGTATATTTGAGGGCTTCACTAAATCTTTTTCTAAAAGTCTCACGGAACAAAATAGCCAACTCCTTAATGGATTAACGGATAAGATTTCACAGTCTTTTACTGGCTCTGTCTCCGATTTTCTCGGTAACGTTCCACAACAAATAGCACAGGTAAAATCTGGAGAAATGCCAGATTTTAATTCCCTACTTGGAGGAGATACTATAAAGGGTATTGTATCGAATGCAGCTTCCATGATACCAGGCTTAGCTGAAGGCGGGACTATAGAAAGCAATGGCATAGCTGTAGTTGGCGAAAAAGGGCCTGAGCTTGTTGAGCTCAAATCTGGGGACAAAGTAAAAACTAAAGAAGAGCAACTGATGGAGATGATGCTTCTGGAGGAAAGGGAAAAAAATGAAAAACTAGGAAGAATTAGAAGTTCTGGTTCTAACGAAAGAGAAACAACTGAAACTGGAAAAATAGGAAATGTCGGAAGAGCTGGCTCTATAGAGGAAGGAATAGTAGAAAATGGAAAGATGGAAAATCTCAGAAGATTCTTACCTACTGAAGAGGAGATAGAAGCTTACCGTAAAATGCTGCTAGAAAGTGACCCAGAGTTTTATTCGGACCCTGATGAATTGCAGGAAGAGCTAAATTATTTTAGATCCCCAGAAGGATATGAATTAGAAACTAGGGAAACGATGACCCTAGAAGATATAAATAAGCTTAATAGTCCGGTTACCCGTGAAGGAATGGATAACGCGGAGGGAAATTTTAAATCCTCCATTCCTGAAATTTTTGGAGAGCTACCAAATCTTACCAATTTCATAAATCCCCTACTAAAAGAAAATTCGGAATTTACATTACCAAAAGAAGCATCAACCATTTCTACCCCAGATAGGATTGAAGATTCTGTTGGGGATGAGGGTAGCTCAAAATTAAAGGATCTATTTGGGAGAGCAAAAGAGATGGCCCAGGAAAAGTTAAAAGAAGCTCAATCAAAAGTTACCTCTTCGGTTTCTACTAGCGTTTCTGAACTTAAAGAAAAGGTTCCCTCTTTACAGTCTAAAAATTCTGCCGAAGAAATAAGATCTCAAGTGGAAGAAAGGGTTTCTGAGATTAAGGAATCGATGAGTAAAGCTTCTGGTGGAAATTCTCCGGAAGCATCTAACACACCTTCAAAAAATACTGTTGGTAATTCTTCAACAAGGAAAAAAGATGTCCAATCTAGTATCAATACAAATAGTGCAGGTAATGGTCTATCCTCAGAGGACGTTAAAGAAATGAAATCCCTTCTTGCTGCAATATATCAAACCCTCAGGGGACCTTTAACAATTGCGAACGATGTGCCCTTTAGGCCCAATTCCAATAATTTCTAATAATTGTTTATAACTTTCATTTTTTCCAAACGGGAGAAAATCTTATATTTGTTTCACAACTACTTTTTTTTAAACCGAACCGTCCATGGAGGAAACATTTATCGATTCTGAAATTTTTTTTTCTAGTGAATCTTTAGCTCAGGGTGATTTTTGGATAGCCAATCCCCCACTTAATAAAGTTGCAACCTCAACAAATAATTTTGATGGAATAAGCGAAACCTTTTATTCCTTGAAGAATAGGAAGATGGACAGGGTCTATCTAGAAATGGCAAAGGTGTGGGCAACAAATTCTTACTGTGAGCGAATGAAGGTAGGAAGCTTAATAGTTAAGGATAAGTCTATCATCTCGGACGGATATAACGGATCCCCAACTGGATTTCCTAATATCTGCGAGGATGCCTCACACGTTACTCTTCCCCACGTTCTGCATGCGGAAGCTAACGCGATTACTAAATTGGCCAAGAGTACCCAAAGTTCAGATGGAGCTACACTTTATGTTACAGTTTCTCCGTGCTTTGAATGCTCAAAATTAATAATCCAGAGCGGGATAAAAAGACTGGTGTTCAAGGAGTTATATAGAAAACTTGAATCGCTTAAATTTTTGTTCGACGCAGGAATTGAGATTGTCAGGTTTAATAAATAGGGGCTAAAAGGAATTTACTAGGGGGAATAAATGGCAAAAGAAAAAAACATACAGGTCCTAGCTGAGAGCTTTATACAGACTAGGGGTGAGAGGGAATTTAAGTCTCTCTATGAAAGAGTAAAACCGGGTATACTTAATCACTGTTACGGAATTCTTAAGGACTTCGAATTAGCTGAGGATGCATTTTTAAATGCTATGTCTAAAGTATGGCAGAAAATCGATCAGTATGATAGCGACAGAGGTAATTTCTCAACTTGGTGCTATAATATCGCTAGAAATGAATCCTTGCTTCTGTTAAAAAGTAGAAAGCGTTACATTTCACAAACTTCTGAAGAGATGGAATACACCTCAGCAAAGGCGGAGGAAAAAAATCCATCTTATGATATTGAGGAAGATCCTCTTTGGGATTTCTTATGTGGTGGAAGTGACATGGATGACGTATACGAACAAGTTATCGATGAGATTAAGGAACTTCCAGAGATCTACCGAGATATAATGATTGATCGAGAAATTAATGGAATGAAATACAAAGATATCGCGGACAAGTACAATATTAAAAAGAGGTCTATTGCTACCAGAATACGTAGGGCCAGAACCAAAATTCGTAAGAAAATGGAAGATGCAATGGGAAAATCTGATTTCAAGTGATGTGGAATATATTAGCAATATTTAGAATTTTCAAAGTCCTGAAGGAGCTTAGGATCTATTCGCAGTATAGATCTACCGTTAAAGAAGAAAGCATGAACTCCCCATTCTGGACAAGACTCAGACTTAGGTACGATTGGCTTAGGAGGATCTATACCGTGGTTAATTTACCGCCAGAGGTTACAATGTCTCGAGAGTTTCCTGTAGATGCTAGACCTGCATACGTTTTTGAAGAACTTAAAGGAGTAAACGACTATCTCACTAAATTGAATCTTCAGGAGATCATTACTCCAGTTCTTAAGCCATTACCAGAAGCAAACGGTGATTCTTATTTGGTAGTCTATTATTTCTTTTTCCGTTATCTCTCCTGGATATGGATATTCAGGTTTCTATTAGAGGTTGTAGGAATCACATTACTAGTTGTTAATTGGAATTTTTTGATAAGTTATTTTGGATTTGGTTAATATAGAGAAGGTAAAGGAAGATTATCAGAGGAAGTTAGACATATTCAAGGATCCCAAGTTTATATTCAACGAGTCAGCCCACACGTACCATTTCGAGGGTATCAAATATGATTCTGTAACCACATTTCTTAAGAAGTTTAAAGTTCCTTTCGACCGTGAATACTGGGCAAATAGGAAAGCTCAGGAAAGAGGCGTAGATGTTTCTGTTGTGAAAGAAGAGTGGCAACAAAAGGCAAATGTTGCTAACGTCTTAGGTACTGCAGTGCATAAATGGATAGAGGATTTTTGGACTGGGTTGAACCCAGAAATACCGGAAGATCCTGAAGTCCGTAGTAGGGTGGAAAAATTTTTAACCCTGAAGGATGAAAGGTTTCAGGATCTTGTTCCGTTAGAATCCGAGCTCAAGGTGTTCTCTAAAAAATGGAGATTAGCGGGAACTGTGGATCAACCCTTTCTCATGTGGGACAAAAAGGAAAATAAGCTTTTGTTCCTGATTGGGGATTGGAAGACTAATAAGGAATTTAAGGACGATAAGCACCCAAATGGTAGATTCAAAAAGCTTTTACACCCTTTTGCTGATCTTTACGAAAATTCACATAATGAGTATTCTATACAGATAAGCCTATATCGTTTAATAATAGAGGAGGAAACGGGTCTAGAAACGCACGGTGGATTCCTTTGCCATATTGGACCTCAAGATAAGCCCAAATTATATCCAGTAAAAGATCTTCGAGAAAGACTTAAGATATATTTACAACACAACAGAGAAGAATTTGATGTTTTTGACATCTCTGAATGAAACAATACTGTTTAAATTACTAAAAAATAAAAAGAAAGTAAATGGCAAAGCCAAAAAAACAAACCCAATCAAAAGTCGTAGAATTGGATGCTAGTCAAGTTGCAGACAACCTCAGTGAAGAAGCTCTTTCTAGATTAAATGAAGAGAGAATCAAAGCTGCTGAAGAAAATCTAGAAAACGCAAAGAAAAGGGTTTCTACTAAAGTATACGCGGTTCAATTTGAATCAATGGCCCATATTGACATGTTTATCGATTTTATGAACAATGATGCTGAGTGGAAAGAAAAAGAATCCCTTGGTGTTATTGAGATTTGTAAAGTTCTTGATAAGCTAAAGTCGGATGGTATCAAGAATAATATACTTTACCTCCAGGCTTTACCTTTGGAAGCAAGCCACTACTTTATTTCCAAGCAAAGTGGGAAGGGACTTAAGGAAGCAAAAGCTTTTATCTCATTGTTAAAACCTTTTGAACAGGGTCTAGAGTCTGCTAAAGCGGATGCACAAGAGATTCAGGATTTAGAAAAAGAACTCGCTGCAGCTCAGCAAGGCATTGAATTAGCCTAAGAGCACATACACAAAACCATACATTTAAATAGGCTCCAATCAGTTGGGGCCTATTTTTTAGTGTATGTAGATTTGGTTTAGATATATAGTAAAACTAAAATTGTAAACAATCATGGTACAAAAGATTAAAGACAACTTCCAATTTATAGTATTGGGGTTCTTATTGTTGGTTTTTTTCAGACAATGCGGGGTAAATAGGGATATCGATCGCATTGAAAAGGAGCTTAAAAGCTCTAATGCCGAGCTAAACGTAAAACTTGACTCCATTAACACCCTTTCAAAGGCCGAGATTAGACATGAAATGAATCAAGTCATGTTTCAATTCTTAATTTATGAGGATGATTTCGATAAGAAAAGAATATCTCTTTCAGAGATCAAAAATAAAATAGAAGCAAGTGAGGACTAAATCAAAGTTGGTAAACGGTTTTATCATCGGCACCTTTGTCTCCCTGTATTTAATGGTGTCTGTGATTTCAACTATTCACGTAATTGATTTCTTTAAGCTTTCCAATCCTACTTGGTTAGCTATATCCCTTGCAGTAGCTTTTGAAGTTGGTGCAGCAGCATCGCTGGCTTCGTTAATAGCAATGGAAAAAATGAATAAATCCCTTGTGTGGTTTTTGTTTATTCTTCTAACTGCTATGCAAGCAATGGGAAATACTTATTACGCATTTGTAAACCTAGGGGACTACACATCTTGGTCCGAACTCTTCGGCCTAATAGAAGAGGAGGAAATATTCCAAAAGAGGGTTCTTTCCATAGTCTCTGGTGCTATCCTTCCGATTGTAGCATTAGGATTTATAAAGTCGCTTGTCGATTATATCAAGCCCGATGAAAATGATAGCAAAGGGAGTGAGGTTAAAGCTGATGAGCAAACAGCTGTTGACCAAGAGAAAGAAGAGGTTCAAGATCTAGACGATTCTGATGAATTACAAGATATCAGTGAACCCTTAAAATATGATGATACCTCGGATTTGGTTGAATTACCCGGGGGAGAGCTTGAATTGGAGGATAAGACCTCTGGTGACAGCGCAGAGGATGTTGAATCCAAGGAGGAAAAAAAACCAATTTCACAGGATAACATTGAGATTGTAAATGTTAATTCAAACAAGAGCACTCTTAAAAAGGTTGATATGCCTATAGATCCTGATGTAAACCCAACTAGGCTTAAATAATGAGCGAGAACATAGGAGATAGTTTTGAAATATTCGGTGGGGGATCAAGTAACGGCGGTACTGGGTCTGGACTTCCTTTTGGTTATGGCAATAGTAATTCTGCACTAACAACAGGCCAATCTGGACCCTGGAATACTGAGTATACTTTAATTGCAAACGATCCTGGATCTTTAAGGAGAGTAAACCTTACTTTCTCAAATTATAATGATCCCCACGAGGTAAGAATATTTCAATCTTCCCTCAATGTAACTTACCAAGCAGAGATAGAGGAAAAATTGGACTTGTCTGAATACTTTCATCCCCTGCAATCTTTTTCAAGCTACCAAAAGCAAACCTTTGTTATCTCACCCGATTCTTCCATAAATCTGGACCCTGGTGATTTTGATACTACTTTAGGCGAGGTTAGCTTACTTATGGCAAGAGCTCATTACAATGCTGATGCAGTTGAGGACCAAAGACTTTTATACTGGCATTACAATTCCGGATATAGGAATATTATGTCTGATATGATGATGCTTACTGGTCAAGTAAAACCAGATGCATCTTGGAGAGGCTGGCAGACTTTACCTAATATAGACGAACAAGTCGGATATACTGGAGCAGCAACTGGTGGGTTTGTTTTTTCAAACCCAACTGAATATCCAGTTAAACTTACAATATTAACTGCAAGCTAATGGCAACTAGACCTATAATATGTCCACCCCAACCTATAGATGGATTTCTTTTTAGAAAAGATAAATTCGTCCTTGAAGAGGATTACAATATCACTAATTTTTTTGATTTTAGTGATTTCCAAGATGAGGTTATATCTTATTCGAGATCAAAGGTAACTTTAAAGAGTGGTAAGAGCGTAAAAATTAGCCAAACTGATATAGGAGATGATAACGGATTTGTAAAGTGGGTAGCAGTTAAGGTAAAATACCCAGCCCCTAAGGATCCTATATTATATGGATCACAAACTCCGATTATACCCGGGGTTCCTACCCCAACCAATGGAACTCCTCAGGTTAAAAAATACATCTTTTGGACATATAGGGGAAATACCTATAATATAGGTGAAATGATGATTTTAACTGGCAGTAAACTAGGATCCACAGATTCTGAAAAAACTGGATGGAACCTTACTGAAGATTTCCTTCCGTATGAGGACGGTGGAATTACCTTTAGCAATCCTCATAGTGATATTGATGTAAAGCTTGAAATTATAATCGCTAGATAATTTTTTCTAAAATTTTAATTTAGCTGGAATATATAATGAAAAAGTTTCAATATCATAGGTGTGATATATAGAAAGCAAAAAAACACAAGTAGAATGGACTTACTTAATCAATTAAAAACTCTTAGGGAAACAACCACTAACCCTGAAGTTAAATCTATTTGCGAATCCCATATCAATAAAATACAAAACGGGGAGAACGTAAATGAATCCGCGGTCCTTGAATCTGTTGATCAGGTTGTGAAGGAAAGCGAAGGCGAAAGTGCTGTAAATCCTATGGAGATGATCAGACAACAAGAAATTGAAAGATCTAAATCTGCAGCTCAAAGATTAATGGAATCTTGGGGAGGCATTGGATCATCGACTTCAAGAAATTCTGGATCCTACGTAGACTCTAAAAAGGATGAAAGTAATAACGAGGTAAGCAATATCTCGGAAAGCCTAAGAGAAGTTGCTGAAAAAGATCCAGCAGCTAAAGCTTTTATTGATTCTCAAGCAGTAAACAACTTGGGAGTTTATGAGTCCATTCTTTCCCTAAAAGGAACTGGAATTTACGAGCATCCTAATGTTAAGATCCTTTGCGAAAAATATACACACCTGTTAAAAAGCAATAATATCCCTGAATTTTTGGTTGCCGAATCATTTGTCCAAGAACTTCAGAACTTTAACTGGGATAATAAAGTTAAGGCTGCTGTAGAAGCTATTAGTGAAAAAGTCCAATCACACCTACCTGAAATTGAGGTATCTAAAGCTCTTTACTCGATTGAGAAAAGCGCTGGTGCTGATTTCTACTCACCAGTAACTGAATCTTTGAATAAGTGGTTGGTTTCAGAGAATAAATCAGTTACCCTGCTTTCAAAGGAACTTTCAAGATGGTCTTTTAATCCAACTGTTAGAAACCTTGTTAATTCTCTTTCTTTGATGGAGTCATCTGAAAGTAAACTAAATATTCCCGTTAATAACGGAAATTCTTCAGTTAGAAAGGTTTACTCACCTGTACATGTAAGCGGTGGTAAAACAGTGTTTACTATTGGTAATAATGTCTTTGAAGGAAACTCAGATGGAATTAAGAGACTTAATAGAGCAGAATTTGAAGCTCTCCCAGCATCTTTTAGGTCTTTGCTAGAATCTTTCTATTCCTCTATGGTTAAGATTAACGAAAACGGTCTTAGCTTCTATGTTGGAAACAGCAGCTTTAAGCTTGTTGAAGAAAATGATTCGGTTGCAATCTATTCGAAAGAAACTAAGGTTAACTTCAAGGATATCAATCAACTTGCTAAGCAGATAGCTTTAGAGATATCTGGTAGCTTGGGTGTCAATGAATCTAAAGCGGTTTCAGATCTTATTAACTTATATGAGAATTTCGAAAATATCGTTGAGTTGGATTTTGCTAAAAGATTAGAATCAAAGGTATTTGAAGGTGTATCTGTAAACCTTATTAAATGGAACTCAAACCTTTACCTTAACAGGATCAATGAAGGAATGAACGAGAATTCTCTATTTAAGGTTAATGGATCACAAGCTACCAACATGGTTAAGGATTTGATGAAGTACGACATCTCTGAAGGATTAACAGAATTCTTGGATGGCGAGAACAGAATCAAGTCTATTATGCTTAACGATAGAAAGCAAATCATTGATAATATTTCTATTGTCGAGAATGAAATCAATAAGATTTCACATGCAATGGCTACAAACCCACCTTATGAAAATTCAAAAGAAATGCACAGAGCCAAGCATATGCTTGAGCAAGAGCTTTCTTCATTGAGAAAAAAATGGGCGGCTGTTAACGAGGAGATCGAAAAGATCGAGTCTACTGTAACGAAAGTAAACGACTTGAACGAGGACGAGAAATTTACCGTAGGTGACTATGTAAAGGTAAAAGAATCTGGTAATACTGGTAAGGTAATTTCAGTCGATAGTACTTCCGGGTCTTATACAGTTCTTATGGACAACGGAAGAACTGGTGATTTCAGAATGGACGAGATCGTTGATATCGAAGAGGCATTAAAATCTGCTGGTGAAGAAAACCAAGAAGCAGACGAGACTCAAGAAGAAATCAAGGAGCAAGAAATGGCAGTAGCTCCTGAAAAACAAACTGAATCTGCAAAAGATAAAACTCCTGCTGCTACCCTAAAGGCTAACACCTCTGCAGCTCCTTCTGCTAAGGATCAAGACAATGCTGGTAAGAAGGACATCGAAAAGGAAGAGCATGCTAATTTAGAAGAAGCACCAGAGGGTAGCGAGAAGGAAACCAAGTATGACATTAAGTTAAAAGATTCTTTGGTTGACAAGATGGGATACAACGTGAATGAAAATTCTGAAGACGTTGAGTCTACCGGGCCCGAAATGGCTGAGGCTCCCGTTGATGGTAATACAGAACTTTCTGAGAGAGACGTTGAAAATATTGACCAAAACTTAGCGGAAGCACCAGGGGGAAGAGATCATGCAGATTATGATGTAAAAGCTGCTCATGCAGAGGAGAAGAACCCTGATATGGTTAAAACTGATCCTGAAATGGCTTCAGCTCCTGGGGATGGTACAGATAAAGAAATGCATCACGAGGTTGGCAAAGAAATGGGATATAATCTTGATGAAGCAAATGATGTTGAAAAGACAGACCAACAGTTTGCAGTAGCACCAGGTGGTGAGCACAAAGCAGAATATGATGTTGAAGTTGCTAAAGCTGAAAAGGCAGTAGCAGACGTTATGAAGACAAACCAAGAATTAGCTGAAGCTCCTGCAGCAGGAACTGAAGCTGAAACTGATGTTGAGGTAAACCCAGAAATGGGATATAACATTGACGAAAGCGAAGAGTCAAAAAAAAACTAAGAAAAATACTTAGTAAAGTTTGGGCTTTTGCTCCAACGGGAAAGGATCAATCTGAAACACCAGAACCTTTCGTCGATGAAATAAAAGATAAAATGAGCGTCGCCCCAGATGGAAAAGAACCAGCTGGAGACACGCTCATTTCTTCTGAAGATGGATCTGAAGAGGATAAGGCCTAGGCCGAAACTAACCTCGAGGTTTAATCTAAAAATAATATAAGTATTAATAAGGTTGTGGCAAAGGCTTATGTAAAAAATAAAGACCTGCTGGCTGCTATTATGGAGTCAAAGGAAAAAGGTGAGCTTACACCAGAAACCATCGAGATGTTTGGTTTAATGGTTCAGGGCATTTCAAAAAAGATGGCTTACCGCGACCCAGACGATAAAGCTGACTGTATGGCTTTTGCTATGGAAGATCTTTGTAAATACTGGAATAGGTTTAATCCAGAAAAATCGAATAATCCATTTGCCTATTATACACAGATTGCAAAAAATGGGTTTGCAAAGGGATGGAAGAAAATACATCCACCAAAGGCACCAAAAACAATTCCATTCTCTTACATAACAGGCGATGACAATACATATAATGTATAATCATGCCCGATATAAAGAAAATAAAACCCAATGGGGACTATAAGTCTGGCTTATACGTTCCACAAAACCCGGACAAGTACATTGGTGATGTCCATAATATAATCTGCAGATCTTCTTGGGAATTTAGGTTTTGTCGTTATTGTGATACGAACGACAAAATACTTAAATGGAGTTCTGAACCAATCTCGATTCCTTATTATAATCCTTTGGATAAAAAAGAACACCAATATAACGTGGACTTTTATATGCAAGTTCTTAAAGATGATGACCAAACTCAGGATTGGATAATAGAGGTCAAACCAGAAAAGCATTTTAAGAAACCCATACTTGAGGGGAATTCAACACTTAAGAAGCTTAAGTCCTACAACCATAAAATGCAGATCTGGATTACCAACCAAGCCAAATTCAAAGCAGCACAGAGGTGGGCAGATGCTAGGGGCTATAAATTCGGTGTGGTTGACGAGAACTTTTTATTTAGGAGCAAGTGAAGCCTTTCGAAGAACAAATTAAGGATCTAAGAAAGGGATCTCAGTCGATTTCTAGCATTTCTAATGAATCGAATGATTTATTTAAGAAGAAATATGGTCCGGGCGGATCTGGTGGAAGATTAGAATTCAATGGGGATTTCATACCGGGTAAATTCTATACCTGCGAATACAAAACGAAAACGAAGGTCTCTGAGAAAACCCCTTTCATTGATAGGGAGCCGGTTTTTATTTTTCTTAAAAAAGAAAAGTTTCAAAGCGGATCGATAGCTGTCTCTATGGATCTTGGTGTAATTCCTCCTGATTATAGGGGGAATATTATGGTAAAACTGTGGAATCAGTACTACAACATATTTAAAGATAATGAGTCTTTACCATACACTTCACAAATCCCCATACAGGGAATTAGCAGATCTTTCGACCTTTTGTTGAATGGTACTGGATGGAAAACTTCCCTGACTGGATTTAAATTGGATTTTATGGATAACATTAAGGTTATAGACTATTCTGACCTTGTGAGGATCCCATACCTTTCGAATTTTATGATAGAGGGACAATCTATTAATGGGATATATAATGATTATAGATCGAAATTAAATCTTTAGGATAAAGTACAAAATACAGATCTTATTTTATAAATGGCCGGATTTAACGAAACACCAGAGGGAAACCCAATATTCCAAAGGATTAGAGAGTCTGTAAAGTCTCTAAGTAATTTTGGTATGAGATATGGTGACATGGTCATTAAAAACTCACAAGCAATTGGATCGATAGAGGCTGAATTTATGAAAAAGCAATCTATCGATGATGAGAGTTTGCTTTATTCATTAGGTAGACAAGATACTACTACAAGGCAGTTTATTAGCTACTATGATAAAGATTATGCGGGGAAGAGAGACTATCTTAGAAAGTTTGCTCTTAATCCTGAGATAGAGTATATCCTTGATACCGTTTGTGACGAGGCTATTACCTTTGATCCCTATAATTTCTTTGCATATCCTGCATTCTTGAACCTTACCGGAGTTAAAGATAAGGTAAAGGAAAGGCTTGACGAGAACTACAAGAAGCTTTACGATATGTTTGGCTTTGGTGACGACATTAGTGCCTGGCAGTATTTTAGGCAGCTGATGGTTGATGGATTTCTTTCTTTTGAAATTGTTTATGATGATAAAGGAAAGAATATAATCGGGTTCAAAGAGCTCGATGCAACTACACTAATGCCATCCGTAGAAAAACAACCAGATGGTACTTATTTGAACGTGTGGTATCAATACCCCAAGGATATTAATAAGAGGAGGATGCTATATGATTCCCAGGTGATCTACATATCGTTTGCTAAGGGAAACACGGTTTCTAGAGTAAGTTACGTCGAGAGACTGATAAGACCTTATAACGTTCTTAGAATTATTGAATACACTAGGGTTATTTGGTCTGTTATGAATGCTTCCTTCCGGATGAAAATGACAGTACCGATCGGATCTAGATCTCCTCAAAAATCTATGCAAACCTTGGGAGAGTTAATGAGTATCTATAAAGAAGATATTAGATTCAATGACGAAAGTGGGGAACTAACTATCGACGGGAGACCAAAAATCCAGTTCTATAAGAATTATCTTATGCCATCTGGTGTAAATGGAACACCGACGATAGAACCTCTAAACAATGCAGGACCTAACCTTAACGATCCACAGCCGCTAGCATATTTTTATGATAAGCTTGTTCAAGAATCTAAGGTTCCTTTTTCAAGATTTCAAGGACCCGATGGAGGATCTATTGGAAACTATTCAAATGGAGCAGAAGGACTTGATAAGGAAGAAATAAGATTTGGTAAGTTTATCAGTAGGCTTAGATCCATATTCCAGGACTTGCTGGTTAAACCCCTTTGGATTCAGATGTGTAAAGATTTCCCTGAATTAGAGAAGGATTACTTATTTAAAAGCCAACTTGGTCTAAAATACGTTTCTGATAATCCCTTTAGGATTAACCAGGAGATAGAGACTATGCTTAAAAAGAAAGAGCAGATTGATGGTATGTATTCTCTGACCGATGATAGCGGTGAGCCATTCTTTTCTTTGGCTTATCTAATAGAATCTCATCTTGGAATGACTGAAGATGATATCAAGGCGAACAAGGAAGCCATTGAGAAGAGAAAAGAGGAAGAAAAAAAGAAATCCGAGGAAGAGGCTAAATCTGCAGGAGAGGAGGGAGAAGGTGCTCCTCCAGAAGAAACCCCGGAGGAACCACCGGCAGAGGGTCCGGAAGAAACCCCACAAGAATAATAATATAGGATGGCAGGTTTTTTAGATTATGTAGCAGAAAGATCCTTCTTGGGCAACCTTTATAAGAATTTGTCTAAGGTTGGAAGGTTTGGTATGGAGTATGAGGATATGGTAATTCGTAATTCTCAAGCTGTTGGTGCTACCGAATCTAATTTTTTCAACGAGCAAGGAACAGGATTTACCGAGAATAATGCCTTTTATTGGACCCTTGGATATCAAGATACTAAGGTCAGGAAATACATTGCTTATTTTGATAAGGATTACCTTGGTAAAAGGGACTTTCTTAGAAAATTTTCTCTAAATGGTGAGATTGATTTTATTTTAGATACACTTACTGACGATGCTATTAATTATGATGACAAAAATTTCTTTAGTTATCCTTCTTTAGCAAATATTGATCTAAAGCCAAATGTTCTTGATAAGGTAAATGAGACTTATCAGAATCTTTACATGTTGTTTGGTTTCCAGCAAAGTATCTTAGCCTGGCAATATTTTAAGCAATTCTTGATAGATGGTTTTTTGGCTTTTGAAATTGTCTATTCCACAGACGGTAAGAAAATAGTTGGTTTCAAAGAATTGGACCCAACGTCACTTCAGCCTGCTACCGAACAGCAACCAAATGGTGAATTCCAGCAGATATGGATACAATATCCAGAGGATAACAAGATGACCAGGAAGCTCAAGAGTGAGCAGATCATTTATCTTTCGTATGCGAAAGGAAATACAATTTCTAGGGTAAGTTATGTAGAGAGGCTTATAAGGTCCTACAACATTCTAAGAATCATGGAAAACACCAGGGTTATTTGGAATGTGATGAATGCCTCTTATAGACTTAAGTTTGTAATCCCTGTTGGTTCACAATCCCAACAAAAAGCAATGCAGACACTGGGTCAATTGATGTCTATTTATAAGGAAGAGATTGAACTCAACGATTTCTCTGGTGAGCTAACAGTAAACGGTAGACCTAAGGTACAATTCTACAAGAATTATCTTTTTCCCGAGAAAGATGGACAATCTCCACAGATCGAAACGTTGGATCCCAATGGACCAGACTTCAATGTCATGGATAATGTCATCTATTTCTATAACAAACTTAAGCAGGATTCAAAAATACCTTATGCAAGGTTTGCTTTCAGGAACGGTACCCCTGCTAATTACCAGATAAGTATAGACCAGCTAGAAAGGGATGAAATTAGGTTTGAAAAATTCCTTACTAGGTTGAGATCAATATTTCAAGAAATATTGGTCAAGCCACTTTATATACAGATGTGCTTGGACTTTCCTGAATTAGCTAAAGATAGATCGTTTAAGAGTAATCTGGGTCTTACCTATGTTAGAGAAAACCTTTTCGAGGAATTCATCCAGTTACAAAACTACACTAAACGTACACAGTTTATAAACGATCTGGGCGAGATGAAGCAAAAGATTGGTGAAGAAGAGGTGTCTTATTTTGACAAGGAATTCTTGATTAAAAGATACCTTGGCTTGACTATGGATGAGTATAAAAAGAACGAGAAATACAAGGAAGCTGAAGCTAAGCTTGCTGAAGAAAAAGCTAAGGAAGCTGGATCCGAAGGAGGAGAAGAAGGCGGAGGCGAGTCATTCACCCTATAAATTTCATCTAAATGGATCTAAAGGATATTCTATCTTCAAAGAAAATTCTGGTAGTTGGAGACGTTATATTGGACCATTATATCTATGGTAAGGTATATCGAGTTTCACCTGAAGCCCCAGTACCTGTGGTTTTGAAATCCCATTCAACATATTGCTTGGGGGGTTCGGCAAACGTTGCTCAAAACATTTCTTCTTTTGGCTCTGAATGTTGGCTACTCGGTGTCTATGGTGACGACTGGGGATCCTTAGAAATTGATACATTGCTTAATCAAAGGAACATAAATTCTTTAATGGTAAAGGATTGGTCTAGGTCAACTATAGAAAAAACTAGGGTGATTGGTAATAATCACCAGATTGTAAGGATAGATTCGGAAAGAACTGATCCACTAATACCAGATATTGAGGAGGAGGTTTTGAAATCGTTTGATTCTATCATACATCAAATGGATGGCGTTATTATACAAGACTACGGAAAGGGAATGCTAAGTACAGAAGTTATTGATAAGATAACCAAAAAGTGTCTAGACCTTGGAATACCTACCCTTACTGATCCGAAGGATAAGGATTTCTCTAAATATGCTGGGTCTACCTGGATAAAACCAAATCTTAGCGAGTTTAAGTCAGCATTAAATATTCCACAGCCAGAATCGCTTGATTTAAAAAGAACCATAAAATTAATGGATAGCCTAAGGGATGATTTTGGTTTTGACGGTGTCTTGCTTACTCTTTCGGAGGATGGGATGCTGCTAAAGACCGCTTCCGATTTTAAGCAAGTTGATGGGGTTCAAATAGAGGTGACTGATGTTTCTGGAGCTGGAGACACGGTTAGTGCCGTTTTCATGCTTCTCTTAACAAACAACGTTTCTGACCTTGACTGTTTAAGGATATCAAATCTTGCTGGTTCTTTGGTCTGTCAGGTATCTGGTGCAGTCCCAGTAGATGCTAATCTCCTGTATATGAATTTACTTAAAAATTCTTGGGTTATTACAAACAAATCAGGAGAGCCCATTCTAGTGTAGATCATTTTTTTAGTACGCCTTGGTTTCTTAGATTTGTACCATAATATAATCTTATGAAGAAGGAACTAGAGATATTTATGGAAATAGAGAGCCTTTCTGGTAATGGTTCTCAAAAGATAAAGCAAACACTTATCTCCGAAAATCTGTCGGATGAGATGAAATACCTTTTGGATGTTTGTTTTAATCCTTTTATTACAACAAAGCTTCATAAGCTAAACCTTAATACTCATACCCCCGGGAGGAAATACCAAAGGGACCCAGAGGAATTCTGGAACACCTTTAAAACTTTAGTTGAGGAACTCAAAGTTGCTCCTGCTGCAAACGATTCGCTTAGACAAAGAGCTGAGGATCTTCTTGAACACACCTTTGATCCTGATGGGGATGTTGATCTGGGGATAAGAAAGATGCTCATGAAGGTCCTGACCAAAAGGATGAACATTGGGCTAGGCGCAAAGTTGATCAATAAAGCGGTTGGGTCTGAAATTATCCCGGATCCATCTCTAATGCTTGCAACAGACAAGCAAGAAGAAATTGAAAAGTGGGATAAAATCTATTGTGAGGAGAAGTACGACGGTGTTCGTGTCATTGCGATGATGAATCCTGACAGGTCATTCTCTTTTTATACCCGTGCATTCAATGAGCTGGACTCTTCGAAGTTAAGTAAGATTGCAAAGGATCTTTCCTTAATATCTGATAAGGCTGGTCATACTAATGTATTTTATGATGGTGAGCTAACAGATTTTGATAGGAAGTCAGTTTCGGGAAAGGTTACACAGATTTTAAAAGGAACATCCCCTGATAATATAGATGATAATTTCCTTTTCAACGTGTTTGACTTGGAGGACAATACAACGCTTGAAAGAGGTAAGGGCTCTGTACTGTATACTGAGAGAAGAAGGACTCTTGCAGAGACGCTGGACTTTCTACCTGAGAATTCCAACATTAGACTGGGTCAAATGTGGGAGGTTGATTCAATGGAGGACACTTTGGTCATCTATAAGGATATCGTTGCTAAAGGCGGTGAAGGGGTTATTTGCAAGAATGACCATCTATATGAGTGTAAAAGAAGCAAAAGTTGGATTAAGCTTAAGGAGGTAAATGATTGCGACCTAGAGGTAGTTGGGTGGTATCCAGGGGAGGGTAAGAGAGAGGGATTTATAGGTGGACTTATCTGTACAGACCAATCAAAAACACTTAATGTGAAAATTGGTGCAGGTTTTACTGACCTCGATCTTGAGACGTTAAGTCAAAATCCGGATGACCTGGTTGGTAAAATTGCTGCTGTACAATACAATGTTCCAATTACAGATAAGCACCAAAACCGTAGCTTATTTCTTCCAAGATTTATCGAGATTAGAACTGATAAGATGCTTCCTGACGATCTCTCTAACTTGTTCTAAATGGGAAACTTAAGGCTCTTTTTTCTATACAAGAATAAAGAGCTTTTTTATGATAGATCAACTTCTAACAGAGAAGTTAAGACCCAAGCAAATCAAACATATGATCCTACCAGACAGGATCAGAAAGCTGTTCGATGAGAAGGGTCTGAACCATAATGTTTTATTAGCAGGATCCCCTGGGTGTGGAAAGACCACGTTAGCAAAGATTCTTTCTAACGATCTCCCACACATCTTTATAAATGTTTCCGACGAGAGCTCAGTTGATACCATTAGGACTAAAATAAACGAGTTCTGTTCCACCATGAGTATCATGGATGGAAAATCGTCTAAGAAAATTGTCGTACTCGATGAGTTTGATGGTGCTTCTGATCAGTTCTATAAAGCATTAAGAGGAACTATTGAGAAGTTTGCATCAAATACTAGGTTTATCGCTACCTGTAACTGGTTAAATAAGGTTCCGGAAGCAATCCAAAGTCGCTTTGAGGTAATTAACTTCGATCCCATAAATCAAGCTGAGGAAGAGTTTCTACGAAAAGAATGGAGAGGAAGAATCAAGCTCATTCTTGGAAAGCTGAATATAGCGATTGATGAAGTTTCTCTCGACGAGTTTGAGAATGAGTATTTCCCAGATCTTAGATCTTCTCTTAATAGGATCCAATCTTGGGTAATTGAGGGTGTTCAGACTATAGACATCTCTAGAGTAAGAGATTCTGGATGGTCTTACGACGACCTGTACAATATGATTTTCTCTTCCAAAGATCCGATTGGTAATTACCAGGTAATCGTGGGACAATATTCAACTAAGGTAGATGATGTTATGGCTGCACTAGGTGAGGAATTTATTCAATGGATCATGAAGAATAAGTCTTCGCATGCTAAAATTATTCCTGCTGTTGTGGTTGAGGTTTCACACCATCAGGCACAGAGACAACTAGTTATTGACCCCGTAGTGAGCTTGTTGTCTTTGATTTTCAAAATTCAAAAGCTAGTAGACTAATGGATTTATTACCAGAAGAAATAAGAAAAAACACTTACCTTTATAAATTCTATAAAAGGGGAGAGAGGGCAATGATGTATGAACAAACTGAACCGGATACTGGAAGAACGGTAGGTTATGAAATATTCAAGAGGAAAATAGATAAGCCAAAGGTTGTTTTTGGAATTCAACTGAACGAAAGGGAGATATTTCCAGGTAATGGGGATTTTGGAAAGTGGGCATGGTCCATAACTGACGAGGGAAGAGCTTTGGAAAAATTTGACCTAATCGAGAACCAGGTAGATGAATAAGCAGGGTTTAATTTTCTTTTTAATAATAGCCCTAGCTCAATCGGGTGCTTGGTTTCAGCAGTTTTCTCAGGTTAGATGGGAATGGTTTAAAAATAATACCTGGTTTAATATAGGAATATTGGGAATAGTTTTATCTATTCTATTTGTTTACGGTGCTAGAATTGGTTATACAGCATGGGAAAGCGTGTGGAAAGTCCGCTTGATCCAATTTTCGATTGGTGCTTTTGTTGTTTCCTTTTGGAGCTGGATTATACTTGGTGAAGGGGTTAATCTAAAAACTTTTGTTTGTCTTCTTTTAGCATTGATGATTATACTTATACAGGTTTTCTGGAAATAGAATCATATGAAAAGACTTATCATAGTAGGTAAAGGTGGATCTGGAAAAGATTATTTGAGGAAAAACCTCGAGGAGCGAGGATTTAAATACTGTGTCTCCCATACAAGTAGACCCCCAAGGGAGGGTGAAGTAAACGGCAAGGACTATCACTTCATATCACTGGATACCGCAATCCACGAGTTCATTGAAAAAGGAAGATTTTACGAGCATGTTGTTTTCAATGGGTGGGTTTATGGAACTTCCTTGGATGAATTTAATTCTAGTAATCTTTTTATCATGACTCCTTCCGGCTTGGCATCAATGAAGCCGCAGGATAGAGAGGAGTCTTTCGTAGTCTATTTGGATATACCAGAGAATGTTAGAAGGGATCGGTTATCTAAAAGAAATGATGCTGATAAACTGGAAAGGAGATTACAAGCTGATTATGAGGATTTTAAGTGGTTTTTCGATTATGATGCAAGGATTACAGATCCATTATTTAGCGAGACTGGAGATTGGGGGAATTTAAAATTTTATCAAAATGATTAATGTACTTATAGACGGAAACTACATATTCCATAAGACCTTTGGTGTATTTGGTGGCTATGGTAATAAAAACCCCGGGGATGTTTTGGGAACTACTAACGAGCAATCCATGTTTATTAGAAAAATCTCTACTGATCTCACCTCTTCCTTAAGATCGATCCCGGTTGGTGGCAAGCTCGTTTTCACCGTTGATAGCCGGAGCTGGAGAAAAGATGTAGAAATAGAAGGTGGTGGATATAAATCTAACCGGGTAAAAGACGAGGAAGTAGATTGGAGTGTATTTTTTAACCTTTTAACTTCATATGGGGAACATCTTGAAAATATGGGATTCATATTCTCTAAGGTCAATGGTGCTGAAGGTGATGATCTACTTTATTTTTGGGCAGACTATCTCAATACCAAAGGTGAGGACTGTATAATTATTTCAGGCGATAAAGATCTACACCAGCTAGCAAGATGGAAGGGGGATAATTGGACCATTGTATGGAATGCTAATTCCAAAAATAATATCTTATCTGTTCCTGAGGGATGGGAATCCGAGTGGCTTAACAGGGAATCTGAAGCAAGTATTTTTGATATGGGTAGTGTTATGGATCCAGACAAGGATAAGCTTAAAGAGTTTATAAAAAAGGTAGAGGTGAACGAGATAAATCCCAGGGATTTTATTTTTATAAAAATGCTGGTTGGGGATAAGGGAGATGCTGTACCTGGCATCTGGGAAGTACAATCCGGATCTAGAAATCAAAGGGTTACACCAAAGAAGGCCGAGGCCGTTATGGAATCCCTACAATCCACAAAGTGGTCTAAACTTCCATTTTCTGAGCTAATAGAGGATAGTGAATTTTTAGAATGGACTGCGGGATATTGCATTAGATTGCTTAAGGATGTCGACAGTAAAGAAAATAGAGAAAAGGCAGCTGAAAATCTTAAAAGAAATTACAAGTTGATGTGGCTGGATAAAACTGTGATACCTTCTGAGGTTATACAGGAAACCGTTGCTGAATTGAAAAGAGGAATATCTCTTCCGAAAAAAGCTATTACCCTTGATAGGGTAAAAATATTAGAAGGGACCAATTGGATATCATCTCAAAATGCACCGAGCCAGTTTGATCCATTTAAAAACTTTGGGTAATGGAATTATTTGACGTAGTAAAGACTATATTTAAGAAAGATAAGGACTGGGACAAGGTTTCTAGAAACGACAAGGTAAGAAACTTTTTCATGATTAACCGGATTATGTCTATCCAGTTTCCTATACAAGCGGATCAATTCAATCATACTAAAATTTCCCCCAGGCCGGTTGTTGATTGGTGGCATGATACCCTTAGCAAGCACTACACTAAAATACCAGGTTGGATATTTACCAAAACCAAGAAGAGCAAAAATAATGTTTCGGCTAAATCGGAGTTCGACATAGATAAGAATGTTGAAGTTTTCATAGCTAATAAGTACGAGATCTCTATGAGAGATCTTGAGGATTTAAAAAGATTCTATCCTGAAAAATATTCACTTTGGATGAAATCCATAGAGGAACAGATCTCAATGACGAAAAAGTAATTGGTGGATATATAAGTTGTTCCCTAATTAAATTTTTATGAGAAAGGATTTCAGAAAATTGATAGAAAAAGTAATAAGCAGTCTTGATTGGGATACCATTTTTGAAATACACAAAGTTTTTAAATTCGGAGTTGGAGAAGGAAGTGAGGTAATTCCTGGGTTAAAGAGAAAAATTTTCAACGAGGATCTCACAAAGAATGATGTAAAAAACGAACTCAAAGCCATTCTAAGATTCGTAATAAACAACGATATTTCTAAATTTGGTTACGGTCCCTGGATGATCACCTGGTTTAATCAAGATTGGGATATTATTTTCAATAGAGAGGGGGAAGAGGATTTCATGGAAGATGAGTTGGATGATATACAATTCGACTCAAGGCTAGAAGTCATTTATGCACCTCAAAGAATTTGTCTAACTGTTAATGCTGCCCCGGATGTAAAGGAAGAAATGTCTTCGGAGGAAAGCGTACTTAACAGAATGCTTAAAAAAGCACTTAAATCTGAAAATTACGAGCTTGCTGGTAAAATCCAAGAAATCTTGGATGAAAAGAAATCCAAGGAGAGTTCGGATAAATAGAAGAAATAATATTTCCCTTGAGATACATTAAAACCATAAATGAGTTTTTTGACGTTGGCGTTTTTGGCGACACTTATGGATATGGAGGGGCTAATGGTATATTCAAGGTTCAATATAAACCATACAAGGACCTTTCGGTTTCTGTTGGTCCAGATCCTAATGTTAAGAGAAATGTAAAAGGATCGCAATTTCAGGTTGGTGACATTGTTATTGGACAACCCATTGATTCTGAAAAGAAAGTAGCAGGCATGATTGTTAGAGCGGAAAGAGCACCTGACAATAAGTCTTATAAATACTTTGTGCAAGTACATTCTAAGGGAAAGGACAAAGAGGAAGTCTTAGAGCTTATTCCAGATACTGTTGAATTTGTAGATAATGGCGATAAAGGACACAAGCAAATTATCTCTCACTTCAAGCTTGATACAATGCCTTCTGGTGTGTACAATTCGCCAACCGTGTATAATAACACTAAATTGGGCATTGAGGCCATAGGAAGTTAGAAACTTTCATTCTTTTTCTTGCTAAGATGATTTGATGATTTTAAGCAGGAACTTAAACCGTATTGGTTATGTAAATAGAGAAATTCCGCAGAACGTGGAAGATATTTCAGCGTTCCTTTCCATAATCTTGAGAAACTTAATTCTTGATAAGGAGAGAGGAATTCCCGTTACCTGTTTTGAAATGCCTCAAGGTTTCCCATCTTTTGATTTTTCAAACATAGAGGAGGGATCAGAAGACTCTTCAACGATATGGGAAATTTTCCAACTTTTAAAAAGCACTAATCAAAGGGTATTCTTCTTTCTGCCTAACTATTATTTTCTTGGGAGTCAAATAGCGGAGGTTGTTGAAAATTCCAAACATTTGATTGGATTCCTTTCGATTTTTTTAGATCAGATTGGCGTTAAAGACCGTTCTATTATAATTCGGGTTGGGAGTGCTTATGGAGCAAGAAAGGTTACAATGGATAGATTTTGTTCCCAGATTGATAGCTTGGGAACCCCAATCACCTCCAAAATGGCTGTTTGCAATGACGAAAAGCCAAGTCTTTTTTCTGTGACTGATCTTTTAAGTGGTGTTTTCTACCAATCTGGGTTACCTATTGTATTTAGATTTCTCCCTCACCAATTTAACAACGGTGGACTTTCTGTTAGAGAAGCATATTTTTTAGCAGTTTCTACTTGGGAAAAAGATCAGGTACCTATTTTTTTCCATTCGGAGTCTGAAAAGGTTGATGAAAATGGATATTCACTCTCCCCAAATCCTAGTACCATATTGAAACACAGAATACCAACCTTTGGTCTTGAGGTCGATGTTATTTTGGATTCTCAAGATGGACTTTCAACATATGCTAACTACCAAGGAAATTATCTATCACTTAAACCAATGGTGATTAATAAAGTTGGTAAGAAATAATTTTTTTTAGCGTTTGTTTTCTTTAGTTTTGTGTAAAACAAGAATATGCCCGAGTTAGCAGAGCTAAAACTTACTTCGGATTTTGTTAATGGTGTTGTGAAGGATAAAGTGTTTACTCACATATCTAAAAACCCAGAGCATAAATGGATAGATGTTGATTTTGGAAGCCCGTTTACTATAGAATCCTCCAGTAGAGGTAAAGAAATTAAATTAGTTCTTGAATCAACAGAAACTGATAAGACCGGCAATCTTATGATGACCATGGGTATGGGAGGTCACTTCCAATGGGCTTCTCGGGGAGAGACTATAAAACATACCCATCTTTTCTTCCATTGTAATGATGGTGGGCATTTAGCTTTTGTTGATGTGAGGAGGTTTGGTAAATGGAAGTGGGGGGATTGGAACAAAGATAGAGGTCCGGATCCAACCACCGAATATTTTCTCTTCTGTAATAACATTTTACAAAATCTGCACAAAAGAGCCTTTGATAAACCCATATATGAGGTGCTAATGAATCAGAGGTACTTTAACGGTATTGGAAATTATCTGAGAGCCGAGATTTTAATCCGGATTCCCGATGAAAATCCCTTTCAATCTGCTAGAGAATTTATCAACAAAAGAAAATGGGAACTTTTTGAATTGTGTAAGGATATACCAATTCTTGTTTATGAAATAGGTGGAGGTACACTAAAAGATTGGAAAAATCCCTTTGGTGAAGTATCATCGGTGCGGGACTTTATGAAGTGTTACGGAAATCCCCTAATGGAAAAAATAGAAGATCGTGGTGGAAGAATGTTCTGGTACGATCCAAAATGGAAAAAATAAAAATATGATAGATAAAAGAATTTTAGAAAATTGTCTCTTCCTTGACGTTGAAACGGCTACAGGATACAAATCGTTTGAAGAACTGGAGACTGAAAACCCAAGATTAGCAGATCTTTGGACAAAAAGAGCAAAGTATTACAGAACTGTATACGAGGACATGAATGGTCTTTCAGATGCTGAGATCTATAAGGAAAAAGCTACACTCGAACCTGAATTTTCGAGAGTTGTCTGTGTCTCCTTTGGTGTACTCCAAGAAAGTGGACAAGTGAGAATGACCTCTTTTTATGGAGAAGATGAGCAAGAAATTCTAACCAAGTGTGCTAAGGTCTTTAATAATGCTCACGTAAAGGGCATGAAGCTTGCTGGTCATAATATTAAGGGATTTGATATTCCATGCCTGGGTAAAAGTATGATCTATAAGTTAAGTTCACCAGAATTGCCTCCAAATTTGGTTATTTGGGATAAGAAACCTTGGGAAATACCGTACCTAGATACATCCGAGGTTTTTTCCTTTGGTAGCTGGTCTCACCAAAAATATCTTTCTCTTGACCTATTAGCATGCTCGCTTGGTATCCAGTCTCCTAAGGATGATATGGATGGCTCGAAAGTAAGTGACCACTTTTGGTCAACTGGAGATTGCGAGAAAATTAAAGAGTATTGTGAAAGGGATGTACAAACGGTAATTGATGTACTTCTGAAGGTAGCAAAATAATATACCCCCTATTATAAATCCTTTTGGGATTGTTTGGATATATAATATTCAAATAATCCCTTTTTTGTGAGCATAGTAAAAGGCTTTAGCAATTTTGTTCTAAACGAAGACAAGGTAGGTTCTTTTTATAATGACGAACTTAATCCTAAGTTTTGGGATAAGTATAGGACTAAAGATGGAAAGGACGAGTGGGTTTTTGACAGGATAGTAAGAAAAAAACTCTTAAAGATTGCTAAGGACTTTTACGAAAAATATGAGGACCTTCTTGGAGATCTTCCGATTTCAGATATTCAACTTACTGGATCCTTAGCTAACTATAATTACTCAGACAAGTCAGATCTTGATGTCCATGTCTTGGTAGACTTTAACAAAATCAAATCTAAGAAGGAGATAGTTAAAGCTGCTGTTGATGGAATAAGATTTGTGTGGAACCTTAGGCACGATGTTATAATTAGAGGGCATGACGTAGAAGTTTATCTGCAAGATATTCATGAACCTCATACAGCTTCTGGTTTGTATTCTCTTATGAATGATGAATGGATACGCAAGCCAAAGTTCGATCCTCCGGAAGTTGATGAGCACGATGTAAGAAAAAAGTTCGATGGATTTGCTTCTGAGATCAACCAGATGGAATCCAAACTTGTAACCTCATCTTCTTTACCTGACAATGCAAAGGAGATGTACAAGCGTCTTTTGAGGATCAAGGAGAAGATCCAAAAGATGAGAAAAGATGATCTTGCCAAGAATGGCGAGTTTTCTGTGGGTAACCTAGCCTTTAAAATGCTCAGGAATGAGGGATATATAGGTAAAATAATAGATCTGATCTCCAAATCTTACTCAAGGATCTATTCAGAATAATAAAAGAAGAAGACAATGTTATTAGTATTCAGAAAGGGTTTGGAATATGACGGGAGCATGAACGGCGAACCGGCAGACAAAGAAGCCAACCTATTTCCATTAATGTCTTTACCCCTGGATATGGAAGGGACCGAGACTGATCTAAATGATTTCCAATGGTGGGCTTATTCCGATAAATGGAACGAGTGGTTGGAAAAAAACCCTAGAGATTGGCAAGCAGAGTCTAAGACTTCTGATTTTGATAAGGCTGAGGCTGTCCTTGAAAGTATGGTTACTGCAAAAGATCCACTTACCGGATACGTTTCTCAACAGATCAAAAATCTTTGGAATAACGGCAAGGTATCTTCATTTGGTGATTATATAAAAATTTTGGAAGCTGAAGGACAGTCTGGATCTTCTGAATCTTTCAAAAAGTTTGTCAAGCTAGGATTTGCTTTAGAGAAGCTTGCTAAAGATGGAACATTAAAAGACAAACTCAAGATGGAAGATCTTGAAGAGGGTGAAGAGTATTCCATTGTTATAGATCCTATGACAGAGGATGGGGATCCTGTCCAGGAAGCAAGACAAGCTCTAAGAATTAAAAAACTTAACGAATCCGCTGGTTTTATTCTTGCTGATTTTGATTATAGTATTCCACTGGGAAAGGTTAAAGACACAGAAAGTTATTTAGATAAGGTTTCTGATTTTGCAAAGGACGTTGCAATTGCGGGTGCAGGATTTGCAGGACTTTATGCTGCTGCTTATATCGGAGGTGGAATTCTATCTACCTGGGTACTTGGTAAAACCGCAAAGGGAATTTATAAAACTTTTACAAGAGCTAAAAGAATCCACGGGGCAATCCAATCAGCAAGAGGTACAAGTGCCACTGTTAGAGGTGGATTCCAAGCAGCTAAGAATTTTGCAACGAAAGCTTTCGGAAAAAGGGCAGCTCAAGGAGCGGTAGCTAATGCAGCGAGGGTAACTTTGCCTTCTGGTGCTTTTGTGGAAGGTGGCCTTGCTTATTCAACACGAGCAACTGGACATGTACTTCTGAAAGGAGCAGCTTCACAATCTGTAAAAGCTGCAGCAGCTAGAGCAGTTGCACAGGGGGGAGCACGGGCAGCAGCGACAGTAGGAGCAAGAGGAGCAGCAGCTGCTGCAGGAGCAAGTGGATTACTTGCTGCGGAGGCATCCAATCCGATTGGGTGGATCATTGCAGTAGCATCTGTAGTTGGATCTGGAGTAAACCAGGTTTGGAATTGGCTCAGCGATAAACAAGCCCCTAGATACAGCGAAGTTGACAACTTTGCTTATGGTACATTCAGACCTAAGAATATCCCTATTGGAAAAGCGATCACTATCTGTTGGACAAGTGACGGCGGAGGAGGTGGTTGGGGCTTCGTTGTAGATCTTCTTACATTTAGTAAGGACGATACAAGAACTACTATGGAGCTAGTGAAAATTGGAGAAATGGAAGGAAGATCTATTTTCATGGTACTTCAGGTTAATTCAAAAATGTTTGAAAAAGCCATGGCCGATAACGACCTTATGCTCATTTCTTTTGATAATAACGATGTTTTTGAAAGAGGATACCTAGATAACGATGATCTGGAGTTCCAAACAATCCTAATCCCCGATATTGCTGATTTATCTATAGCAACCTCTTTTGTGGGTTACTCAACATGGGAAGAAATGGAAAAAGCATATAGCGATGCACCTTCTAACCCGGTTTTCGTACCAACAGAAGCTAAGAAGACTTACGAATTCCATTACGTTGATTCAGAGGGTAGGGATGTAAATGTAACTGGAACATTAGTAAACGAGAGTGAACTTGAAGGTAGCGTTTTACAAAACCTTGTTCCTGGCGAAGGTAATTCGGTTTCTGAATCTTTTGAGGGAACTAAAGAATTTGAGGATCTTCTGAATGAAAGCAGGGTTTTATCTTTCTCAGATTTTTCTTCAAGATCCCCGATTAGTATAAATGAGGAAGACGAAGAAATCCCCGATCCTGAGCAGAATGAGGATCCTGAAGATAAAGAGACCTCTAGTTATGAGCAAGAGCTTGAGGATGTCATAGATTCTGGTGTTACCTTTTCTGAACCAGAGTATTCTAGAATTCCAATTATTGCTTATTCTGTTGACACTATAAGTTTTGTTGATCCTAATGAAGATGGATCTACTGCTAGTTTTACCTACTTCTTAGTTGGTGACCAAAGTATTAGCCCCAAACAAAATCAACCAATTTTGGTAGAATCCGCATCTGAGGATTTAATAGACGAACCTAGATACGGCTTAAAAACCTACGTTCCTCCTACCGAGGAGAAAGAGGTTGATGTTGTTGAGGAGGAGCCTGAAGAAGATGATGTTATTGATATTGAAGATGTCGATGGGGAAGAAACTAGAATCCAAGCTGATCGAGCCGATGTTCAAATAAAAAGCGGATCGAGATCACTTTCTATTAAAGATAGGGATATCGAAGGTGGCATCAGTATCTTGGATGAATTTGGAACTGAGGAACTTATGAGAAAGCTTAATATCGAGGACTGGGAGGAAATAACTAGCGTCAAAGTTAGAGAAGATAGTGAGGGTAATCCAATAAAGGTGGTACTTAAGAATAGGTTTGCAAAATCTGGCAATAGGAGAAGGACTCTAAGAAAAGGAGAGGAAGGGTTTGATGCTGCACTCAAGTTTGCTAATGATGTTGAGGATGGTATATCTTTCTCTGGATAAAAAAACGTCAATTTTTCTGAAAAAGAAATTCGATATATAAAGTTAAATAATAGTAAAGTCAAGAAATGAACGAGTCTCTATTGAATGAAAACCTCCTTTTTATTCTTGAAAAGCAAGACAATAGTCTTTCTGTTTCAAAGGATGGTGCTGAAAACGGCTATATACTCAAGGGTATAGCAGCTCAATTTGGCAAGGAGAACAATAACAATAGAATATACGAGGAGGGAGAATATCTACCTCACCTTGAATATCTAAAAGATAAGATAGGACAAAAGAGATTGGTTGGTGAATTGGACCACCCAGAAAAATTCGATGTTTCGCTTAAGAACATTTCTCATGTTGTAGAGGATCTAACATATGATAAAGACGGAAGAGTATTAAACATTAAAGTTCGTTTGCTTGACACTCCAGCAGGACAAATCGCTAAAAAGCTTGTTGATGCTGGTATTCCACTTTCTATTTCATCCAGAGCAGCTGGAAATGTTGGTCCGGATAAGAAAGTCCAGATCAAAAAAATCTTTACATATGATCTAGTAGCTGATCCTGGTTTTCAGGACGCACAGCTCGAGAGGGTTTACGAAAGCGCTGGTTTTGATGCTTTTGAATTTGAAGAAAGATCAAAAAAGTCTGTAGTAAACAACTTAGAGTGTGTAAACGAATCGCTGGGGCTAGAAAATGAATCTAGTGTAAAGATATATAAAGTTGAAAATAGCGAAGAATTCGAAAAAATCCTTAATCAAGACAAAAATAAATCCAACACTATGGAGGCCAACAAAGAATATGTTACTGCTGACGAGCTTAACAAGTATTCTATCTTTTTGAAAAATAAGATGGATGAGCTGGAAACGCAGATTTCTGAAATGAAACAACAAGAAGCTCAGGTATCTGAGAGTGAAACTGACAGTGTAGACTGTAAAGCTCTAGAGGAAAGAGTTGCTAAACTTGAAAAGTATTCAGAATATCTTGCTGAAAATCTAGAAAGTGCTATCAAGTACGGTGAGTACCTAGCAGAAAATCTAGATAGTAGCATCACTTATTCAAAGTATTTAGCTGAAAATCTAGATAAGACTATTTCTTATTCTAAGTATTTGGCTGAAAATGTTGATAAGGGTATTTCATATTCAGAGTACGTGGCTGAAAATGTTGATAAGGCAATCGATTATTCCAAATATCTTGCTGAAAAGCTAGACGATGGAATTCAATACACAGAGTATGTTGCCGAGAATCTTGATAAGAACATCGCTTATTCGGAGTATCTAGCAGAGAATGTTGATAAGAACATTGCTTACTCTGAGTATTTGGCTGAGAATCTTGATAAAGGAATTTCTTATTCTGAATATCTTGCAGAAAACCTCGACAAAGGTATTGCTTATTCTGAGTATATCGCAGAAAAGCTCGATCAAGATATCAATTACACAGAGTACATCGCAGAAAACCTAAATAAAGGAATTGCTTACTCTGATTATTTAGCTGAAAAGCTAAATGGAAATATAGCTCAAACTGAAGCTATTCACGAAAGTGCTAAAGCGCAAGTTGCTCCTTCTCTAAATGAGAGTGCAAGAGAAAATGCTGAAAGTGCTTCACAAACTGAATTGGTCGAATCAGGATTTGCTGGAGATTATGAAAATCTCGGAAGCAAAATTGATTCTCTAATTGAATCGGTCAAAACACAGAAGACTGAGGAAAACATAAACGAGGCTAATACGAAAGTACAGCCAACTGCTCAAACACAAAAAGCAGATGAGGCGATCAACGAAGCCGAAGAAACCTTGGTAGAATCATCAGGTCACAAATTTATTGATGAAATGCCAGAAGATTACGCTCCGATTTGGGAGTCACTAAATGAAAGCCAAAAGCAATCAATCATTGCTCAATCCGCTTTCTATAACTTAGAGACAAACTATCAGATCAAAAACTTCTGGTCAACTCGTCAGCTTGGTGCCAAGCCAGTAGGTTTACAGAAACTTCAAGAGAGCCAAGAAACACCAGAGCCTAAGACGGCTACAGCCCCTCAGGGGTATTCAAATGATTACCTTAATTGGGTCGCTAAGTCGCTCGAAGGTAAGTTTTAAAAATTCTAAAAAAAAATTAGTAATATGAAACTAATCAACGAAGCAGAAATCTTCGAAACCTGGTCTCCTATCATCGAGCAGAAGGCTGGAATTCAAGATGCTGAAAAAAAAGGATGGTTGAGCAAGTACTGCCACTACCATTCATTAAACGAGTCTGCTGGAGCTTACCAGTCTCTAGCAACCGTAAACGGTATGGGTGCCGTACAACCACCCGCATACCCAGGTGGGTATAACTCAACTGGTGCAGCAGTAGGAACGCAAGCTAATTCAGCTTTCTATAATACTGCTAATCAAGGTTCAGGAGATAAGTTTCCTTCACTTCTTCCTTTGGCAATTCAGGTTGCTGCGAAGACTGTTGGATTCGACATCGTTCCTGTAATCCCTATGTCAGGTCCTACTGGCGTACTTTCTTACCTAGATTACGTATACTCAGGTGGTAAAATTTCTCCGGCTTCAGCTGGTTCAACTGCTGCAGATGCTCTTGCAACTGCTCCATCGATGATCAAGGTAGAGATCACTTCTTACGCTGCGGGATATCCTGCTAACTTTGCAGTAGGTACTACTTACTACATCACTAAAAACGGTTCAGCTAGTGCTTATATCACTACTGAGTTCGTTGGACTTTCGAGAATTGATGGTTATCCAATCTTCAGAATCACTGGTCTAACCGCAGGTGAGACTGTTTCTGACGTTCTTGATGGTGCTGCAGCTAACGTAGGTACTTCAATTAACGGTAACCAAGCTGGTACTACAACTGCAAGAGCAGAATTGGTTAAAGCTCTTGAGGATCACATCCAAGGATTCTCTGGCGCTGGTTTCAACAACGACCAAGACTGGCAAGGACCATTCGTAGATGGTACTAAGACTTACAACCCAATGTTAAGAGGTGTAGGTGAAAGTAACTACTACCAATCAATGGGTCTTTCAACGTTCACTAAGTTCGTTGAAGCTGATACTTTCCAAGTAGCTGCTTCAGTAACTACTGAGCAAATCCAAGACTTGAACAAGCAATTTGGTATCGACGTTATCTCAATGATCGAAAATGCATTGGTTAACGAAGTATCTCAAGCTATTAACAAGCACATCCTTTCTAGAGCATTTGCTCTTGGATGGTCTAACCACGACGAATTCTTAACTACAGAAGGTCAGAACTTGAACCTAAACCTCGTTATCGGCGGTACTGCAGGTTCTTACACTATTCCTTCTTACGTAGGTAAGACTGATGCTGGTATCTCTATCGCTTCTGTTGCAGGTCCTGCATCAGGAACTTACGAGAACTTGTCAACTCTACAGAGAAGGCTATTCTCTAGAATTCTAGCAGCTGCTAACGTAGTAGCTAACAGAGGAAGAAGAGGTCCTGCTAACTTCATCGTTACTAACGCTAACGTTGCAAGTGCATTGCAAGACATCTCTCAGTTCACTTTTGCTCCTTTCTCTAACACTCTTACTCAAAACAACGGAACACTTTATCCAGTAGGTTCGCTTGCAGGTATGACCGTTTATGTTGATCAGAACATGAAGTTCGGGGATAACAGAGTACTGGTTGGAAGAAAAGGTGGAGATGACGAACCGGGTCTGAAATTCATGCCATATATGATGGCTGAGTCTATCCAGACTATTTCTGAAGGTACAATGTCACCTAAGATTGCGGTTAAGTCTCGTTACTCTCTAGTAGAAGCTGGTTTCCATCCAGAAACTATGTACTTCTGCTTCCATGTGAACGTTCCTACTGGTGGTCTATCTTAGTAAAATCAGTAGATAACTCTATAAAATCCTAGTGGAAACACTAGGATTTTTTTTTGTAAAAAGGATAAATAGTTCGATTAGATTTAGACCATGACAAAAAGAAAAGTATTACAATATAATCTTAACGGTGAATTCATAAAAATGTTTGAATCGGTTAAGGAAGCCTGTGTTCAACTTAATGTAAAAAGCCATTCAAATATTATTTCAGCCTGTAATGGGAAATCTAATAGTGTTTACGGTTACCAGTGGAGATATTACGAGGATGGATTTCCTATAAAAATACAGAAAGCTGTTAAAAGAGGCGAGGTTTTCAAAAAAAAATATGGGATTGAATCTGAAAACCATTCTGATTTTATAGACAAAATAAAAAAAACTTCGATAATTAAATATGGGGTAAATCATGCCATGAAAAAAGACTTTATAGTTCAAAAATATAAGGAAACCTGTAAATCCTTATATGGCGTGGATAACCCAGCAAAAAGTGATGAGATAAGGCAAAAAATTTCAAAATCGGAGAGGATTAGAAAAAGTAAGAATTATTTATCTGAAAAAATAGATGAAGACTTATATCAATTTTTATCAATGGATTCGGATGATTCTATTTCAATCAGAGGAAAAAATTGTGGACATGATTTTGTCATAAATCGCCAACTCCTAACGGTCAGAAAAAATGCAAATCACGAGATCTGCACAATATGTAATAATCCTAAAAAAAACCAAACCTCAGAAGTAGAGAATGGACTTTATGACGACCTGAAAATTTTAGGACATAAAATAGATAAAAATGTTGTTGGTCTTATTAATACCCGTGAGGAAATAGATATATTTTTCCCTGATTTTAATTTTGGAATAGAAGTGAATGGTATCAAATACCACAGCGAAGAATTCGGAAGAGGTCAATTCCACCATATTAATAAAACTAAAAGATTTGGTGATTCTGGGATAGAGATTTTTCATTTTTTTGATGATGAGATAGAGGAAAAAAGAGAAATAGTTTTATCCATGATTAAAAACAAGTTAGGTGTTTCTTCTAGAATTTACGCAAGGAAATGTCAGATTAGGAGTATTAATAACAATGAAGCTATAATTTTTTTAAGGAATAATCATATACAAGGACCTGTAAATTCCAAATTTTCCTATGGACTTTTTCATAACAAAGAACTAGTTTCAGTTATGACTTTTGGCGAGCTGAGATTAAATTTGGGAAGTAAAAAGGAGAATGGAACATACGAACTTTTAAGATTTTGTAATAAAATAAATACAACAGTAGTAGGTGCAGCTTCTAAACTTATGAATAAATTTATTAGTGAAATCTCACCAAACAAAATAATTAGCTACGCCAACCTTAGATGGTCTAAGGGAAATTTATATAGAAAAATTGGGTTTACCACTGAAAAAAAAGTGAATCCGGGATATTATATTTTTCATAAAAATAAAAGACACAATAGATATAAGTACAGAAAATCAGAGCTTCTTAAAATGGGAAATTTTAAAGGATTAACTTCAGAGCAAATATTTGAAAAAATTGGAGCTTTTAAAATATGGGATTGCGGTAATATAAAATTTGAAATTTCTTTTGGATAAGCTAAAATTTTTAGATATATAGTATAAATGTGGCCATTGTGTAATGAGTAGAATTAAATCTCACAGTCAGTTTTTGCTTGAAAGAGACCTTTCTCAGGAGGTTGACCAGGTTATTCTTGCTGAAATGCTCCTCGAGTATTACAACATCAGTGAAGGCAAGGCTTTGGATACTTTGAAAAACAGTGTTTCAAAAGCTTTGTTAGGGCCCTTTTCTAGATTGTCTGTTATTGACACCATAAGGAAGGGTAATTTAGATATACAAAAGGAAATCATAACTAAGGAATATGACTTAGAGGATGAGATACTTGACCTGGAAGGCAAGATAGATGAACTTAGAGGCAAAGGTGCATCTAGGAACGAGATTGCTAGGATACGTACCCAGATCGAGAGAAAGAACAAGGAATTCCGATCGTTTGTTAAGATGAAAAGAGAACAAATGAACAAGGGAATGAAACTCCTCGAAAAAACAATTGGTAAAAACCCAAGAAGGAAAGAATACTACGAAGCTGGCTTTATAGATGATAAGTACGAACTTGCTAAATTTGAATATGAACTTGCCAAGAAAAAATCTAGTGATGAGTCGGTGGTTAAAAAGCTAAAAGATGATTTAGATGCAACCTCAAAGAAAGCGGAAGCTTTTGTTTCTAAAACTAAAGAATCTTCAAAAAAAGGTGCTTCTATTAAGGACCAAGATTTAGGCGATCTTTCTCAGATTAGAAAAAATGTGGGAACAAAAGATCTTAGTGTTGTTGTTTCCCTTAGGGAAAAGTCAAAAAAGAAAATAAGCGAGATCAAATCACAAATGGCTAAGGTTCTTTCTGAAATGAAGTCGTTTATGGCTAAGTCCCCAAGCTACGATGAGGTTAAAAAATCGGGAAAGATATCTAACGGTATAAAGGATTTAGAGGAAAAGGCTAACGAGCTGGATTCTTTGGAAAATTTGGTTTCTGTATATGGTGAAGTTATTAGCAATAAAGGTAAGGACCTTTCCAAAGAATCTTCATTAACAGCTCTTTTCTCTAAAATTAATAACGCTATTAATGACGGGAATGATGCTGGGTCTGGTGTTACTAAGGAAGTAATAGACCTTAAGACTGATATTAATCTAAAAGAGATTGGTAAACTATTAAAAAAACTATCCTAAAATGCTTTTAAGTTTTAAAGAGTGGGAATCTCAAAATATCAATGAAAAAGACAGTGGCCTAGATAAGATCATCAATTGGCTGAGTTCCAATTTCGGTGGAAGCATATCTAAGATAGATGCTTTGCTTTCTGACATTAATTCCATTGAAACAAAATACTCTAAAGAATGGAATGATATCCAAACTGATATAGATGCATTAGAAGTTAAAAAAGCACAGACTAAAAGCGATCCTGCTGAAGCTAAAAAGCTTGAAAGAATGATCGATCGAAATCAAAAACTTCTTACAGCATTAGGCAAGAAAAGAAAAGCTGACATTGATAAGATTGATTCTAAGGTTGAAAAGATTACTAAGGGTAAGCAAAGACTTATTTCCTATTGGAATTTGAAAAAGGCTGAACTTGAAGCTGATTTAGCTGAAAAGCTATATAAAATGGCAAAAGACCTTACTGACGAATCTATTGCTGACGACCTCTATGACAAGTATAAGAAAGCAGCTTTGGATGCTAAGAAAAAAGATGAGAAGTTCAGGGAGAAATTTGGTAAGCTAGATCTTGCCAAGCCATCTACTTTAAAGTCTGATACGGAGAATAGGGTAATTACTAATGCTAATTTTTCCATGGATCCTATCTTTTCTATGAATGCTCCACAGTTTACAAAATTTGTGCAGGATTTAGAGAAGAGTCAGGTTGGTGCATTGATTAAAGCTATGCAATCCGAAAGAAATGAAAGGTATGCTACTCTCGATACCGAGAGGGATAGACTCGAAGCTCAGGCTAAAAAGAAAGGATTATCTGCGGATAGCGTTAAAAAAGACATGTCTGATTTGAGGGAAACCCTCATGAGGCAGATAAGAGATTTAAGAACTAAAATAACAATTGCAAGAAGATATGCCTAAACACATTAAGAAACTTGGTGAATTCCCAATTTTTGAGGGGGTTAATGAAGACCTGGTTAAGGCCAAGGCAGATGTTAATGCTAAACAAGCAGAGATAGCTGATGAAATAGCTAAACAGAAGGAAACAACGGATCTCAAGGAAAAAGCAGCTAGCATAAGGAACCAAGCAAGACTAGTAGGCCAAATGCCAGCACTTTTAAATGCTTTAGCTAATGCTATGGATGCAAAAGCTGATTCAGGTGATACAACAAATATTTACTAAAGGATGTCAAACAATTATCTCAGAAATAACCCGGTAGCAAATCAATTATCCATAGATACGTTCAAGCTCTACGAGAACAAGGATGTTGACGATGCATTAAAAATATCAATCGACACACTTTTAGCAGCATGCAAAAAGATTATATTTGACCTTGCTTCTGATCGGAACAGGACCTATGAATCTTTTGCGAAGAAAATAGAATCCATTGGTGATACTTCTACTGTCAAGGGATTAATTGCTAACATTAAAGATGTTTGTGAGGATACTGAATTACACGATCCGGTTCTTGCCCCGCTTAAGAAGGCTTATCTTGACTCCATTGACATGATAGGCGATGCTATAAAGAGAATGATAGAGCTTGATCCTTCCCTAGAATCAAAAGCTATCCAGAACTTCAAATCTGCTGGAAAAAAACTTGTAGAGAGCGTAAAAAGAACAGCAGATGAATACCAAGAAAAACTTAACGAGTCTAACGAAATCGGGGTACCTGGTAGAGTTCATAGATTAAAGAAAATTTTAGTCAATCATATTGTAGACTCCAAGGGAAAGGATGCAAAATCTGGATATGGAAGAGATTGGCATAGGCTGTTTACTACTCTAGCACAAAAGCTTTCTTCTATTAATAGTACTAAAGCTACTTTCTCTGATAATGACAGAAAGAACCTTTCAGAACTCGAAAAGAAAACTGACAATCTCTCCCAAGAATACGCTCAGTATAAAGTTAGAGCGGTAGAGTCTTTAATGGGAAAACTCATGAAGGACGATGACTTGGAATCCAAGTTTGCTGATTTCTTTGAGATGATGACGAATGCGCTAGATAAGGTTACCAAAGCCAATACTGAAGAAGGAATTATAGAAGTAAAGGTAAGGGAAGACTTGGATGACAAGGAAACAAAAATGAACGATAGGGTATTTCCCTTAAAAATTGGAGACAGAGACAATGATACTAAACTAAAGGGATCTGGTCTTATTTCTGCTATCCAAAAAGCTCTTATGGATGCTTTTGTTCCTATTAAGAATTTAATGGACCCTAGAGGTGGAGCTAACGGTAAGTATGAAACTGCAACTGAGGTTGCTGTAAAGTCTATACAATCTACCCTGGGTAATAAGGATGTAAGCGGTAAATTGGATAAACCTTTGCTTGACATAATTCTTAAATTGGATCAGGTGTCAAAAGAGAACAAAGATTCTATTAAAGATGCTATTAGCCAACTTAGAGGTTCTTATTCCTCTGTAAGGGAATCCAGCAATGCTTTGTCAGCAGCGGATTTCATGAGGCTGATGGAGGCAATGACTTACATTGACCCAAATGAGATTGAAATAAGCATCAAAAACTATAGCCAGGAATTGGACGAAGATAACGATGCAATAGCAGAACCTACAACTTCCGATTATTCAATGGCTGAGGCTCTCGCCAAGCTTTTGAGAACCAAAGACTATAATAAGAATGCCGAAGCTGAGGATTTCTTAAAAGAAGATGGAACTTTGAAGGGATCTTGCCCTCATGAGTATATTGATTGTTGGACAAAGGCGGTTTCGGGAGATAAACCGGTTTCTTTCTTTGTAATGGTAGACGATAACGATAATTGCTCACTTTACCCAACCAAGAGAATTTCCGGAAGCGTGAATAAGCCTTGTAATTGGAAAAGATATAAAGCTATTGCTGGTGATGATATTGATGACGTCCACAAATTTGGAAACTGGTATACTTCTTATTGGAAAAACTTCGGGGGAGTTGGGTCTGATATAAAGGCTAAAGTTTTGGATGAAGTGATGTCTTCCAATTGTAAATTAGCAAAGGAAGAAGGGTTAAGTGATGTTGCTGCTATTTATGAGGAGTTAGAAAGTGCATTTGTTCCAAATAAGGAAGAGATTTCCGGTGGATATATTAGACCTAGTTCGATGAGATCATTGGCATCTAGCATAAAGGGAATGGTTGGCAACGATGGTATATCCAATCTTAATCCAGGGGAGCTCAGATCCCTTTACAATACTGTAATTGTTTGTTCACCCTTGATTACCTATAATAGAGATAAAGATGAATGGGTCCCGGCAATAAAAATGCTGTGCAACTCACTCGATATTACGGAGGATGAGCTTATATCAGGCATTAGAAAGAATGGATCTCTCGGAAAGAGAGGTAAAATGTCAACGGAGAAGATAGCTTTGTTTGATACAAATTCTGGTGACAACGAAATACTAAAATCTACGATTATTGGAAGCACAGAGGATCCGGAGAAGGTTAATGTCATGAAGGAAAGCCTTGGGAAAGTTAGTCCGATCATCAAGAGCCTTTCAAAACACTGCAAGAGAATTGGGGTGGATGTGATTGACGACATCACTCCAGATATTTCAGACTCCACGATCGTTATTACTAAGGAGGGATAAGCTAGAAACTTATCCCCTCTTTTTCCATATAATTCACTGAAATATTATCCACGTGGATCGAAGCTTTAAGTTTTATTTTCTGACCTTTTGTAGTATAGGACCTCCCCATGACTCGGGAAATGACTTAAGTAGCAATATCTCTAACCTTAAGTCCCTACTTTCACCATACTTCGATGATATTATTGTTTACAGTCCATCTTCATTAAAAGATTGTGAAGGAAGCGAAGATTTTTGTAATGTCCTGGATGGATTTTTCCCATTAAATCCTGGCATAAACTCTAATGGCTGTGGTGATTTCAAGTCTTTTATTATAGACAGAACTCTGTCCCAGATGGAAGAAAATGACATACTTTTCTACCATGACTGTAACTTTCAAAAATATCCACAGTATTGGCAGACGGATTGGGAGTTTATTAGAGAGTCAACAGATCTTTTATTGAGTGAAAATAAGTCCGATATTTTTATCCCCTTTGAAAGCGAAGTGTTTGGCGAAATCCCAAAGGTCAGGTTGCACGGAAAAAGATATACAACTGATGCAATTATAAATGATCCGATGGAATCTGATATAGTCTCCAGGTGTTGGGAGATAGCTTCGAATAGAATGATTATAAGGAATAGCCAATTCTCCAGGGATTTCTTTGCTGAGTATAAAAAGCTTTGTGAAAGAAAGGATCTACTAATGAAATATCCAAACCCTGATCCATATCCACAGTTTACTCATAGTTGTCCTGAACAGCATGTTCTAAATTGCTTAATCTACAAATACATTTTAGACGGAAAGCTCGATCCTAGTTTTCCCAAGTTTTCTTTCCCGAATAGAAAATTTGTCTTAAATTCCGACGTTGAAGTAAGAGTAAACCATGAATTGTCGAAATATATGCAAACTAAGTCAATAAAAGAGTTTGAAAGAAGAAAATCAATTAATGGGATCAAAGATCAAGATATTCGAGGGACCAAGGAATTCAGGCAAGACCTTTTTAGCACGTAAGTATTCTGAGGTACACAACATTCCGATCTTTAAGTTTGACTTTGTTGGATGGTTCAACAGGCTTTCTTTGGACGATCAATCTCATGAGACCCACAGCTTTGCTTTGGGCAAGGAATTAATGTTATTGCAATTGTGCCGGGATGGACTACTTCCTCCGTTTATATTAGATCGCGGATTTCTAACAGTTCTTACCTGGGGAATACTTTCTGGTCGTATTACCGAAGAGGAGGCAATGAACCAATTGAAAATGATTGCGGAAGAGGGATTACTTAAAGATTGTGAAATCTATTTTGTAACCGGAGACAATCCAAACCAGGAAGATAGAAACAAGGATAACTGGGATTTTCGAGATGGTGATTCAAAGGAGCAAGAAATTATGGAAAATCTGAGAGACTATGTTATGAATCAACCGTACAATGTTTATGTCCACCGGATATTCAACAGCTTTGATAATAAAACAGTAAACGACTTAAGTCATATCTAAATGTGCGGAATAGTAATTACAAAAACTCCAGGAGAGGAGATACCGGATACCATAAAACACCGTGGAATTGAAAAAACAGTGGTGCAAAGGAACGGACTTAATATTTGTCACCACAGGCTTCCTATCCAGACAGTGGATGGTGATGATTGGAATCAACCAATAGAGGTAGCAGACGGCATTTATTTGCTGTTTAACGGCGAGATATTCAACTATGCCCGTGATAGGTTTGAATCTGATATCGAATATCTGACAAATCTTTTTGGCAGATACCAAGGCGGAAGTTTCGAGATGTTTTGCTCTTTGTTCATACCAGAAATCCAGACTTGGGACGGGTTCTGGGCAATAACAATATATGATGCAAACACTAACGATGTTATCGCTTTTACAGATCCACTTGGTCGTAAATGTCTTTATTATAATTCCATCGGAGAGATTGCTTCAGAAATCAAACCTCTCGTTTACGAGAATTCACAGATAGATGATACTTTTATCAGTACTGTGAGAAAGTGGGGATATAACACAGATGAAAGAACGTCTTATAGTGATATCAAAAGAATACTTCCCAATAACATATACAGTTTCAATTTAGATTCTCCCGAATTTAAGAATGTGTATAGTACTTATTATAAGGGCTTTGATTTCCCAATTCAAGAATTAGTCGGTAAAAGCTACGAAGAACACATGGAGTGGCTTTGGTCTAAAATGTTTGAGTCTGTAAGAAATAGATTGGTTTCTAAGGATTACCCGATATCCCTTCTTATATCTGGCGGATTAGACTCTTCTATTATCGCATCTGTTTTAAATGAAATTGGAGCTGATGTTAGGTGGTTTAGTATCGAAAATGGGGAGAAAGAGTTTGTAGACATACTTTCCAAAAGACTTGGTAAGGAGGTTTCTTTCTTGGATTATAGTATGGATGAATCTATGAACGAAGAGATTTATAAAAAATGGAACGAATCACCTATAGACCTTGGTTCTGTTATACCACAATATCATTTATTTGATGCTGTTAAAAGATTTGGTGGTTATAGAATAGTCCTTTCTGGGGATGGAGCAGATGAACTTTTTGGTGGATATAAAAGAATCCACGAATATGACTCTCAAAAGTCTGATGTGTTCGACGAACTAACTTACTATCACTTACCAAGACTCGATAAGATGTCTATGGCTCATACATTGGAACTCAGGAGTCCCTTCTTAAATTTGGACCTTGTAAGATTTGCTTTGCACTTACCCATAGAGTGGAGAACAGATAAGAAGATTCTTAAGGACACTTTTTCTCCTCTACTTCCAGACGAGATAGTAAATCGAAAAAAGGCTCCTCTCAAAAATCCTAAGATCAAGGAGGACAAAATTGCTTATCGATATAAAGCGGTAGATCTTTTTCTGAGGAATAGATAAATTAGGCTAAGGAGCGATATATAAAGAAAAAAGCTCCAGATGGCAAATAATATTAAGTCCTTTGAAGATTTTAGATCCGACTCGGTCAACGAAAATTGGTTCAGTGATGGCTTGAGCAGACTAATTGGATCTGCGGGAAGTGCTTTCTCCGACGTCCTTAAGGGAAAGGCCTCTGCTTACCTTTTGAATTTCTTCGGGATTGGTGAACAGTCTATTTTCAGCAAGCTTATACAAAACTTTGTCGAGCAAATTCCAGTTGCTGATTTAACTAAAATTATCTTTGCAGGAAAGGCTAACTCAGCCTACCTTGCCCCTAAGATGGCTGATGCAACAATTGAATTCCTGACTGAAAAAGGATTGGATGGTATTGCAGAAGATCTGGGTATCGAGCCAGACGGATGGATTTACAGAACAATCTCTGAAATGTTAGCCAACCAAGTAAGGCGGGAAAATTTTAGAGATTCCTTAGAGCAATTTTATCTTCAGGCTTTTAACGGATTTGAGGGTGCTGGTGGCGGAGAGGATTTTATGAAATCCCTTTCCCCTTCAGAAGAAAGAACAATACAAACCGGTATAGGTAAAATTGTTGATGCTGGTGGTAATGAAATTATGGACGACAATCCAGTAGGAGATTTCATATCAGATTTTCTTTCTGGATTAGCTGGAAATGGACAATCTTTACAATCCATAGGATTAAGCTCTGGTGGAACTATACAATAAAAAATTTAGATCATGAATATAAATGACGTTTCGAAGAGAGAAGTTTTAGACTTCGATCAATTTAAGAAAAAGGTACACGACGAGACATACAAGCCTTTTGCTGCTGAAAATCAAGAGGGTGGTGAAGGTAAAACTGGTTTGCATAAGATAAAAAGAGAACCTGCTTATGATTGGGTTGGTTATGCAGATGCGGTATTTAGCCCAGAGAAAGCTGGTATCGAGATTCCTGGTTATAATGCTGATGGTGATAGAGAGTATAACATTGCTAATGCTGGCCCATCTATTGTAAATGCACCAAATTCTGCTATCTCTGGATTAGGTGAATCCGAAACCTCAGTTAATGAATCATTTTCAATTAAAAGACTAGAAGATTTCTAAAAATTATTTCTTTTACTAATATGGAAGACAAGTTTCTAGCGAAACTTGTCTTTTTTTGTTTGATATAAAGAAAACAAACATATCCTCTTATAATGAATATTAAATTAGTACACATACTGACAGAGCCAGATACTAAGAGGGAACAAGCTTCTATTGGTTCTTTATCCCCTCTTGGTGAAATGGGACTAACTTATCATCAGCAGGTTAACGAAAGGTACAGAGGAGATTCATGGAAGGAAGTACCAGCCCTCTCCCAATCTCCAGCAACTAATCATGGTGCTGGACACTATGGTGCTTTCCAGTCTTTCAAAAAAGCAATGCTTGAAAATTTTAGTGATGACTTGGATGCTTTAGTTCTCTGCGAGTGCGATTGTGTATTGGAAACCTCACACGAAACCTTTATGCAAACTCTTAAGAGGGGTATCGAATTTTGTAACGAGAATGATTTAAAATACCTTTCATTAGGATCAAGATTTGTAAATGGAGTTTTACAGTCCCCAGAGACTGACAACGACCCAAAGTTCCCAGATTTTTACATAACTAATAAAGTGATATTGGCTCACTGTGTTGTATTGCCTGCTTTGTCCAGGGAAATAATCTTAGATTGCATTGACCGATTCAGCTGGGATAGCCCTGATATATGGTTCAACGAAGTTCTGTGGAGAAGTGGCCTAAATCGTTTTGGGATAGTAAAAGAAAGACTTGCAAGACAGCACGAAGGGGTTTCTCTTATTGACAACGTTTGGAAGGAATCTCAATAATTACTTTTTTTCTCTTTCCTCGTTATTGATCTCCCTTATGAATATCTCCTTTGCTATTTTTAAGATCACAGATTCCTCAGTAAAGTCCTCGTAGATTTCCATAACGCTTATCTCTGGATCAATGTCTCCTTTTAGACTTAATGATTCGATTGCTTCGTGTGCAATAAATTCATAGGACATAGAGAAATAAGAATTCCTGAGTGGGATTTTTTTAAGCATTGTCGCATCTGATCCCTTGTGGGTTCTCCCGCACTGCCACCAATAAGCCAACACGTTATCTGTGGACATGTTCCTGAATATCAAGATCCCACAGTCTCTATTATCTTTTTTCCCAAACCTATCTAAACTGAAAGCTCTAATTCTGCTTTCTAGGTTTTTCCAAAGCTCCATTCCTAGATCTGCGTATTTATAGAGAATATTTAAAGAATTATCAACTATCATTAAAATTTCTTCTGTTTCATCCTCTGTAAATTCGCTTCTATCGAAATAAACTATTAGATCGTGGATTTTTTTAGGAAGATCCTTAGGTACCTCCTTGAATTCATTTTCTATCCATACTTTAATGGAGGTTAGTTCCTTTATCATGGAAAAAATTCTCTTAATAGGATAGTAGATATCTTCATCCGCTATATCCTTATTAACCGTGGATAAAAAATCTAATAAAGTGTATTGTTTGTATTCTTGATCGATTGGGTGTTCGAGGAACCATGTGGGTTTTATGTCTTTCATGGTAAGAAGAATTATGTTTGATACTCTATATATTAACCCCCCGGCATTCTTCTAGACTTTTAAAGAACCCATTTTGAATCTTGATATATAATACATAAAAAAAGTGGTTCCACAATGCCAAGAATAGACGATTATATTTCTTTCAGTTCAAATAAGAAAAACAAGGTTTCTAATGAATTTTCATTTTCAGCAGAGCTTGGATTGCTTGACGTGCAGGTTGTAAATAGACCACCAGAAATTAGTGATGTAGATTCTTTAGAATGCGAGATAGAGTACAAAGCTGGGATAGAGAGAAGAAAAGAAGGCATACTTGATATTAGCTTTTATGTTGAAAGCATAGAATTGGAAATTAAGGTTGATGATTATCCAAACGACCAAAAAGAGTTTGAGTTTGACATAGTTCCTGATGCAACAATCCCGATTGCATCCATTATGATCCAGAAGGGAACTAGATTAATCCCAACAGATCCGACTTTCTTAAGAGTTGATATGAGAAAATCTATGAACCCCAAAGACTTTAAAGTGCAAATTCTTTTTGGTACAAATGAATAAAACCCTTTCATTCCATTTATTTGAGAAAATTCAGGAATCCAAGTCCATATCTAAAAAAGATATAGGAGTTATTGGACCTAATCTTAGTGGAGAAATTAAATTGAGATTGGAAAATCCTGGCCTTGTCTTAAAGAGAGTTGAGGAGGGGGACAATCAAGTTTTTAGCATTGGTGAAAAGTCTTGTTCAATACCTAAAAAATATGTAACTATCTCTACCCAACCCGGATATGAAATAGTTTCTTTCGATACCAACACGAACTGGTTTAAACAAGAGCACAATATGGATAGGTTCGAAGATGTAATGGAGGAATTCATATCTTCAAAATTTTCTAACCTTGGGAAGTCTTTTAATAAATTTGAAGAAGATGCGAACATTTTGCTAGATCTTTTGGGTATAGAAGAAGATGTTAAGTCTTATAGTCACACATCTCCGCTTAAATTGGATGCAGAAATTTCAAATGGTATGGAGCTTGAGCTTGTCCGGGAGAATGAAAAAGACATGTTCAAAAAACTTTTTCTTTATAAAAATTCCGATTCCATACATCCATTTATCTCCATCAAAAGAAAGGGTAATAGATTTAATTGTCAATATAGAACCCCCAAGGGAAATTATGAGTGTAAGCACGATTCTATCTCAGAGATGTTAGAAAATCCAATTGATAAATATTTGCTTTGCGTTTGTATTGGTAGTGAGATCGAACACTCTCAAAGGGAGCTGGTTGACCACCTGATGAAAATTTTTAAGTACCATTCTTGGACAAATTCAGAAGAAAAAAATTCTAAAAATATCCAGGAGAGAAAGGAGATAAAAAGAATCATGGAGATTCTAAAAAATTCCATACCAGAAGAGCACATTGAAGAGATGTACTCGGATGCTCGATCAAAGTTTCTTACAAAACCATAAAGGGCGGAACACTTTACCCAGTTTTCCATATAATTCTTAAATCCAGCAATGCTGTCCTGTGAATTGTTATTTTGTATGCCCTTGGGTTTCCAATTAAATTCTTAACATTTGAAGAAGATGGGATGGCTGAGTCGAATATTCAAGAAAAAGAAAATGGATCTTAAGGAAAAAACTTTAGAAGAACTGAAGGAAGAACTATCCCAGGTTGATTTCCAATGGATTAAGGGAGATAGAATGGGAAATGTTGAGAAGTTTGGGGGAGTTACCCAGGATGATGCCACTGGGATGACTTTTGTTGAATTTACTGGTGGTGGAAGAATTAACATAGAACTTTTGGAAGAGTATTTAGAAACTTTTCCCGCTTCGAAAGTTGACTTCAATAACACCGCTGGAAATGTAGATTTGACCCAACCAGATCTCCACCAGCAAAAGCAGCTCGTACAGGAGAGCAAATCTAAACCCGTTAGGAACACCGTTTCTTCGATTGAGCTTGAAGAATCCCCGATATATAAGTTGTTGAAGCAGCAGAATGAAAATTGGGTAAACGTAAACATCACGCTCAAGCTAAATCTGCCTTCAAAGAATTTATATAATGTTCTTATTAGTTCTTTTGATGGTGCAAACGAGGAGATAATTAATTACGTAACCGAGGGAGTTGATATTGATGATATTAGATCTGCTTTAGCAGAATCCATAACAGCATACTACGGATCTACTCAAAAACCAACAAGTCAAAGGATCAAGAAAGAGCGAGAAACCAAACCGGCAGAAGATGACGAATAAAATATTGTATGAAACTAAGGGATTGAACCTTGTTGAAAGGGATGGCAGGATTGGAGTTGTTCCAACATTCATGAATGTGGTTGTTATGCCCTTTGTTTCTGATGAACAGGGACTTCCTCTTGCTATAGGAGTTCTCAAAGAACCAAACCCTTTTAGGGAAGGTGGACTAACAATTTCCTTAATAACAGGAACTAGCGATGACGAGGATCCGGATCTTTTGACGACCGCAAAAAGAGAACTGTTGGAGGAAAGCGGATTTGATGCACCAGAAAATGATAGATGGTATTATTTAGGATCTGTTACTTCTTCTAAATTTGTAGATCACGAACAGCCATGTTTTGCTGTTGACGTAACCGGATTACAAAAAGGGGAAGCAGCTACCGACGGTACAGAGGAAGAAAAAGAGATGGAATTCAAATTTATCCCAGCCAACGATGTTGTGAAGGCAAAGGACATCTTTATTCCTGGTCTTTTCCTTAAGTTATTCAAGTATGTTCTGGGTATTGATATTCAGGGTTCGTCTCAAAAATCTGACGATGAGGTTTTTAAATTTTCTAAAGAATGAGTCAATCAAGAAGACAAAGAAGACAGTTAGCCAAACAATTTGGCCTTTTAGGTAAAAAAGAATCCTTTTCTGAAATGAGAGAAAGGATTAGAAGGGCACAAAAGATGGGTAAACAAATTCATCTTAAAAATCTAGAGGAGGCTAAGAATAATCAAATTGAAGCTGATCGAAATCGCGAAAGAGAGATCCAAAATTCTTTGGCAAAAGAGATTTCCAGTAGCAATCCAAACGAGGAACCTGAAATTGAGTTAAATGCTGGGTCCTTCGACTTTTTAAATGACGTAAAGGATGGTCCTCAAGCTTCAGATGAAAATGTGAACGAGGATAATGCCTAAAGAAATATCAAATACAACTTTTTTGCTTACCTCAAGGTCTCTAAAAGAGGCCAAAAGAAAATACTGTTCGGATAAAACTTACTACATTGTAGATATAGGTAAAATCATAAGGGAGCTAGGCTATGATATGGACGATCTGTCTCCAGAATCCGAATTCGTCATTAACTACGCTGTTCAGAAGAAAATTACACAAGGAATATATAGTACAAGATGCAATGACATCTTGGTGGTGTACAAAAATGTCTCCCAAAGATTCGCAGAAAATTTAGAACATTTTCTGATTGAGGATATGGAAGAAGATTTTAAGTTCACCATCACGGTTGAATAAAAAAATCTTGACTATATAAATGTCAACTTCCAATAACAGGAATTCTCAAACTGGTTCTGTATCACAGAGCGAATCTTTTTCTAGTAGAGGATTTGGGTACAATTATGGGGCATCAAATGCTGCAAACAGCCCTATATATGGTTCAAGGGAGACCCAAAGAGATGCTGCTTCCGCTCAACTAACTGGCAGGATGTCCAATTTGGGATCTGTGAATCCCAATAAAGGACCTACTGCAAGAACCCTTTTTTATAACGGAGGTTTCTATAGTACAGAGGATGCCAAGTATGGACAGTTTTTACTTTACTCTTTTGGTAATAACCAAAACAATTTTATCCAGGAGTATTATAAGTCGGAAAATAGGGAGTTCAATTCGAATATCTCTTCGGTTTTAAGTGTAACAGGTAGGGGAGCTAGTAAAAATCCTTCTGCTGGGCAGTTAGTCAATATAACACAAACTACTCTTAATCAGATCAATTCTGATCCCGAAACCGGCGACAGCGACGCCAGTTTAGGAACGCGTGGAAATAAATCTTTAATTATTGGAGGTGCTTCAGCTCCTTATTTTTGGAAAGATTTTCTTTACTGTAAATATTATGGAACCATCCCAAATAATTACATGATAACTTTAAGGAGATTTCCTGCACCTATGAGAGATAATCTTTCTATCCCAGATCAACTCTTAGCAAGCGATCTTTATAAAAATCAAGGTGCAGGTAGACCTGTTGCTCAAGCAGTAACTTGGTGGGGTGGAGATACAGGAAATACCCTAGATGATGTAATTGGGTTTGAAGCTGGTCTTATTTGGGAGTCAAAAACACAGGATGATGTTGCTTACCAAAAGGGATTTGACCAGGGATTTTTCAAAAGCGTTCTTGGTCGAGCTTTTGCTGGTGCCGCAGCTGGAGCCGGAGCTGGAGATTTACTAGCCAGAGCTGGAGACGTTGCAAACTTGGCCGTTGCAGCTACTCAGGGTGGAAGGGAAGAGGTAACTATCCCAAAAATAAATTTTGCTCTTAGGGATAAAATGATAACTGACGGAGGTCCGCTGTCTGACTTCATTTTTGTTTCTGTTGATACTGTCGATAAAACCTGGGTAAGAGGAAGAGGGTTAAAATTTGGGGAAAAACCCTTTCAGCTTGATTTTCACTACGAGCTTACTTCAGTTGGTGAGGTTAATACAAAAGCAGCTATGATTGATATTCTGGGTAATTTACTTGCCCTAGGTACTAATTATGGCAACTTTTTAACCCCTGATATTAGGTATGATAATACTTTCCCTGCGATTGGGTTCCCGGGTGGCGATGATGGTCTTAAAGCCTTTTATTCAGATCCTATCGGTTGGACAAAGACAGCGATCAAATTTCTGGCAAATCCCGATGCCGAAACTATGAATAATCCGCAGGCTCAGGCTTTTAAAGAAACTGCTAACACTATCGAAAAATCGATATCGGAATTACAGAGTGTTATTAAGCAACTTGATAGTAACGATTTAGCTGAGCTTATCGAGAAGGATGCAGCAGTAGGAAACATCCTCGCTTTTGCTTTGGCTGATGATTTCGTAGAAAACATTCAACTACCGGTTGCTATTCAAACCGGTGCTCCAACCGGAGAATGGCACTTAGTGGTTGGTAACCCGATGAATCCTATTGCTATGATCGGTAATATCATTTGTGATGGTGTGGATATTAAATTTAGTGAAGTTTTGGGTCCTGACGATTTTCCAACAGAACTGGTTGCTACCTTTACTCTTAGACACGGAAGAGACAGAGAAAGGGGAGAAATTGAAAGTATGTTCAACAGAGGTGATGGTAGACTTTATCAAAGCACTCTTCCTACGTATTCTAGTAGTCAATCCGTATTCAGCCAAGGACTAAGCGATGGATCTTCTGTCACTACTTTCCAAAATGGAACTGCTACTGCGACAGATCCGAATGAACTTGCCACAAGATCTGGAGCAATCCAGGAATAAAATAATTTTTAAGGTATGTTAAAGATTGATATTCTAAATAAAAATAAAGGCATATTTAATCCGAATGCTGAAGATCTGGAAAGAAACTACGGAATCTGGGATCTAACTAGATCTAGTATAACATACGCTGGTGTTGATGTAAGGTTTAAGAAATATGTTGTAACCAAAAGTGATGACCAGATGAGGCCCGACTTATTAGCATATAGATCCTTCGGTGATATGAATTATACTGGCAGTTTGCTAAAAATAAATGCAATCTCAAACCCCTTCGCCATCGGGGAGGGGGATGTTTTTGCTATACCAACTCCAAAGTCTGTTGAAAGTATGTTTTCCAATAAGAAGACCTTGCGTGACGAGTCAAACAAGAACCCAAATAATAAATTTAGAGATTCACAAGAGCAGAGGAAATTTAAAGTAAGCGATTCGAGGAAAGAATTTCTTGCTAGGAGAAAAAATCCTACACCCCAAATACTTCCACCTAATATCTTGCAAGATGGCGAAAGACAAACAGTGAGAACAAACGCTGTCATAGGACTTGCCCCCGATGTAAGTAACGCTTCACCAAATCCTAATGCTAATGTTTAATAGTAATGGCATCAGATCAGATTGTAATAAATAATTTTTCAAAAACAAGCATTAGGCTTGATGAGTTAGTTGTTCCAAATAGGTCTGGGCAAGAGATCCCAAATCAGCCTCTTTTAAGTGATACTGACGAAAAATCGTGGGGAGCATATAGACCAGTCGTTTTTATAAATGGTTATTATGTGGATCGCTATATGGATCACTTTGAATTTAGCCAGGGTAACTTTTTACCTACTGTAAGGATTAGCTTCACTATGGGAGATCCGCTTTTTATTAGTGTAAATTATCCAAAGGACGGTGATATAATTTCCATGTACATAAGATCAAGGGAGGATATTTATAAGCCCATAAGGATGGACTTCAATATATTGAGTGTTCGATCGTCGCAATCAGAAGATGCTGAGGGGACAAAGATAAGATTCACTATTCTTGGGGAAACAAGAATTCCTGGGTTGTATTCGGAAGTATCAAGGGCTTTAAGGAATATGACCTCTTATGAAGCCCTTTTTGAAATATCGCAATCTTTAGATCTTGGATTTTCGTCTAATGATGATGGATTAGATGATTCCATGACTTGGATATGCCCAAATTTTTCTCTTTATCAGTTTATCCAAGAGATTTCTGAAAGAGCTTATAAAAACGATGAGAGTTTTTATAGGGTTTGGATAGATCCGTATTACAATTTAACCTTTGTTAATTTGAACAACCAACTTACTGCGGATGATTATGTTCAACAAGTGAAGGTAATAAGGGGATATCCAGATTCTACAAATGATACATTCCTTCCAGAGACTGATCTAGATACACAAGAAATGCCTCTTGTTTTTACTAACCAGAAAGGCTCGGGGGATCTTCCTTTTTTCATAAACAACTTCACATTAATTTCTAAATCCGGAAACACCAACAATAAGTATGGTTATATCCAGGAGGTTCAATTTTATGATGACGGATTGCAGGTACAAAATAGCAATTTTTCTGAAAAATACGTTAAATACACAATAGAAGCCACAACAACTGAAAATATTGGTGAAAATCAAATATTGCAAAAGGGTAGACCAAAAGAGGAAGAATATAGACTTGAGGTTAGAAAGGCTTGGTATGGCTCCCTCAATAATAATCCTAGCGGAGGGGGTGTCCATGAAAATTTTATCCAGGCATTAATACAAAACGAGTTCAACATAGGCGATCTTGAAAAGTTCACGCTCAAATTGGAATTAAACGGATATTATGGTGGAATTTATAGAGGGCAAGCAGCCCCTGTGCTAATTTACGCAAACAAGCAAGGAAAGAGAAAAGAAAACACCGGGGTTTCAACTGACCAAAAACCACAGGATGACGTAAATCCGGTCTTGGATCAATTTCTCTCTGGAATTTATATTATAAGTTCGATTGATGTTAAGTACGATACTTTCAGAGGTATGTACCAGGTAGTTTATCTCAATAAAAGAGAATGGACTCTTAATAGTGCCGGTCCTTTTCCTAAATCTTTCCCGATAAATCTCTTGACCGGATAAATATAAGAAAATAATAATCCCATATGGGAATTAGAGCTACAGATAGAAATAGGAATCTATTCCTTAAAGGATTTAAACTATCCAATTCTGGAATGAATGAAGATCCAACTTACCTTGGGTTTAAGATAGTTTTTGATCCCGGAATTTTACCTATCAACCCTGAATATGGATGGGCACCAAGTCCTTTATTGAGAGCCCAAAATTACACGGAGGGAAATGGAGCTTCTTTTGCTACCTCTTTGGGAAATCCATTTGGTCAACCCCAATATGAAAGGAGACAGAGCGATGTAATTTATTACTCCGCTTATAATTATCTAATTGAAAGGGAGGCTAATTTCCCAGGACAGAATACGCAGAGAAGAGCACAAGCCCTAAGACAGTTCCAAAAACTTTTACAAGAGATAAACACAAATTCCCCCTGGTTTTTCCAATCTATTGATGGCCTTGACGAGCTTGGTAAACTTAACAGCCGTGATGGGTGGCAAAATGAGGATGGACTAGATAACTTTAATCCCCAAAGAACCTCCGGAAATACCCTAATTATCAATTGTCTAGAATCTTTAAACCTTAGAATATCTGCTTTAGCAGATCTTTATAATCAAGCTACCTTTGATTATGACAACATGAGGTATTTGGTTCCTAGAAATCTTAGAAAGTTCACTATGTGGATTTTTGTTACAGAGATAAGGAACTTTTTCAAGACCAGCAGACTTACTGCTTCGAGTACAGCATTAACTGCTTTAGATAACTTGTCATCTCTGCTAACCACAAATAGAAATCCAGGATCCTCTGTTATCGATCAAGGGAACGGACAATACAGTGCTGGTGGATTTAATCTTGGAGCAGAAAACCCAACCCCTGGTGGTGGTATGGGAGGGGCTTTTAATTCTTTTGTAAATAATGTTTTTGATGGTTCTGGACTTAGTAATGATGTGCAAGCTTTCACTAATCAACAAGATCAGAGTGGAATAAAACCTGTTATGATCTATGAGTGTCAGCAGTGTGAATTTGATTTCAATGATAGCACACCAATCAAATCAACTATTGATATGGGATCTAGCTCAGCAGATCCCGAAAAAAATTCGTTTAAAATACACGTCGGTAAGGTCAGGACTAAAAACCAATATCCAAATATAAGGCAAGACAAAAAGCCACTTATATTGGCAGACGGGTGGGATCAAAATAGATCAAGCTACCAATTTTTGAGTGACGATACACTTTCTCTGGAAAATCTGTTAGGACTTGGCCAACAAGCTTTAACTAACGTAGTTTCCAATGCAGTTTCAGATTTGGTAAACGAGGGTATTAATCAATTCATCGATCCAGTTCTAAGTGGTATAGACCAATCTCTTCTTGGTAACATTTATTCATTTAATCCATCTCAATTAGGCAGAATGACCAGTCAGAATGGGTCTTTTGGATTTAATAATTTAGAAAATTTCCTTAATGGAGCTGCTGAAACTGGGATTGATAATATTTTTAAAGGTAATCTACCCAACCCACAAACTATGGGAGAAGGTGGACCTACAGAGAGGGTTTATCCTCCAGTTCCCCCAACTGATGTTTATGGTAAAGTTCCGGGAGAAGATCTTGGGGTTCCCGAGAGGGTTTATCCCGGCGTAAATGCTGATGTTTACGAGAACGTCCCTGGTGAGGATTTAGGGGTCCCTGATAGAGTTTATCCTACTGTAAATGATGATGTTTATGATAATGTACCAGGAACAGATCTTGGGGTTCCCGATCGTGTTTATGCAGATCCCTCTGGAGATGCTTATCCTGACGTCCCTGGTGCTGATCTAGGGGTTCCTGGTAGAGTTTACCAAAATCCATCCGGGGATGCTTATCCGGACGTGCCTGGCGCCGATCTTGGAGTTCCTGACAGAGCTT
>CALAZP010000279.1 GCA_937926355.1 uncultured Saprospirales bacterium
GCTACAAGAATTCACATTGTCTTGAACATCTACGGTTGTGGAACAATAATCTCTATTCCCTACCCCATCTTCCATTACTACGTAAACGGTAAATAAATTATCAGTTTCTGAAAGTAAATCCGTTGACGTAGATTCTGTAACATCTGTACAAGTAAACAAGGCAGAAGCGGCCAAATTGGAACTATTAATGATCTCAGATGCAACTGTTGTTTGGTCTAATTCAGTCCCGTTAAAATTTTCTGCCCTTAGAATATAATAAGTATAATCTGGGTGACAATCAGCTATTACGGTATTGGGATTAATAAAGTCTATAGCCTGAACGGACATTTGTAAATCACCTTGCTGGTTACTATTGGGCATCAATTCAATAGCCAGGCCTTCAATACATATTGGAGCAGGCGCTTTGGCATCATACACTTCAAATTGCACATCTTCCACTCTCACATTGCCACAACCATCACTTGCTACAATTCTATAGGAATGGGTACCTATAGGAACCAATTCATCTGTGATGGTTACTGTATTACCCTCCTTTACTGCCACATAATCCACTGAACTTAAATTAAAGTCAAAGTTTTTATCTGATCTGGTAATTGAACCTTGTCCATCATTATCAATGTCTAATAAAACATCTACTATTTGTATTTGATCAGAATCTGTCGTACAACCATCTGTTACACTAGCTTCAAAAGTCACTGAACCTGGGCAATAATTCATTCCCAATCCAGCAATATTATTATAGCTTTCAAATCGAAGGTCAGTAGTGTTGATAACAATAGTTGGTTCCTCATCGTCATATACTTTAACAACCTGGGTATATTGATAATAACCCGCTTCATAGCCTGTTCCCGTGCTGTAAGTCATTAAATCTGCTCTCTTGATGAAGTTGGATGCATTATATTCTTGAGGGTCAGAAGACGTCCAGTAGGCAAATTCACTAGAGTCAGACGTTCCGCTATACTTTACATTAACGGTAACTTTTTCTCCTAAAATTTGATCTCCATCTTCATCTCTACTAATAACAATTGGGGCTCCATCACCATCATATTCACACCAATTGATAAGTCTAAAGGTTCTGAATTCTTTATAACACTCATCTGCTGTTGCAGCAAAGGTTTCTTTTGGAAGATTACTAAGCGTAATCAAATCGCAAGAGTTTTCCGACCATTGAATAGCTTCAGCTTCTACGACTTCACCACAAGTGATACTAGTATCAGCTGGGAAAGTGATATAGTAATCATGGTTCTCTACAAAAGTGATGGTCTTGCTACAAATTTGGGATTCCAGTTCATTAGAATTATTTACAATACGATATTCTCTAGTAACCGAGCCCACCCCGCAAGATGAAATATTAGAAGTAGTTCCTACCACTTGCAAAACTGATCCACAGATGGAAGAGGCTAAAACATTTTCTAAAGTAACATCTGTAAAAAATTCATCCCAAGCTCCTTCTTGATTAAGGTTTCCAGAAGGAACGTCATCACAGTTATAAACGTAGGTTTGAGTGTTTAAATCATAGCATGAGGGGTCTGTTTTGTCTTCTACGTTAATATACATCCAACATATACTGCTTAAGCCATTAATTCTATCTTCTGTCACTCTCATCTCTGCAATTACATCTTGTTCACCACCCTCTACATCCACACAATAAAAGGGAAGGTCTGATCTCCACTCAGTGTAATATTTTCCTTGACTCACTGACATCCTTCCCTGATTAATAGCTTCAGATTCTGTCATTTCTAAAAATGCCAACCAGCTGTTGACCGCATCGCTTCCGCTGGTTCCTAGCTCTCTCCTAACCTCAATATTTACATCAAAGCAATTGTCCTTGGACCCTTCGTCCATTCTTGTAGCCTCCAACCATGCCGTGCCATTTGTTGTAGAATCTAAATTATTGAAGGAATTAGAATAATTAGTAAGTGAAACATTTCTTACATCATCGATTACACATGAAGGGGCTACACCGTCAGAAATGGCAAAAGCGCTGCTAATGGTATCCTGATTTCCGCAGTTGTCTGTTGCGGTCCATATTACTGTATAATCTCCAACAACTAGGTTTAAAACATCCACAGGACCTGAACCAGTTGGATAATAAGCTATAATGTTGCCTTGATTATCTTTAACAGCAATCTCAATTCCAATATTTTCTGTTGCGGTACAAAGATCAGTAGCACTACCTCTTTGAATTCTGGCAGAGCCATTACAATTATATGAACTGATTGCTGTATTGATATTTCCCGCTGTAATAATAGGAGCGGTCCAATCACCCACCTTTATGATCTGGTTATAAATCACAGAAGTACCTGGTCTGCACCAATCGTAAATAGTCCATTCTCTTCTGAATCTATAACTTTCTTCACAAACATCTACCCTAGCAACATCTCTATATGCAGCACCTAAATTACAATAAGCTGATTGGGGAGTTAAATCAATAATACCGCTCAAGGTTACCAAAAAAGGATAACCAGTTGATTTGGGGGAGGGATGTCCATTATCTAAGGTATAAATATCTGTCACGTCATCACACTCCACAAAACTGGTATAATGAGGAAGTCTAATATCTAAAAGACTTGGTGTTCTAAAGTTCATGGTAATGGAACACTCATCAGTTACATTTTTGGCGCCAGCATCTTGAACGACATATCTCCTGGTTATTTGACCACTAATATTTAGCCCAACTAATCCATCTGATCCTTGATCCACTCCACAGTCTCCGAATCCTGAATAAGTATCTGAAATGGTGACATCCCAATCACTACAATTTTCAAAAACAAGGGGCTTAAAACCATAATTATATTGAAGAAGTTCGACTGTTTCTACACTATCGTAATAATAATAGTCTAAGGACCTAAAGGTATCTGGATTTCCAGCAGTACTTAACAAAGTTGCTCCTAAACTATTCCAATAGTTCCCTACTATGCTATTAGTGGTATCTGTTCCAAATAAGTTGGCTAAAAGATCTACCCTTCCGCCGGTTAAATATTGTGTTTGTGTTAAGGTTACACTCTTAGGCAACATCACCTTTTCTAGGTCTCCACATAAGAAATCAAAATATTTATATTTAGTATCTATGAGCAGTGGATTTCCATTAATGGTATCCAATAGAACAGCCCCATTCGCATTGGTATCATACTGATTGCGTAATACATACAATTCAAAATCACCCGTTGCATTAGGTTCCCTTGAAGTGACTACCAATTCATAGGATTGACCAGCTAATAATTTTAAATCTATTCTAACAATTGGATGAGGATACAATAACCAAGGAGCGAAAATATCCGATGTATCAACAAAAGTTCCTGGTAAAGAACCGTTTGACAAGCTTTCTACAAATCCTAAACCGCCCAATGGATTTGGGATAAAAGTAGATTGGCCAAATGCCAAAATATTTTGACAAGGATCTTGGGGTTGAAAACCTCCCCTACCAAAAATAGCTACTGCCGCATCAAATTCAGGGTCTGATGTTCCCGTATTTAATTCGGATCCTACAAAAAAGGTATAAACAGCATCTTCAGCAGGATTAATCTCGATAACTTTATAGTTCCTGATTTGATTATCTGGCCAGGTGTAATCCGTATCCTCATGATTAGTGCTTTGCCAACAACTCCAAAGGCCAGGCCTAAATTGATTAGAACTTGTTGGAGCACTTTCTAAAGAATCCACAAAAATATTGTAATCCACAGGTTCATAAGCGCCATATTGTTGAAAATTACCAATCTCTGTCTCGGTAGTTGGGCAGTAGAATTCTGGACTCTGTTTGTCTTCAGTAAAAAAATCATTCCAACAGAAAAGATCATAAGTTCCATCAATATCAAGAGTATAAACACCGTACATCCATGAACCTTCTCCTCCAAAGATAGAATCCTGAAAAGCTGTAGCAGAATCAATACTAGATGGCGGAGTGGTTAATTGATCGAATACCACTATTCGGAAATCGTCCGTGGGACATCCTGCTCCAGTAAATACCATCGAAGTACTGATGGTTGCTTCGCAAAGCGAATCTAGTGGAACAATAAAACCCCTTTGGCAAGCACATTGGGCTTGAACTGAGGTTTTGGCTACACCAAAAGTGAAAAAGAATACCAATCCAATATAGGATAGCATTTTAATCGGGTTAAAGAATTTGGGCTGTTTCATAATTGTTAGCGATTTGAATAAAAACTTTTAGTTATACCAATAAAAATTTTGCTGGTTATTGGACATAGCTCTCCCGCTCAGAATTTTGTCCTTTTTAAAACAAACTGATAATCAGGGAAATAGAAATTTGATTGGCTCTATTAGAAAGTTAAATTCTAAGGAAACCAAGAATTCCTGAGATTGCTATTCCAGTCATAAACTAATATAGCAATAACGATGCCAAAAAAAATAATTAGCTAAAAAGCTGTTTTTAACACAACAAACGCTATAATGAAAATCAACTTTAATGTGAATCTGAATCGACTTCTTCTAAAGTTGTAAAGAGAGGCGTCAGTTATGGGATTATGATTGGTACCTTTCAGATACAGAGCAAAAATATAAATAATTTTATTTTACTCCAAAAAAAATTCAAATAAATAAAAATAAATTATTTCATCTGCCGCTAGCAAGAACCATTCCTTGAATTAATTGGTTTAAAGATTTATTTTGACATAATTCTTCAACAGAAAGGTGAAAACGATAATTCCAAAAATGGTTTGGATTACTGGGCACATTGATTCTTTCTTTCTCAGCAGGAACTTTTGACCAATCAGCATCTAGAGCTAATAAATCTTGAAGGGGAAAAACAGCCCACATTCCTGGCCAATTAAGATGTAAATTCAAAATTTGTTGAACCAGGTAATGGTCGCATTTTAAAGGTGCTTTACCCGATTGTTTTAATACAGAATTGTAAAAAAACTGAATTACTGAATATTCAGTTGTTTCCCACCACAATCTTAAGGGTTCCATATCATGCGTAGAGGTACTCATTACAGACAAATAAGGAATATCATTCTTTTCTACAAAAGAATGAGCAGGGTTTTTTGACATTCGTTGTATTTCAAGGCTCAATATTCCTAAGTCATTCATAACGCCAGGGACGCAAGAAGGAATCATTCCCAAATCCTCCCCACATATTAACATATTGGTGGCGCCAATAACAGCGGGTAGTTTGGTTCGAGCCTGCTTTTCCCAATAATTTTCTTGTCTTACATAAAAATATTGGTGGTACAAATTGGACAAATGATCTTTGATTTCGTTTTTTAAAAATTGAAAACTTGTGGTTTCAAATAAATTAAATCTCGGATGCACTTGCCCCGTACTATCTTTTATAAGGAGTACATTAGCCATTAGGTTGAATACCTTACCCTTAATATACTTTTTATCGGGAATAGAATCTAAAAAAGATTGAACTTTTCTTTGGGTATTCATTTCTTCCTTAAAGCTCAAATCATTATTTAGCAAATAATCTTTTACCCATTGAGCATCTTCACCAAAGGTTTCATTTAAAATAAATTCTGTGATGAAAGGATGGGTAAATCTTTTGGGGCTGTCATAGTACCCAATAGCTTTTAAATCTTTTTCGTCAAGAGGTACTGCGGGATTAAAAACTCCTAATATTCCTTGAATCTGTTGATATGGAATTTCCCATATTCTAAAAAATCCTAATATATGATCTATACGAAAGGCATCAAAGTATTTAGAAAGGTGTCTAAATCTATTTTTCCACCAATTGTATTCGTCTTTGGCCATTTCTTTCCAATTATAAGTTGGAAATCCCCAATTTTGCCCATCTTTTGCAAATGCATCAGGAGGTGCACCAGCTTGACCACTCATATTATACAAATGTGGATTTACCCATGCATCTACACTTTCTCTGAATATTCCGATAGGTAAATCTCCTTTAAGGACGACTCCATTAACTCTAGCGTATTTGGTAACTTTAGAAAGTTGAAGATGCAAGTGAAATTGAATGAACTTATAGAAAAGAAGGTCTTTTTCCTCAAAGTTTGAAAATGTTGAAATATCAAATTCAGAATATTCACCCCATTTTTCGAAATCAACAGTTTGAAACTGATCTCTTAACAAACAAAAAAGTGCATATTCATTCAACCAATGGGAGTTTTCCGAAATAAAATCAGAAAATTCTTGATCTGTAACTAAGCTACTGAAATGATCATAATAATAAGCTCGAGCTAGTTCCATCTTTATATTAATTACCGCTTCATAATGGAGGGTTTCAAATGAATTGAATTTTTCTTTAAGCGTATTTAGCTGATTTTTGGGCACCCCCATTTTTTCTAGATTTAAATAAATAGGGTGTAAAGCAAAAACGGAAATCGCCGCGTAGGGATAAGAATCTTGATTGGTAAAAGTTGCAGAAGTGTCATTAATTGGTAAAAGTTGAATAAGTTTTAAACCCACTGATCTAGCCCAATCAATAACAGGGATTAAATCCAGAAATTCTCCAACACCCAGGCTATTATTGGTTTTTAGTGAAAAAACTGGAAATGCAACTCCAGCCCCTTTCCATTTTTTTGATTCTAATAAAGGATTTTGAAAATTAAATATTTGTAAGGAAGCATTTTTATCTATTTCAACTTTCCTGGTTTCTCCCTCTTCCCATTTTACTATTTTACTCTCCTTGGTTGAAAAAATTGCAAATTTAAATTCCAAGCTTTTTTCCTGGTCAATAGAAAAATCAATCACCCATTTTGGATAATTACCATCATGTAAAATCAGCGGATTCTGTATATCCCACTGGCCAAAAGTCTTCGAGTTTCCAGTTATACATAATTTTTCATCTGGAAGCAATGGAACGTATTCTGTAATAAACCTGCAGGTTATATTTTGATTAGAAGTGAATTGCGATTTTTTTTCTTTTGGATTGGGTCTTGCAAAAATTACTTTTGTAAAAGCATCAGTTTGCAAAGCTTTAAGTTCAGCGTCATTTATTTGCCAGAAATCAGAAAGGAATGCTGATGAATTCCCATTTAGAAGCTCCAATTTACGGGCAATTCCCTGTTCGAAAAAAGTTTCATTACTATTTTCATTAAACAGGAAATATTTATAATCCAAAACTTTGATTTTAGTTTGGAATTCCACTTCACCAACCCATATATCTCCAGGGAAATAAGTTAGCATTAATGCCAAATGAGGATTACCGTTGCCCAATTCAGGTATATTTCCACAAACACCAATTTGTTGTCCCCATTTAGTCGCATAGGGAATTGAAAATTTTATCTTCATAAGAATTATTTCATCGCATTAGAAGGTGAAAGATACGAATGGAATAGTTTATTTTTGCAAGTCATAACAAACTTCAATATGGGACGAGCATTTGAATATAGGAAAGCGAGAAAAATGAAAAGATGGGCCAATATGGCCAAGGTTTTCACAAGGGTAGGTAGAGAAATATCCATAGCGGTAAAAGAGGGCGGCGCTGATCCAAATTACAACGCTAGATTACGGATGGCCATTCAAAATGCGAAGGCTGCTAATATGCCGAAAACCAATGTCGACAATGCAATTAAGAAGGCCACTTCAAAGGATGCTACTAATTATCAAGAGATTGTTTACGAGGGATACGCACCACATGGAATTGCGGTTATGGTCGAAACAGCTACGGATAATCCAACCAGAACAGTGGCTAATGTAAGACATTTATTTTCTAAAAATGGTGGCAATTTAAGTACTTCTGGGTCTGTTGATTACCTTTTTACTAGGAAGGCCATATTCAAAATTCAAGAGCCACCAATGGAAATAGAGGAACTAGAATTAGCATTAATTGATTTTGGCCTAGAGCGATTAGAACCAGAAGGAGAACATATTATTCTTCATTGTGCTTTTGAAGATTTTGGTAAACTTCAAAGGGGGCTAGAGGATTTATCGCTTGAAGTGGTGGAATCAGAATTGCAAAGAATACCAGGACATACTATGAGACTTGATGATGAACACGCGGAGGAGGTAATCAAACTTATTGAAAAAATGGAAGATGATGATGATGTGGTAAATGTATTCCACAATATGGATATGTCTGAATAACACATTAATCTTTTGGAAAAATAGTTAGGTTCTTGGCGAATTGAATCATAAATCGTTCAGCCTCTTCAAATTCATTTTTTATTTGTCCATCTAAAATCGCCTCTCTAATAGCCGACTTTATAATTCCTACAGTTTTAGAAGGTTTAATACCAAACTTTTCCATTATATATTCACCTGAAATAGGTGGTTGCCAATTTCTTAAATGATCTTTCTCCTCGACCTCTTCTAATTTTTTCCGAAGGATTTCATAGTTTTCCAAATACCTTTTAACTTTTTTCTCATTTTTAGAAGTAATATCCGCTTCGCAAAGAATCATTAAGTCGTCTATATCGTCTCCTGCATCAAATAATAATCTTCTAACCGCGCTATCAGTTATATCCTCCTTGGTTAAGCTTATTGGTCTTAGGTGCAATCTAACCAACTTTTGAACGTATCTCATTTGATGATCCATTGGTAATTTTAGACTTCTAAAAATTCTCGGGACCATAGCTGCACCAACAACTTCGTGACCGTGAAAAGTCCACCCTAATTTTTCTGAAAATTTTTTGGTTTGAGGTTTAGCAATATCGTGTAAAACTGCAGCCCACCGTAACCAAAGATGGTTTGATTTGCGAGCAACGTTATCTAAAACCTGTAGGGTATGGTAAAAATTATCTTTGTGTCCTACCCCTTTAAAATTTTCAACCCCATGGAGTTTGATAAAATCGGGAAAAATTTGATCGAGCAGCCCTGACTCATAAAGTAACTGAAATCCATAAGAAGGTTTTGGCGAAAGAATAATTTTATTCAGTTCTATAGAAATTCGCTCTTTGGAAACGATTTCAATTCGGTGAGCCATCTCCTGAATAGCTTGAAAAGTTTCAGGGTTAATTTCAAAATCCAATTGGGTAGAAAAACGGATGGCTCTCATCATTCTAAGAGGATCATCTTCAAAAGTTTTATAAGGCTCTAAAGGCGTTTTTATTATTTTTTGCACCAAATGATTTGTCCCTTCAAATGGATCAATTAAAGTTCCATAGTCGTTCGAGTTTAAACTCAATGCTAAAGCATTAATGGTAAAATCTCTCCTGTTTTGATCGTCTTCTAAGGAACCTTCCTCCACACTGGGCTTTCTAGAATCAGGACGGTAAGATTCTTTTCGAGCACCGACAAACTCTAATTCTAAGTTTTTATATTTAACCATTGCAGTTCCAAACCTTTTGTAAACGGTGACTCTAGGTTTTTTAGGGATATGAGCTGCAAACGATTGAGCCAATTCAATTCCGCTTCCTACACAAACGATATCAATATCTACGGAAGGTCGTTTGAGTAACTTATCACGAACATATCCACCAACTAAGTAAGTCGGAATTTTTTTCTCTTCAGCAATTTTTGATAATAAGGAAAAAACCTCTTCTTCAACAGGAGTAAGATCAAATAGCAAAGGATTCTCTTTCTTTTAGTTCATTAAAATACGCTTCATTCAGTTCATCCAGTATAGCAAAAAGAGCCGAAGGATCATTTTCCATAACCAATTTATTTCTCCATGGTTTAATCCCATGTATTCCCTTAAAATAATTGGTGTAGTGTCTTTTCATTTCATTAACCCCAATTTTTGTTCCTTTCCATTCGATTGAATGTCTCAGATGTTGTTTGACGGCATCTAAACGTTCAGAAAAATTTGGTTTAGGCAATAATTCCTTAGTTTGGATGTAATGCCTAATCTCTCTAAAAATCCAAGGATTTCCAATACTTGCTCTACCTATCATCACTCCATCTACTCCATATTTGTTTTTATACTCAACTGCTTTTTGCGGAGAGTCTATATCGCCATTTCCAAAAACTGGAATCTGTAATCTTGGATTCTCTTTAACTTTGGCAATCCAAGTCCAATCTGCCTCCCCTTTGTACATTTGCTTCCTAGTTCTTCCATGTATACTAATTGCTTGAATTCCAACATCTTGTAATCTTTCAGCCACTTCAACAATTTTAATGGATTGTTCATCCCATCCTAATCTTGTTTTTACCGTTACTGGAAGTTTGGTGGATTTAACAATTGCTTCTGTTAGGGATACCATTTTGGGAATATCCTGAAGAATGCCTGCACCTGCCATTTTACACACCACCTTTTTAACGGGGCATCCAAAATTGATATCTAAAACCTCTGGTTGAGCTTCTTCGACAATCTCGGCAGCTTTTACCATAGAATCCAATTCAGCACCAAAAATTTGAACTCCAATTGGTCTTTCTTCATCGTAAATATCAAGTTTTTGAAGGCTCTTAGCCGCATCTCTGATTAAACCTTCAACGGATATAAATTCTGTATACATCATATCGCAGCCATTACTTTTGCACAGTGCTCTGAAAGGCGGGTCACTAACATCTTCCATTGGTGCTAATAATAACGGAAATTCAGGTAATTCAAGATTCCCAATTTTTACCATAGTTTATGTATTATTTTAAATTCAATTTAATATTTTGAATTTTTTATATTTCAGCATTAAATAAATCACAAAGTTAAATTTTCGCAAAACCAAAGTCAAAGACTATAGCAACCAAAAAAAGATTTTAAATTTACAATATCGGTAACCTAAAACCAACTACACAATGAGTCTATTAATTATTTTAATATTTACGATTGGTTATTTAGCCATTGTTTTCGAACATCCCTTAAAATTAGATAAAACTGTACCTGCTCTTTTGATGGCGGCCTTAGCCTGGGCTGCGCTTGCTCTTGGATTTCATCAAGGGGGCTTATCGGTCATTGATTCACATGACCATGTCTTTTCCTTTTTGGGAGGGCACGGAGAAACTGAAGCCAATGAAGGATTCAAAAATGCCCTACTTCATCATTTGGGAAAAACGGCAGAAATTTTAGTTTTCCTAATTGGTGCTATGACGATAGTGGAAATAATTGATCTCCATAAGGGTTTTTCTGTTCTTAAGAGTTATGTGAAAACTGGAAATAAGAAAAAATTATTGTGGATAGTTGGTGGATTAGGATTTATTCTTTCTGCCATTATCGATAATCTTACTGCAACTATTGTATTGGTTACCTTATTGAGAAAAATCGTTCCCGATAAAACTGAAAGATTATGGTTTGTTGCCATGATTGTCATAGCAGCTAATGCAGGTGGAGCATGGTCACCAATAGGTGACGTAACCACCACTATGTTATGGATCGGCAATAAAGTATCTGCTTCGGGACTTATTGAGTATCTAGTAATTCCTTCTATTGTTTGTTTTGTGATTCCATTTTTTATAGCCTCGCTAATACCCATCTTTAAGGGGAATATTAAAGTAAATCCAGAAGAAACAAATCAGGAGGACGATAATAAATTATTAAGCTCTTCAAGGATGTTGATTCTAGGGCTAGGAATGGTTGTTTTTGTTCCAATCTTCAAAATGATAACCGGTTTGCCCCCATATGTTGGAATGATGTTAAGTATGGGAGTTGTTTGGCTTGTTTCTGAATACATACACCCTGAGGAGGACTTTACCAATGAAAGAAGAGAAATGTATTCTACCCATCATGCTCTTTCGAGAATTGAATTTTCAAGCATCTTATTCTTCTTGGGTATTTTGATGGCAGTAGGTGCCTTGGAAAGTTTAGTTTTTGGAACGGTTATGAGAGGCGGTGAGGAGATTCAAGTGGGTACCCTCCGATATGTTGCAGAGCTCCTTGATGGAGCCATTCCTAATCAAAATATTGTAGTCTTATTATTAGGTGTGGCCTCAGCTATCATTGATAATGTTCCTTTGGTAGCAGCTTCTATGGGCATGTATGACCAACCTATAGACTCTTCATTGTGGCATTTTATTGCTTATTCCGCTGGCACAGGTGGAAGCATGCTGATTATTGGTTCTGCCGCAGGGGTAGCAGCTATGGGTATGGAAAACATAAATTTTATTTGGTATTTAAAAAATATAGCTTGGTTGGCCTTAATCGGTTTTTTGGCCGGTGCGATGGTTTTCATAGGCATTGTATCTATTTTCCTGTAAGGTGAAAAGGGAATTATTAATCTTTTTTACCCTTTCATTTTCAGGATGTACAGATATTTCTGAAAAACAAATTTTAGGTATGTGGAATGCCCTTTATCTAAAAACGGATTCCACCACTTACTTCAAGGAGGTGGAACCCGTTTCCATATATTTTAAACCTGATAAACAATATTCTTTTTCGGGTACAATAGGATTTCAAGATCATGGAATTTTTGAATTGAAGGATTCTTTTATTTTTTTAAAATCAAGCCATTCTGAAATTGACCCGATATGGATAAAAATAAAGGAAATATCAAATGATACCCTTGTACTTGAAATGAAAGGGGAACAATTAATAACTTTTTACAAATAAATCAGGGTTGACGGTTATTTTACCATTTAGTCTAATATTTAAACCTAAAAGATCATCTTCTATTTGTAATTGGTTATAGTCCAAAGTTACCCCATTCAATGGTCCAACTTTGCTCAATTGTTGGATGATAGCTTCTTTAATTTTATGGTTTATTATCATTTCTAACTGGTTGATAATTATCAAGTGTATAGATCTTTTAAAACCCAAATGAGCCATGTGAGCCAAAATATTATTTGACTCTAGCTTACTTTCTACATCTATTAAATTTAACCTCTCGGTTTTTTTATCCAAAACTATCCCACAACTCGTTTCTGTATACCCTTTAAATGGATGCTTGATTTGAGTAATAATATGAAGTTGTCGCTTCTTTAGTTTCAAAAGCACCTTGCCAAAAACAAAACCCATGTATTCTATTTTTTCAAAAGGTATTTGTTTAGACAGTTTTCTAAGAGCACCGTTGAAAACGTTTAAACTAATATTTAGATGAGGCGTGCATTTTTTACTTTGACTTGCAAAATCAAATTTTACTCCATTTGAATGGATTAAAGGAATATAGTCTGGGTGGAGTTCTATGGCTAAATGGCCGGAGATTATTAATGTTATTCTCAATGAATTTTTTTGGGTTTGAACCTGACGAATATAAATTTCTACCTCGTTTAAATCAGGCCATACATCTAAATCTTTTAGATTCAATGACTTTATATATTTGCAAATAAAATCATTTAAGATAGATTTCCAACCTTGAATAATAATTTGATTTCCTTTTCGAAAAAACTTAGGAATTTTTCCTTCTTCCAAAATCAATTTAATGTTAGAAATTCTTTTAACAAAAGGTAAATAATGAAGATTCCACTTTATTCCTACAACCAACTGAAAAGGCTGAGGGGCGGATTGTACTGAAATAAAGTCATTTACTACCAACCACCTTCCCAATAAAAAAGATGATTCTAATAATTTTTCATTCACAAAACTCAATAATTGATTTTTATCCAAAAACACATCTACATCCATGCCTAATTTTTAAGAATAACTTTCTATTGGCCTTAAAGATTAATTTAACTATTTTTCAGAACAACTAAATTAAGATATCATGATAAAGCAAATTAGATTTCTCTTCCAACTGGTAATTATGGTTCTCTTGATCCATTTCCCTAGTTCGATAGAAGCTCAAAAAAACAAGAAGAAAAATTCTGGTGAGGACCATGAAACTATTGAAAAAATAGATGAAAAAAATTTTAGTGGACTATCGTACCGCCATATTGGTCCTTTTAGAGGAGGTAGAGCTGCGGCGGTAACTGGAGTACCTGGGAATCCTAATTTGTATTATATGGGTGCTACTGGAGGTGGAGTATGGAAAACGGAGAATGGAGGTCAAACATGGAATAATATTTCTGATGGTTTCTTTGGTGGTTCAATTGGATCTATTAGTGTTGCACCTTCAGATAATAATGTCATTTATGTAGGCGGCGGAGAGCATACTGTCAGGGGCAATGTATCAGCTGGCCATGGGATGTGGCGAACTGAAAATGGAGGAAAATCTTGGGAGTCAATTGGTATGGAAAATGCCAAACACATTCCTAGAATTAGGGTCCATCCAAATGATTATAATGTTGTATTTGCCGCAGTATTAGGAAATTTATTTAAGCCCTCCAAGGATCGAGGAGTTTACAAAAGTATTGACGGAGGAAAAACTTGGAAACAAGTTTTATTTGCCAATGAACAAGCCGGAGCTTTTGAACTGGTAATGGATCCCAATAATCCTAGAATCATGTATGCATCTACCTGGCGCATCCAAAGAACACCTTACAGTTTGGAAAGTGGTGGAGAGGGATCTGAAATATGGAAGAGTACTGATAGTGGGGAAACTTGGAGCAAAATTATAGATTCACAAGGTTTACCTAAAGGAACTCTAGGTGTAATTGGCTTGGATGTTTCTCCCGTTAATTCAGATCGAGTATGGGCTATAATTGAATCAGATAATGGAGGTGTATTTAGATCTGACGATGGAGGTCATACTTGGCAGAAAGTTAATAGCGATCGTTCCTTAAGGCAACGAGCTTGGTATTACACTAGAATTTATGCAGACACGAAAGATGTGGATATGGTCTATGTGCTCAATGTATCTTTCCACAGATCTGCAGATGGGGGTAAAACCTTTGAATCATTCAGGACGCCACATTCTGACCATCATGATTTATGGATAGCTCCTGAGGATCATCAAAGAATGATAGTGGCAGATGATGGAGGTGCGCAGGTAAGTTTTGATGGTGCACAAAATTGGAGTACTTATTACAACCAACCTACTGCCCAATTTTATAGGGTCACTACAGACAATCATTTTCCCTATAGAATATATGTTGCTCAACAAGATAATTCAACCTTGAGGATCAATCATCGATCTGATGGGTCCAGTATAGATGAATCAGATTGGGAAGAAACTGCAGGTGGAGAAAGTGCTCATTTAGCTATTGATCCTTTAGATCAAGATATTGTATACGGAGGCAGTTATAGTGGTTATCTTCAAAGGTATAACCACAGAACCAAACAATCTCAAAATATTACCGTATGGCCAGATAATCCAATGGGTTATGGAGCAGAAGGCATGAAATATAGATTTCAGTGGAATTTTCCAATATTCTTTTCACCACATCAACCCAACAAACTTTATGCGCTTTCTAACCATGTACATGTTACCACAGATGGAGGGCACTCTTGGGAATTGTTGAGTGAGGATTTAACTAGGAACGAATCGGAAAAACTAGGACCATCAGGAGGCCCTATCACTAAAGACAACACTAGCGTTGAATATTACTGTACCCTTTTTGCTGGAGCAGAGAGCCCATACGAAGAGGGTTTGATTTGGGTAGGTTCTGATGACGGCCTATTGCACTTGACTAGAGACGGTGGACAGACTTGGGAAAATGTCACTTCGGATGCGTTTCCAGAATATTTAATGATTAATAGTATTGAACCTGATCCTTTTGTTAAAGGTGGGGCATACATAGCTGGCACTCAATATAAATTAGGAGACGAACAACCATATTTGTTTTACACTTCTGATTATGGTCAAACCTGGAAAAAAATAGTAAATGGTATTGCCAGCAATCATTTTACCAGAGTGTTGAGAGCAGATCCCAAAAGACAAGGGCTCCTTTACGCGGGAACAGAATCAGGGATGTATATTTCTTTCGACAATGGAGAAAACTGGCAGTCTTTTCAACTGAACCTCCCGATTGTTCCTATTACTGATTTGACCATAAAAAATGATAATTTAATCGTCGCTACTCAGGGCAGGAGTATTTGGATCATTGATGATTTAACCGTTTTGCATCAAATCACAGATGATATTTCCACCAAGCCTTTTCACCTTTTCCAACCTATGCCAAGCTATAGAATAGGTGGAAGAGGATGGGGCCGTGCCTCTGCTACAGCAGGGGAAAATCATCCAGGTGGAGTTATGATTTATTTCAATATAAACGAAGAAATCTCGGATTCAACTGCGTATACATTAACTATAAAAGACCAGGAAGGAAAAGAAATAAGATCATACTCTACCCTATCCAAGGAAAGAGATGAACAATTAAAAATAAGTCCAAATGGCAATAGATTTGTATGGAACATGAGATATCCAGACGCTCTATCTTTCAAAGGTCTTATTATGTGGGCTGCCTCCACAAGAGGCCCACTTGCAGTTCCCGGAACCTATTCGGCTACCCTATCTAATGGTGAAATGGAGGAAACTCAGGAATTTACCATAATTGGAGATCCTCGTTCGCCAGCTACTCAGATTGATTATCAACTTCAGTTTGATTTCCTCCAAGAAGTGGTTGCAAAGTTAACTGAAACCCATCAAACTATTATTGACATTAGAAGCCTTAAAAATCAAATTAAGGAAGTTATGGGCAAATATCCTGACTTGGCAAACTTAAGTATTGATGGTAACGCTATTATTAAAGAGCTGTCTGAAATTGAACAAAAATTGTATCAAACTAAAAATCAAAGTAATCAAGATCCTTTGAACTTTCCAATCCAATTAAACAACAAATTGGCGCATCTTAATTCAGTTGTAGCTAGTGGAAATTTTAAACCTACACAGCAAGCTGTTTCGGTAAAAGAAGAAATTACTATAAAAATTAATGCGGAATTAAAGAAATTTAATGAAATTAAAACTTCTAAAATTCCTGTTTTGAATCAAATGGTTAAAGAAGCCTCAGTAGATCTCATAAAGATTGATTAATTCAAATTAAACAGACCTGGCCTTGATAAAGTCAAGGCCAGGCACTGTTTTTTCCGGTCCATCGAGGGGTACTATGCTCTAAGCAAATAGTATGCCTATTTTATAAATCTTCGACATTTTCTTTAACCCAATGCGCCTTTTCCAGAATAGCCTCCTTTTCTTGACTTCCCATCTTATCTAAAATCCTATACATCATTCCAATTCTAGGATTTCGTTTTAACTGAGATCTGTTTCGCTCGTAGAAATCCCAGTAAAGACTATTGAATGGACAAGCCTTATCTCCCAATTTTTCTTTATACTGGTAAGTACAATTAGAACAATAATCACTCATTTTATTGATGTAATTTGCACTACTCACATAGGGTTTGCTTCCGACTATTCCACCATCGGCAAACTGGCTCATTCCTCTGGTGTTAGTCAATTGAACCCATTCAATGGCATCGTTGTATACTCCAAGGTACCAAGCATCTATTTCATCGGGATTTCCTCCAAAAAGTAGCATGAAATTACCAATTACCATTAATCTCTGAATATGATGGGCATATCCAGAATTCAAGGATTGATTGATGCTATGTGATAAACATTTCATTTTAGTATTACCCGACCAAATCCACTTGGGCAGCTTGCTTTGGTGATCAAAATAATTCAAGGTTTTAAACTCAGGCATTTTCGCCCAATATATTCCTCGCATAAATTCCCTCCAACCAATAATTTGTCTTACAAAACCCTCTATTTGAGACATGGTAATTTTATCGGAATGTCTTTGGTAAAAATCAATTGCCCTATTAACAATTTCTAAAGGGTGAATCAACTTTATATTCATAGCAAAAGATAAATTTGAGTGGAATATCAACTCATTTTTATCAGTCATGGCATCTTCATAAGTGCCAAAATATGGTAATCGATTTTCTAAAAAATGATCTAAAAGTTTTAAGCCCTCCTCCCTTGTTAAAGGCAAATTAATTTCCAATATATGAGGAGGGCCTATGGTGGAAACATTCATTTTGATCAACATTTGGTCAATATGATCTACCTGTCTAGGAAAATGACAAAGAGCAGGAAAATCAATTTGTTTGGGGAGTTTTTTTCTGTTTTCCTTATCGTAATTCCAAATACCACCTAAGGGAGTAACCCCATCTTCCTCCATCAGAAGGGCATATTTTTTTCTAATATCTCGATAAAAATTTTCCATCAAAAAGGTTTTTTTTCCTTTGAAAAAAAGTCCAAGGTCCTCCCTTTTGGTCATAAAATGTTCTGAATCAATTCCTTGAATTTGGTATTTCGATTTATTTAAATTTTTAAAAACTTTGTCTAATCGATATTCATCAGGGTATTGGTAGGAAATTGTTTGGACTTGGTATGAATCAGCTACCATCAAAATATTAGCTGCCAATTCTTGTTGGTTTTTATTATCATCAAGCTTTATGTAATGGACGTGATGTCCTTTTTGGCGAAGCCTATCGGCAAAAATTCGCATAGCTTGGAAGAAACTAATAATCTTGATTCGCTGGTGTCTGACATAATTAGTTTCAGAAAGCGTTTCCATGATCAAGTAACAATGATTGGAGTTGACCTTATCAAACCAAGAATGATTTTCATTCAATTGATCCCCTAAAATAATTCTTAATTCATCAAAAACCATGATGTGTATTTTTACTCATACAATGGCATCTGTAATCATTTGTTTTAAATGCTTCCTTAATTTTTAACTTTACCAAAAAAAAGTGTGATCAAAGCAACCGGAATAAAAAAGCATTATGGCAATTTAGAAGTATTAAAGGGTGTGGATTTGGAGGTCAATAAGGGTGAAATTATTAGTATTGTAGGGAAATCAGGGGCTGGAAAATCTACCCTTTTACATATTTTAGGATGTCTTGATAGAGCAGATTCAGGTCAAATTTTTATTGATCGTAAAGAGATAAAAAACCAATCCTCAGAGGAATTAGCGCAATTGCGAAATAAAAAGCTGGGTTTTGTTTTTCAATTTCATCACTTATTACCAGAATTTACAGCCGTTGAAAACATCTGTATTCCTGCTTATTTAATGGGGACATGCGAAGAGAATGCTACCGCTAGGGCAAAAGAACTTTTAAGTTATTTTGATCTTCTTGATAGGGCTGCACATAAACCAGGACAACTTTCTGGTGGGGAACAACAGCGGGTTGCCATGGCTAGAGCATTGGTTAATCATCCAGAAATTATATTTGCAGACGAACCCACGGGAAATTTGGATACAGAGGCCTCCGCTGAAATGCATCAGCTATTCTTAAAGTTAAGGTCAGATTTTGGTAATACTTTTATAATCGTCACCCACAATATGGAATTGGCTGCGTTAAGTGACCGGAAATTGGAAATGAAAGATGGAAAAATTGTTTAAATGAAGGCAATCGTTCTTTACGCTTTACAAAATGATTTTTACTTGGGTGGGATGCTTGAACATCCTCATGCACAAAATATAATAAAAGGAATTATTCAAATCATTCCTCAATACGACCAGGTAATTCTCATTAAGAAAGAACATCCTATTAATCACCCTGTTTTTGCAGCCAACCACCCTTGGAGAAAGCCTTGGCAAAAAATTAATAGTGATGGGAGAGAAATGATTCTTTGGCCATTTCATACCATAAAAGATACCTTTGGGGCAGAATTAATACCTGAGCTAATAAATGACCCTGAATATCTTATTTTGACAATTGGCCAAAATCCTGAAAAAGATTATCGAGATTTTTTTGACCATCCTTCCTTTTCGGCTACTATTGAAAAGGAAAAATTACCAGAGTTACACTTTGCTGGTTTTTGTTTTACCGAAGGTATATATCAAACAGCCAATCATGCTTTATCGTTAGGAATCAAAACTTTAATTTTGCCTTCATTGACGAATTCTGTGCCTGAACTGCAAGAGTTACACATACAATATTTAAACAAATTCGGTTCGACATAAATATTTGAACCAACAAAAAAAATATTATGCAAAAGTCGCTTACCCAAACAGACTATTATATCAATCTTGAGGATCGATATGGTGCCCATAATTACCATCCTCTACCCATTGTTTTAGAGCGAGGAGAAGGTCCTTTTTTATGGGATGTAGAAGGAAATAGATATTTTGATTTTTTAGCAGCCTATTCTGCTGTAAATCAAGGTCATTGCCATCCTGAGATCATTAAAGCTTTAACACAACAAGCTCAACAATTAACCCTAACCTCTAGGGCTTTTTACAACAACCGCTTGGGGCCTACAGAGGAATTTTTGACTCACTATTTCGGTTATGACAAAGTATTATTGATGAATACAGGAGTTGAAGGAGGAGAAACTGCAGTTAAATTATGCAGAAAATGGGGTTATAATATCAAAAATATTCCTTCGAATAAGGCAAAAATAGTATTCGCTGAAGGTAATTTTTGGGGGAGAACGCTAGGGGCAATTTCCTCTAGTACAGACCCATCTAGTACTCGAGGTTTTGGCCCGTTCATGCCAGGATATGAGATCATTCCCTACAATGACACCCATGCCTTAGAACAAGCTCTCCAAGATCCTAATGTGGCAGGTTTTATGGTGGAACCCATTCAAGGAGAAGCGGGAGTAGTTGTTCCTGACACAGGTTATTTGAAGAAAGTGCGTGAGTTATGCACAAAATATAACGTCTTGTTTATCGCCGATGAAGTTCAAACTGGTTTGGGAAGAACAGGAAAAAGATTATGCTGCGATCATGAAGAGGTTAGGCCTGATATTTTAATACTGGGAAAGGCGTTATCCGGAGGAGTCCTCCCTGTATCTGCTGTTTTAGCTGACGATGAAATCATGTTAACCATTAAGCCAGGAGAACATGGATCGACTTATGGAGGAAATCCATTAGCATGTGTTGTAGCACAAAAGGCCATCGAGGTTTTGGAATCTGAGGGTTTAACGGAGAATGCAGCAAAATTAGGGGAGATATTCAGAGGGTATTTGCAAAAAGAATTGGTTGACCGCTCTAAATTAGTTCGATCGATCAGGGGAAAAGGGCTATTAAATGCAATTGTGATTAACGATCAGGAGGACGGGGACACAGCTTGGAAAATTTGTTTGAAATTAGCCACACTTGGATTGTTAGCCAAACCCACTCATGGAAATATCATTCGATTTGCCCCGCCTCTGGTAATAGATCAAGGTCAATTAGAAATATGTTGTAATCTAATCATAGAAGGCATTTCTGAATTTGATAAATAGTTTTATATTTTATTTTTACAATAATTATCAGTCTGGGTAAGTTTTAAGGGAGGATTTGACTTAAATCAGGCTTAAAATGAGGCACCTTTTAGGATTATTATTTTTATGGCAAAGCTACATGGTAGGTCTTGCTCAGGAGAACTTTATCATATCCCAAGACATTCAACCCTATCACCGGGGTCTATCTTATTTTGAAAATGGGCTATATGAGCAAGCGTTAGCTTCTTTTGCTAGAGTCCAAACTTCAGCTTTAACTTCTGAGGAAAAACTCACTTTGGAATACTATAAGGTCTTATCAGAAATTAATTTGTTTGGATCTCAAGCAATTTCATCAGCCATAAGCAGAGCTAAAAATTTTATGCCAAGTTCTTATGCTGATTACACCTATAGAGCGATTGCAGATCATTACTTCAAAGGTTCCAAATATCGAGAAGCTTTGTCATATTATGGGAAAATCCAATCCAATCAATTACCAAAAGATTTAGTTGAACAAATTGAATTGAATCAGGCATATAGTTTTTTTATTTTAAAAGACTTTAATGCTTCATTGAATAAATTCAGTCGATTGGCCGCTATTCCCGGTGAGCATTATTACACCGCCAATTACTATCAAGGGTTATGTCACTTTTACAATGGTGATTACGATCGTGCAATTGCATCATTAAGGATCGCGGAATCTGAAGCTCAATATGATGCTTATATTCCTTACTATCTGAGTCAAATTTACTTTGCTCAAAACCGATATGAAGAGCTGGCTTCCTATGCCATTCCTATTTTAGATAAAAGAGGCCTTCGAAATAAACCTGAAATACATCAGCTCATTGGACAATCCTTATTTGAACAAAAAAAATATTCAGAGGCACTACCCTATTTAGAATATTATGCCAGTGAAAAATCAAGTTTAAAGGAAGAAGAATTCTACCAACTCGGATTCACCCAATATCAAACAGGCCAATTGGAAAAGGCGATAACAAGTTTTAAGGAATTAGCTAACCTTAACTCACTATCGGGTCAAAATGCCCTATTTTATCTAGCGGATTGTTATCTTAAAACGGGAGATAAATTATCAGCAAAATCAGCTTTGGCATTGGTAAAAAAACAGACCTATGACCTCCAAATAACGGAAGAAGCTATTTTTAATTACGGTAAATTATCTTATGAACTGAACGACCCTAATGAAGCATTAATAGCTTTACAGACCATCCAAGAAAATTCCCCTTTCTATGAAGAAAGCATGAAATTAATTGGAGTTATTCTATTGAACACGAAAAATTATCAAAAGGCAATAGAAGTACTTCAAGGAATCCCTAATAAAAATAATGATTTGCTTCAATCTTTCCACCAGGTATTGGTATATCGCGCCTTGCAATTATTACAAGGGGGAGATTCGAAAAATGCGCTCCAGCTTTTCAAAGAAGCTTTAAATTATCCTGGTACAGCGGTTACTCAGGCGTTGGTATATTTTTGGATGGGTGATATTGCTTACCAAAATAAAAGGTATGAGGAGAGTTTACAAAATTTCAATCAGTTTCTAAAAATTTATAGTAGGGTAAATAACGAGTTGCCAAACGGGGTACACGAAGTAACTGCTAGATATGCTATCGGATTTAACCATCTTAAGTTAGAAAATTACCAAACGGCCATAAAAGAATTTCAGGTAGTTGTTAATTTAATAAGAAGTCGAAATATTGATCAATATGGAAACCTCACAAAAGAAGAAATTCTTGGGGATGCTTTGATCAAAACAGGAGATGCTTATTTTAAGAAAAACCAATATGCTGATGCCGTTAAGTTTTACGATCAAGCAATAGCTTTAAAACGGGGAGATTTTGTTTATGCCATTTATCAAAAAGCGTTAATTGAAGGTTTAAGAGGAAGAAATAACCAAAAAATACAGGCACTTAAAACACTCATTCAAAATTATCCCAATGCACCTTATGTTCCAGACGCATTATACAGTCTAGGGGCAGTTTTGCAAGAAAGCGGTCAATTACAAGAAGCAGTATCGCCTCTACGGACTTTAGTTTTTGACTTTAAAGGGAAAACTAATCTAACCAATGATGGATTACTAAGGTTGGGACTAATCAGCTATAACCTTGGTCAATTAGAAGCATCGGTAGCTTACTATAAAGAGATTTTTAAAAATAATCCTGAACCAGAAGAAATTGCTCAGGTGTTGAACTCTTTAGAAGAAATATATATCTATGATCTTGGTCAGCCTAATGAGTACGTTAAATTGATTGAAAATTTACCAGGCTATAGCATAGACGATTACAAGAAGGATTCGATCAATTTTAGAACAGCTGAAATAAGATATGAGAATGCTGACTATAAAGGTGCGATAATTGGATTCACCAATTATCTAGATAAGTTTCCCCAAGGAACCTTTGTTTTAAAAGCTCAATATATCAAGGCAGAAAGTCACAGTATTTTAAAAGAGTTTAACCAAGCTCTTTTTGCCTATGATCAGGTGGTAGTGCGCGGCCCTAGTAGCTATTATCAAATTGCATTAAAGAAAGCTGCATTGATAGCTTATAATTATGCTCAAGATTTTGGTAAAGCCTTACAATATTATCAATCTCTTGAATCATTGGCTACAAGTCCTGAGGATTTGTTTGATGCCCAATTAGGGACCATGCAATCCGCTTATAGAAACTCTAGTCAGCAAATTGCAAGGCAGTATGCTGAAAAAGTAATTAACCATCCCTCTGCAAAAGTCTCCCAAAGAAATACCGCCAATTACTATCTGGGGAAAATAACCTATGACGAAGGAGCTTACAGTGAAGCTCTAAACTATTTGGAAGATTTAATAGCAACCAGTGATAATGAACAAACTGCTGAGGCTAGGTATTTGAAAGCATCCATTTATTATCAATCCAAACAATACGATAAAGCAAAAGAGTTGTGCATTAACGCCAACAAGGAAAGTTCGGCATATCCTTACTGGGTCGCGCAATCTGTCATATTGTTATCCGATATTTTTACCATCCAAGGTGACCTTTATAATTCAAGAGCAGCACTAGAAGCGCTTTTAGAAAATTATAATGGGAATAATCAACTGATTAGGGATGCGCAAGAAAAACTTAATCAAGTCAATGAGAAAATAGAAAAAGGCAGTCGTTTAAATAACAACGAAGAAGATCCCTTCAATTCCAATAACGGCAATTAAAAACAACAATAATGGCTTACAATAAAATCATCTCATTTTTTTTCTTTAGCACTCCTTTTATGGTGAATGCCCAAACTTTACCAACTGAAAAGGTGGATGTGATTAAAGATTTCGAGGTGAGGTTAAAGGACTCTGAGAAAAAAGATTTTCAGGCAGAGCTCCCAGTGATTAAAAGTTCCATTGTTCCACAGACTTATAATGTATCTGCCAAACCGATACAAGTTAGTTATGCTCCACCCGCTATTAGGCCACTTGCCTTAAAAAAAGATCCCAGTGCCACCATCTATAATTCATTTCTAAAAATAGGAGGCATGTTGCCTGCTGGTTTTGAAGGAAATATAGGAATAGGGAAAAGTGCAGAAAATTATTCCATTGGATTTTCAGCTCATCATGCACAATTAAATAATGATTCTAAATTTGAAAATCAAAAAAATAGTTGGACTGAAGGGCACCTATTTGGAACCTATTATACTGGTCCAATAGCCATTAAGGGACAACTTGGATATGCTATTGAAAGATTACATTATTATGGTTATCAATTTAGAACCACTGAGGATTCTGCCTCTATAACTAATTTTCCTTCAGAACAAGTTTTTCAAAGTTTCCAATCTCTGAATGCAAGCATATCAGTTTCAAATGCCAAAGAAAATGATTTAAAAGTAGATTATACCCTTCATACTAATTTTTATCACCTCAAAGATAATTACGCAGCTAGGGAACAAGGATTATCATTTGCAGGTCATATAGAAAAATGGATAGCAGAAAAGCATTCGGTCGATGTACAATTTGAAGGAGCGACCAATCAGTATAGGGATACTGCAGATCAAAATCTATCTTACTTAAATTTAACTCCTTCTTTTGCCTTCAGGCATCAAATTTTCAAAGTAAAAGCTGGAGCAAATTTTGTTCCAGCCAATGGAGAATTTAAAATTTACCCCTCACTTAATATAACCAGCCAGATTATCCCCAAAGGTTTAATTATAGAAATAGGAGTTGATGGAAAAAGGACCATGGAAAATCTAAAGTCCTTGACCCAGTTCAATCCCTTTATTAAAACGCGAATCCAACTGCAGCCCAATGACAGATTTAATGTGTATGCAAAAGCACATGGCTCTATTGGGAAACTTACGTATGAAGGGGAAATAAATTATATAACGGAATCCGCATTACCTCTTTTTAATTTGGTTGCAGGAGATGTTATTCCTCGTTTCAATGTCCAATTTGATACCGTCAAGACCATTGCAATAATGGTCAGTGGTAAGATGCCAATTAAAGAAAATTTAAGCCTTAGCGGTAAATTCATTTCTCGAACCTTTGATGTTAGCAATAATGATGCTGCATGGCACAGGATTGGAGTTGAATTAGAAGGAGGTCTTACCTACACGTCAAATAATCAAAAATTACTCGCTTCCATATTTCTCAACCAATACAGTCGTATCGCCTACTTAAAAGGAGGAATAGAAAAAGCATTTTTATTACCTATATTGGAGTTATCAGCGCAATTAGAGTATCAATTTAGTCCACGAATTTCTTCTTACATTAAGGTTAATAATTTAACTGGTAATGAAAATGCACGCTGGTTATATTACAATAGATATGGAATTAACCCTAATCTTGGTTTACAAGTTAAATTTTAAAGGTTGAGATAAAAATCCTCAGTAAGCTTCTTGTATTCATCTGTCCAATCGTTTCTAAGATCACTATCCTTTTGGATGGCTATAGATTCTTTTTCAACGAAACCCTCTTTTTTGGAGAAAGACATGAGTAATCGCTCGACTGGTTTGTTAGATTTGGTGAATACTTCCGTTATTTTCCTAACATAAAAACCGTAATTCTTGGCTAATTCTTCAAACCTAAGACCTTCTATATACGGTAGGATAAGGTTAAGTCTTCCTTGTTCATTAAGAAGCATTCTAGCTGCATGAATTAAATCTGCATGTGGAAGTTTAACAGTATGCCTTACCGCGTTTCTGCTAGATATTTCAGATAATGTTCCACCTGTGAAAAATGGCGGATTACAGACCAATAAGTCATAACGCTCCTCATTATTTTCACTGAATGATTGAATATCTTGATGGATTACCCTCAGTCTTTCTCCGAAAGGGGATTGGTTAAAATTAACAGCAGCTTGAGAAGCTGAATCTGAATCAATTTCAACTCCATCTACCAAAGCTTCTGAATTATTTTGAGCAATAATAAGTGCTATAACTCCTGTTCCTGTTCCAATATCCAAAACTTTTTCTGGTCCAGAAGAAAAGGTCCACGCTCCAAGCAAAACACTATCAGTCCCAAGCTTCATTAGACATTTATCTTGGTGAACCGAAAATTTTTTAAATTTGAAAACTTCCATTACTCAAAATTCTTTCAAGTTGCTGAATAATTACTCCCCTATTGAGCTTAGTTCAGATTTTAATTATGTTTTAGATAAGATTGAAAACACCAAAGAAAGTGTTTTTGTTACAGGACGTGCAGGTACAGGTAAATCTACCTTACTTCAAATATTTCGCAATACCACTGATAAGAATGTAGTGGTTTTGGCTCCAACAGGGGTAGCTGCCCTAAATGTGAAGGGGCAAACCATTCACTCATTTTTTGGGTTTCCGCCTAAATTATTGGATCCTAGCCAAATTAGAAGAAGAAAAAACAAGGTTCTTTTTAAAAAAATAGAGGTATTAATCATAGATGAAATTTCCATGGTCAGAGCAGATTTATTGGACAATATAGATCATGCTTTGAGGATTAATAGAGATAGATACGAACCATTTGGAGGGGTTCAAGTTGTTTTTTTTGGTGATCTTTTCCAGCTCCCTCCTGTAGTATCATCCGATTTAGAAGCTCAGCTATTTACTACTAAATACCCAACTCCTTTCTTTTTCTCTTCAAAGGTTATCACACAAGGATTTAAATATGAAACCATTGAACTTCAAAAGGTATATCGACAAGAATCAAAAAGTTTTTTAAAACTGTTGGATTCCATCCGACTAAATCGGATGGATTATGAAGATTTAGAAATGCTGAACGCTAGATACTCACCCACAGCACCAATAGCATCCAACGTGATAACCTTAACAGCAACTAACCATAAAGCTCAGGCTATTAACCAAAAAAAATTAAGGGAAATAGATATGGAGGAATCCGTCTATTTATCCAAAACTACTGGAGAGTATGGGAACAACTATTTACCAGCTGATGAGTGTCTTAGACTTAAATTACATGCCCAAGTCATGTTTGTCCGGAACGATCCAGATAAGCAATTTGTCAATGGTACCTTAGGGGTAGTTGAGGAATTATCTCCCTCTTTAATTAAGATAAAAATAAACGATAACGATGGATTAAGAACCATAGAATTAACTCCTGCAAAATGGGAAATGATTAAGTATGAAATTGACGAAAACGACTCAGAAAAAATTGTGGCAAAGACTATTGGGACCTTTGAACAGTTTCCCATAAAATTGGCATGGGCGATAACCATTCATAAATCTCAGGGTAAAACTTTTGACCACGTTATTATAGATTTAGGAAGGGGTGCTTTTGAACATGGTCAAACTTATGTGGCATTGAGCAGGTGCAGAACATTAGAAGGGATATATCTCAAACAACCCATTAAACAAAAAGACATTATTATTGATGAAAAAATAGTAGAATATTATTTGGCAATGAGGTGAAATTGCTAAATTACTGTCCACAAATTCAATAAGATGGGAAATTCACAAAGAAAAAGAAAAGTAGCACAGCGCAAGCAACTACAAGCTAAAAGAACTTTAATGGTATTTGCCTTATCCACTTTGGCATTATTGGTGTTGTTATTTTTAATTTTTCAAAATTCATAGTAACTGATTGGTTTGTTTCGACACTCGCCCATTATTGAAACGCAATACTTCCCCACTATTCCTTTTTTTGCTCTGGGCATTTACAGTGGTAGCTTGTTTTTGGAAGCTAATGAACACTATCAAAAAGGGGGGGGGCGAAACAAAACTTCCATTTTGACTGCTAATGGCATCAATTATTTAAGCGTGCCTTTAGAAAAAGGTAAACACCAACAGACCCCTGTTAAAGAAGTAAAAATTAATTGGAGTGAAAATTGGTCAAGAATTCATTGGAGTTCTATCAAGACTGCCTACGGCAAAGCCCCCTATTTTTTGCACTATGAAAATCTCATTCAGGAAGTTTTTCATCATCCTCCCCCCTACCTATATGACCTTAATTTAAAAATTATCGAATTGATTATTCATATTTTAGGCTTACCTATTGAAATAAAAGAAACCCAGAGATTTATATTTCCCGATCAAGCTAAATGGGATTTTAGAAACTTATTCACCCCTTCCAAAAAACAAAATAATCCTTGGAATCCACTACCCTATTCTCAAGTTTTCCAAGAAAGGCACGGATTTGTTGGAAATATAGGAATTTTGGACTTACTATTTTGTTTGGGACCTGAATGCATCACTTATTTAAAACGAGTAGCAGAACACAATAAAAACTTAATAGAAGTTTGATGAAACCTCTAGCAGAACGAATGCGTCCTTCTCAACTAAAGGAATATATAGGTCAAGAACACCTGGTGGGTCCAGGTGCGGTGTTGGCTATGGCACTAGAGCAAAAGGCTATTCCTTCTTTTATTCTTTGGGGGCCTCCTGGAGTCGGCAAAACCACCTTAGCCCAATTAATTTCTAACGAGTTGAAAACTCCATTTTTTAATCTATCTGCCATTAACTCCGGAGTAAAGGAAGTCCGAGAGGTGATCCAAAAAGCAAAGGATGCCAAATTCTTTAACGGAACTTCCCCTATCCTATTTATCGATGAAATCCATCGATTTAATAAAACTCAACAAGATTCTCTTTTAGGTGCAATTGAACGTGG
>CALAZP010000280.1 GCA_937926355.1 uncultured Saprospirales bacterium
GATGTATTGAGAAAAAATGGTCACTCCCCATCTGAAGCTTTCAATGAAACAGTAGAAGAATTAACCCAAAGTTTAATGCCTTTAGTAGCGGAAAATGGAATGGACTGGATGTATGCCAACTGTTCTACAACTGCTCAAAGAGGCGCACTAGATTGGTGGAAAAAATTTAGGGATGCAGTATATCCGGTTTTCAATGACTTGTACGAAAGTGTAGCATCAGGTAATGAAGCACAAAAGTCAATTGACTCTAATAGCAAGCCAGATTACCGGGTTAAATTAGAAGAAGAATTAAAGGAATTAAGAGAAAGCGAAATGTGGCAGGCAGGAAGAGCTGTAAGAAAATTGAGACCTGAAAGTGAATAACCATTTATGGTTCAATCAATAAAAGATTTAGCGGAGATTAAAGCCGTAAAAAAAGCACAAGAAAGACTAAAAGGGGTGGCAACATGGACACCCCTTTCCCTTAACCATAATATTTCTGCTGAATTTCAAGCCAATATCTACCTCAAAAGGGAAGATCTACAAGAAGTTCGCTCATACAAAATTCGGGGAGCTTATAATAAAATGGCTAGTATGGATCCCGAATTGTTAAAAGCGGGGGTCGTATGTGCGAGTGCAGGAAATCATGCCCAAGGTGTAGCTTTTGCCTGTCAAAAATTGGGAGTATTAGGTAAAATATATATGCCAGCAGTTACTCCTCAACAAAAAATTAAGAAAGTTAAATTATTCGGGAAGGACATGATTGAAGTAGTGCTCGTTGGAGACACTTTTGATGATGCTTATGCCGAAGCAATAAAAGATGCGGAGATCAACCATAAGGTTTTTGTTCATCCTTTCAACGATATTAAAATTATTGAAGGACAAGGAACGGTCGGTTTGGAGATTCTCGAACAATCTGAGCATCCAATTGATTATATTTTCGTAGCGGTTGGGGGCGGCGGATTAATATCGGGATTGGGAAGTGTTATCAAGCAATTGAGTCCTAATACCAAAATTATCGGTGTAGAACCAGAAGGGGCTCCTGCTATGTATCAGTCATTAAAGGAAGGTAAAATTGTCACCTTAGATCATATTGACAATTTCGTAGATGGGGCTGCTGTCAGGCGCGTTGGCGAGTTAAACTTTAAAATAGGTCAACAAGTGATCGAAGAGGTGGTACTCGTACCCGAGGGAAAAGCCTGTAGTACCATTCTTCAATTATACAATGAAGAAGCGATGATTGTGGAGCCTGCCGGTGCATTGACGATTGCCGCTTTGGATCAGTTTAGGGAGGTAATTAAGGGCAAAAATGTAGTTTGCGTCGTTAGCGGAAGCAATAACGACATCACCAGAACCCAAGAAATTAGGGAGCGGTCACTCCTTTATGAGGGCCTTAAACATTATTTTATTATTCGATTTCCGCAACGAGCAGGTGCCTTGCGGGAGTTTTTAAATAATGTTTTAGGTCCCAACGACGACATAACTCATTTTGAATATACCAAAAAACACAATAGAGAATCGGGACCTGCATTGGTGGGGATTCAAGTTCATCAAAAAGAAGATTACTCTGGTTTACTGCAGCGAATGGATAATTATAAAATTGACTATCAATCTCTGAACGAAAGCAAAACACTTTACGATTTATTAATTTAAATCTTACAGTTTGATTCCATTCTTTAGTGGCACCAATTTGATTGACACTAACATATAAGACGCTTTCTGCCGATTACTACAGCCATTTACGCTTAGGTTACTTAATCTCTAATTACTTCTAAAGTTAGGCATCCCATGGAGAGGTTTCCGCAATTATTTAACCTTTAGGTGCTACCCTTTTAATTGATATTGTCTAACAAATTCAAAGGAGAGAATTCCGACACAAACTGATACATTTAAAGAATGTTTAGTTCCCCATTGAGGGATCTCTACCGCCCCATCTAAAAAAGGAATGACTGCATCGGAAATTCCGGAGACTTCATTTCCAAATACTAATGCGGTCGGTTTGGAAAAGTCAAAGCTATAATTGATCAAATCACTACTATGGCTAGTTTGCTCAACCCCAATTATCTGGTATTGTTCGCTTTTGAGCCATTGAATAGATTCAAGGGTATCCTTGTAGTAGGTCCATGAAACTGATTCCGTAGCTCCAATAGCGGTTTTGGTAATTTCTCTACTAGGTGGCTGGGCAGTAATACCACAAAGGTGAATTCCTTGAAGTGCGAAACCATCTGCTGTTCGAAATGCAGCACCAACATTATGAGCTGACCTAATGTTATCCAAAACCAAAATCAAAGGGGTTTTGGCCATTTCTTTGAAAGTGTCAGTATCTAAACGATTGAGCTCTAACAAAGATAGTTTCCGCATATTATTATTAATTCAATAGCCTTTGTCAGTACAATTACTTTATTGATTTTTCTGGTGACCTATGGCAGCTTTGACGAAGGAGACAAATAATGGGTGGGGTTTTTCAACCGTACTTTTTAGTTCTGGGTGAAACTGGGTAGCTAAAAACCAAGGATGATCGCTCAACTCTATTATTTCAACCAAACCCTTATCGGGATTAATACCAGCAGTGATTAATCCCATATCCTCTAAAGAACGCATATAGGCATTATTGAATTCATATCGATGTCGATGTCTTTCTTGAATTTTTTCTTGACCATAGGCTTGGTAAGCCAAAGAATCCTTTTTTAAAGTACAAGCATAGGCCCCCAGTCTCATAGTCCCCCCTTTTTGAGTAATCTCCTTTTGATCTTCCATAAAATCAATGACAGGGTGAGGTGTATTGGGATCCATTTCAATAGAAGCAGCATCTTTTAGTCCGCCTACATGACGAGCAAATTCAACAACAGCACATTGCATTCCCAAACAAATTCCAAAAAAAGGTAAGTGGCTTTCTCTGGCGAATTTAATGGCACTAATCTTACCTTCTATTCCTCTTTCCCCAAATCCCGGAGCTACCAAAATAGCATTGAGGTGTTTTAATTTATTGGTAATTTCCTTTTCACTTCCCTCTAGTGATTCTGAATGAATAGGAATAATTTTTACTTTGCATTTATTGTAGGCTCCAGCATGCACAAAGGATTCATAAATAGATTTATAAGCGTCTTGTAATTCATTGTATTTCCCCACTAATCCAATAGACACTCCTGAAGTTGGGTTTTTAAGTTTTTTCAAAAAATCCTTCCAAGCTTTTAAATCGGGAGCCTTTTTGTCTTTTAATTTAAGTTTGTTGATTACCGTTTCATCTAGTTTTTCCTCTAACATATTTAAAGGAACATCATAGATACTTTCCGCATCTATAGCTTCGATGACAGAACTGACCTCCACATTACAAAACAAGGCTAATTTCCTGCGAATATCTTCGGTCAATGCATGTTCGGTGCGGCAAACTAATATATCAGGTTGAATTCCTGTATTGAGGAGTTCCTTAACCGAGTGCTGAGTGGGTTTGGTTTTAAGCTCTTTGGCGGCCTTCAGATAGGGAATTAAAGTTAGATGAATCACCAAACAATGATCTGAACCCATTTCCCACCTCAATTGTCTGAGAGCCTCCAAATACGGTAAAGATTCAATATCTCCAACTGTTCCACCCAATTCTGTAATCACCAAATCATAAGAATTATCAGCGCTGAGTAACTGAACCCTCCTTTTGATTTCATCAGTTATATGAGGAACGACTTGTACTGTTTTACCCAAATAATCTCCGGATCTTTCCTTATTAATTACAGTACTATAAATTCTACCGGTCGTAACATTATTGGCTTGACTGGTTGGTGTATTTAAAAATCTTTCATAGTGACCTAAGTCTAAATCTGTTTCAGCACCATCATCAGTTACATAGCATTCCCCATGTTCATAAGGATTTAATGTTCCCGGATCGACATTGATGTAAGGGTCAAATTTTTGAATAGTAACTTTGAATCCTCTGGATTGTAACAGCTTGGCCAAAGAAGCTGCTATGATTCCTTTTCCTAAAGAAGAGGATACTCCGCCCGTAACAAAAATATACTTAGTCATTTACCTTTTTTACTTTTAGTGGTAACCGTGTTACGGGTTGTAAAGATAGCGAAATAAGAATGGTATAAAAATTTTAAATTTAATTAACCTTTAACTTTTAAGAAAAAGGTACTTTTAATCTTCCGTTCGAAAAAAGGGCTATGGATTATTCGATTTTGGTCATGTGGGCTGGATTTATATTAGCAGGCTATTCTGTGGTGGGCAATGATAGCATCCAGACGTTAGGTACTTTTTTGAGTTCCAACGAAGACAGACCGTGGTACACTTTGTGGTTTTTTGCAGGTTCTATTTTAACCTTTACTTTGATTTACGGTTGGGTCAATTATGGAGGGGATGTATCGTATTCCAGGTTAGAAAAATATCCCCTACCCGATCCATTTGCCTGGTATTATATTTTACCTCCGCTAGTTTTAATGAGTTTGACTAGAACAGGAATACCAGTAAGCACTTCCTTTTTGATTTTGACCTTCTTTAATGAAAAAAATTTAGGCGATATGGTCGCCAAATCTTTTACAGGCTATGGAGTAGCTTTTGGTACCGCCATTATATTATACCTTGCTATTACAAAAATCGCAGAGAAATACTTCATCGACCACCCCATTTCCCGAAGGGCCAAATCTATTTGGGTTCCCCTTCAGTGGTTATCAACTGGGTTTTTATGGAGTCAATGGTTGATTCAAGATTTTGCAAATATCTACGTGTATCTGCCCCGTGATTTATCGCTATGGGGATTAATCATTTCCCTTCTTATTTTACTTTTTCTATTGGGATACATATTTTATTCCAAGGGAGGTGCTATTCAAGAGATTGTAAAAGCCAAGACCAATACGGTGGATATCAGATCTGCTACTATCATTGATTTAACTTATGGACTCATCTTATTCTACTTTAAGGAGCTGAATAATGTCCCTATGTCCACTACCTATGTTTTTATAGGATTGCTGGCTGGAAGAGAGATAGCTATTCGCTATAGATTGGCTCAAAAAATAGAAAAAAATACCTTCCGAATGATAGGTTCTGATTTTCTAAAAATCATCTTTGGTTTGGCAGTGAGCATCGCTTTAGTAATGGTTATCAAATTTTTACTTTAACGCACAAGAGTTACTCCACCCTCCAAATATTCAATAGTACCGTCTATTTTTTCCACCTTAATTTGAAATACTAGAACTTGTGGGTTGAGAAGTTGATTCCTAAAAGTTCCATCCCATCCGTAGGCAGGATCGTTAGGTAAGAAATTTTGGACTTGGTACACTTTCTCCCCCCATCGGGTATAAATACTAAAATCGGAAATGGTCTTCAAACCAGTGGCTTTTCCCATAATCATAAAAACATCATTTAAACCGTCATCATTGGGAGAAAAAGCGTTTGGAACATAAAGTCCTGTATTGGATATCACCTGAATCAAAAGGTCATCATAGGCTATGCACCCGTTGGAATCCATGACTTCAATAGTATATCTCTTATCTTGAATAGGAGCGTCGAGCAAACTCAGACAACCTGTTCCCGAGCAGGAGGAAGGCCCTGTATTATTCCAAATTATAGAGGTAATTTCAGTGGGATTGATATTGACCCTTCCCGTAATTTGAATGGAATCTCCCAATTCAATGATTCGATCCGGACCTAGAGATACTTGCAAATTATTCCCTTCGGGTATGGTAAAACTAGAGGAGTAATTACAACCTAACGAGTCTTTGGTAACTACTTGATAAGTTCCTCCACTTAATTGATCAAATCCCTGAACGGGATTAAAACTTCCTCCATTTAAAGAATGCGTAAAAGGTGGAACTCCTCCTTCGATATCCAGGAGAAGGGCATATCCATCACCACTGCCTTCACATGTGGTACTGATTTCTTCCCACTTTACATTCTGAGTAGGATTAGAAAGCAAATGGACGGCTACTGAGTCCAAACTGATACATTGGTTAAATAAGTTGGTCACCTTAAGGTAAAAGGTACCTGAATCCCTGACCGTAATATTTTTTTGAAAGGAAGTAAACGTTCCATTATCGCTGACCCATTCATAAATAAAGTTCGGGCCTTCAGAAGTGCTTGAATCACCTAAAATAGTAGAAGATTGAGCACAATATAAAAATTGATCGGGGCCAGCGTCTGCAATTGGAGGTTGGATAGAAATTCCAACTTGAACCGTATCCAAAGAAGTACAGCCATTGTCTGTATTGAATGCCGAAAAATAATAAGTACCGGTCTGTCTAACTGCCAACGTAGAATCATTTGGATTACCAATAGGACGTAAAAGGCTATCTAACCAACCAAAGGAAAGAGAAGAAGCAGACAGATCTAAGGACGCCTTTAGGTCAATAGAATTAACCGTACAAGTTAACCATTGATCAGGCCCGGCATCAATAATAGGATATTCGATTTTAGAAGGAACATTAAAGGTAGTATCGGCTTGACAATTAAAGCGGGTATCTACGATTTTAAAGGTGTAATTACCAGGTTCGGTTGCAGTATATTGAAAAGAATTATTGTTATTCAGTTGATTTCCTTGCTGGTCGTACCAATCGTAAGAGAGGTATTTATTTTGTTCGGAAAGGCTTCCATCTATCAAAACGGAAGTTTGATTACAATCAAGCGTATCGGCCATTTGAATATCAATTACCGGAGTATATTGCGCATTGAAAACATAAGCAAAGTCCGGATTGGACCTACACCCATAAATACTATCTTCCGCAATTAAAACGTAGGTTCCAGAATCAGAAACGGTAATGGAACCTCCCAACCTGAAGTTGGAAAATCTATTTGAAGCCCATTCTAAAATTACAGGTTGCGCACTGATAGAAGTGCCATTCAGGGTAACTTGGTTCTGACCACAATTAATATATTGGTCTGGCCCAGCTAGTGCTATTGGTCGCGGAATTTCAACCACTTGGAAAGTTTGAGTATTCCTACAAAAGTTACTATCAGCTACTTCCACATAGCCGTTATAAGGTTGAGAAAAAGTAGCTGAATCAGAAACACCACCAAAAGACCAGTACACTTCGGCAAAAGGTTCTGTAATTTTCAAGGTAGTGGCTTCTCCTTCACAGAATATGGTATCTCCTTCCATTTGAATTTCAGGTAAAGGGAGTACTTCTAAATAGATTTGTCCTAAGGCCTCACAGCCATTCGAATCAATTGCATTTACGCTAATGGTATCACCTATATCTGTAATAAAAGTATCGCCAAGGGAATTGTAATTCCAAACTGCATCCTTAAAGATATCAGGTACAGTAAACAATGCAGTGGCTCCTTCACAAATAGAAGTATCTCCAAGAATATCCACTTTTTGATTAGGGTAAAAACTAAATACCGTATCTCTAGTAGCCATACATCCAAAGGAATCCACTACCGTTAATTGTATGGTATCATCACGATTAATAGTAACTGAAGGGGAGTTAGAGGATGTTGACCATTGATATTGAGCAAATGAACCGTTGGTAGCAACTACAACGGAATCTCCCGGGCAGATTCCAGAAGGACCTTCAAAATTAAAACTGGGTGTAATTCGGGCTTCAATTTCAATTTCTTTGGAAGCAATACAAGAATTGATTGCTGTAACAATGACTCCTACTTTACTGGCTTTTCCAATCGTAACGGTAGGATTGGTAATCTGGAGGGTGTCAACAATCCACAAATACGATTGAGCAGGAGTACTGATGCTTAAGGTAGTTGAATCGCCAGGGCAGAAATAAGGATTGCCAATTATTGAAAATGGTGGAGGCGTATTCTCCCCTACAATGAAAGTATCTTGACTCGTACAACCTTCCACATCCATCACCTCAACCACGTAAGTACCGCCACTATCAATGGTAATTAAATCAAGCGTATCTCCTGTGGACCAAAAAAAAGAGGTGAAGTTTCCCGAAGGATTTCCAACTCTAAGTTGGGTATTGAACCCTGGGCAAATAGTATCTATTCCATTAATAGTAGGCCGAATGGGTTGAACCAATTGAATGGTAATAGAATCTCTAGCCGTACAACCAGAGGTGTCGCTTACCGATATGCCATAAGTACCTCCCTGATCGACTTGTAGAAATTGGCTTGTCCCCAAACCGTCCCAATCGTAGGAAGTAAAATAAGGACCAGCATCTAAAGTAATCGAAGAACCATCGCAAACGATAGAATCGCCTAGTATAAACGGTGCTTTTGCGGCTGTTTCCCGAACCTCAATTTCTGCATATCCAAAGCATCCATTTGCTCCCTTGGCAGATACTGAAATTAAAGTATCTATTGACACATTAATTGCAGAAGAAGAAGCACCGTTCGACCACAAATAGTCACTAAGACCTGGAGTTGCATTTAAGGTGGTAAAGCTCCCTACACAGAAAGAAGGAATCCCATCAATGGTTAAGTTGGGCGCAGGCAAAATATTAGGCGTATAAGAAGCAGTGCCTGAGCAGCCATTACTATCCACTACCTCAACCCAATAATTACCTGGTTGTGAAATAGCAATAGAAGGAGCCACCGCACTATCCAACGACCACAGATAAGAATCATAAGGTTGATTGAGCACCAAGCTTTGGGTATCCCCCTGACAAAACTGACTTAATGGCGTAATCATCGGCTGGGGTAAGGGATGCTCCACAACTCTTATGGAGTCAATTCCTGAACACCCATTACTATCGACTACTTCAAGTATATATAAACCTTGGGTATTGGTTTTAAAAATAGAATCAACAGATCCGTTTAGCCAGAGATAGGCCTCAAAACCCGGTTGACCTTTTAGTGTTAGGGAATCATTTCCGCAAATAGCTGCATTGGAAGGCAATCCAGGATCGGGCAATGGTCTGCTGTTTAGTGCGATACTATCTGAAAAAGTGCATCCATAGCTATCAGTCGCTATCACTGTTATGGTGGTATCTATTCCAATGTTCAAATTTAAGGTCGTTGCTCCAGTCGACCATAAGGCTGTTTGAATATCCGCAGGTAAAGTTAGAAAAGAAGCCTGGCCCTCGCAATAATAGGGTTTACCAACAATTAAGCTATCTGGTGACCTTCTTTGAAAGGTGGAAAAATTAATCGTATCAGCACATCCTTTTAAGGTCCTTGCTATTAAGGTAATTTCTTCTTCTTTACTCGTGGTATATTGATTATTTCGATTAATTCCATTCCAGATATACTGGTCATACCCTGGAGAGGCTTCCAAAGTAACTGAAGAATCTGGACAGATAGCAGATGGTCCAACAAGCATTAACTCTGGAGCAGAAGTAATAGTGAATAAAAGGGTATCCTTATCCGTACATGTCCCCTCGCTGGCCTCAACATAGATTTCAAATTGTCCGGAAAATTGATCAGGAATTACCAATTCAGCATTTGAAGCATTAGGATTGTTGATCCAAGCGTTAGCGGTGGCATCTCCAGACCAAAATACAGTAGGGGTATCGACAAACAAATTAAAGTCCAATGTAAGTGGAATGGTGCCACTTCGCTGGCAAATCTCAGGAGTATTGGTAATTTCAACCGATACTGTTTCGCAATTGGGATTGGCAATACAATTGAGGTAAGGAGCAGCTGGTCCACCCCATTCTAAGGTGAACCCTCCAGATTGGGTGCTGGTGGTAAAATAATCAATAAAGAGGTAAAAACCTTCTCCTGGTAAAACGTCAAGAGGAGCTACAAATCCATCAGTATATTCATTATTAGCATCTAACCAACCTTGAGAAGTTTGGGTATATCCTGATTTAAGACCGGTTGCTACACTTTTATATTGAGAAGAATAAGAACAGCGAATGGGGCTACCCAAACTATCGCATTGGAGATCAGAGCCATAAATGGCAAAATCGTAATCTACTAAATCATAACCAGGAACAGGAATTGGAGTGAGGGTAAACTCCAGAGATCCCAAACTAGGAGGCATATCCGTCCGCAATTCGAAATAGTACCAAGCGCCTTCGTTGCTCTCGCCACTTTCCAAACAACCTTTATCGTTATTAGGATTTCTAAAATCATTGACAACTCCTGAGTTAAACGGATTGGCCTCAAAAGTAGCATCTGAACAGATGACTTGAGCACCTACACAATCTCCGATTAACTGAGCAGAAAGGGAAATCGTTGAAGTAATAAAAAACAAAACCGTTGCAAAACACCTGTAAGTCGGATACCTTAGCATACTTGTTTGTTAATACTCCATCATCCTTTACCTAATGGTATAAGGACAACGGTTACAAATCCTTAAACAAGAACTTGTATAGTTTATGGGAT
>CALAZP010000281.1 GCA_937926355.1 uncultured Saprospirales bacterium
GAATATTATGAAATTAATTGGCAAAATTCCGCCACCCAATTGATTGCAGGTCAATCTCCAACCACTGAATTTGTAAGACCGATTGAAAATAAAGCTAGCCTTAACCCTTCCACTTTTGATCAAGAATATTACGTTCAAATACTCGCTCTGAGTAAGCCAAAGGAGAAAAGTGATTTTAATTTAGGGTGTCCACTTAAAGTTAAGAAAGAAGGTTCCATCTATAAGTACTTCTGTTCAGCTGGCCCTTCTGTCGAAAAAGCAAAGGAATATCAAACATTAGCTAGATCCAATGGTTTTAAAGATGCTTTTATCGTAACTTTTAAAAAATCAGAAAGCGAAGTTCCCATGCGATTGAAATAAAAGTTTTATTACTTTCGGGACGAATCTAATGCATCAACCAGTCGTTATCCATGAAAAAAGAAATAAAAATTGGGATTTTAGCAGTAATAGCACTTGCTTTGTTTATATGGGGATTCCAATTTATAAAAGGTAAAAATCTACTCTCTACTTCCAATGTATTTTACGTTGAATACAAGGACGCAGAAATGATGTTGCCCTCCACAAAAGTGATCAAAAATGGTTTAGAAATTGGAACAGTCATTGACATCTACCTCAAGCCCGGAGACCCCAACACCATTGTTGCTGTATTAGATGTAAAAAAAGAAATCAGACTGCCTAAAAATACCAAAGCTGTCATTGTTACCACTGGTTTTATGGGAGATAAAGCCGTTTTTTTAGAATACGATCAGGATTGCAGTGGACCAGATTGTGCTGAAAGTGGTGATTATTTGATTGGTCAAAATAGGGGAATGTTAGAATCTATGTTGGATGCAGCTACCCTGGAGGCTTATACGCAAATACTATCTGCTGGATTAAGTGAAGTTTTAGATACGCTTAATCAAAAAATGTTAGACCCAAGTTCTGACCACTTACTGGCTCAAACCATGTCAGATCTTCAAGTCACTATGGCCAATCTAAAAAGTACGACAGGCCATTTAGACCGTTTAATGGGAAGGAGTTCAAAAAATATTGAAAATACCCTTTCGAATTTAGCAGGGCTCTCCAATACCCTTGAAAATAACTCTGAAAAAATTGAATCCATTCTGACTAGCACAGAAAAAACACTCAAGGCTATTGCAGATGCTAATATTGGAAATACCCTTGACGCTACCGAGGCCTCTGTTGAATCTTTGAAAGTAACCCTAGCAACACTACAACCTACTATTCAAGACTTATCTTCCATCATTTCGGGGCTTAAAGAAGGTGAGGGAACTTTAGGCATGTTAATCACAGACGATAGTTTATACCACCATCTCAATAAATTGAGTACTGACTTGGATGAGGTCTTAATAGATTTGGAAACCAAACCCTATCGGTATATTCCATTTAAGTCCAGAGCTAGAGTAAAAAGGTATGACAAAAAAGATAAGGCTACAGAATATTAACCTCAGGTTCTAAATCTACATCAAACTTATCTTTTACAGATCGTTGAATTTCCTTGGCTAATTCTTCCACTTCTTGTCCTTTCGCATTTGTTGAAAGAGCAACGAGTACTAAAGGTTGGTTTTGATGAGATGCTACATTTCCTATTTTTCTGCCTTTCCAACCTGCTTTTTCAATCAGCCAAGCAGCGGGGATTTTATATTGTCCCATTCCTTCCTCGAATGCGGGGATTTCGGGAAATTCGTTTTGGAGGAAGGCTAGCTCATCGGCTGTAATTACAGGGTTCTTAAAAAAACTTCCTGCATTTCCAACCTCCTTAGGGTTGGGGAGTTTACTCCATCTAATCGCTCTTACTGCCTCTGCAATGCGCTCTATGTTAGGCGGTTTCAAATCACTTTGAAGATACTTTTGAAGAGCTGGATATGCTACTTTTAAAGAGTGAGCCGCAGCTGGAATTAGTTGAACAACTATATGGGTAATAAAAAACTTTCCTTTTAACGAAGTTTTAAAAATACTAGAACGATAACGAAAACCACATTCTGCAGCTGAAAATATTTGATGCTTACCAGAATCCAGATAGATTCCCTCCACTTGAACCGTTATATCCGCGATACTCACTCCATAGGCTCCAATATTTTGCACTGGAGCAGCTCCAACGCTACCGGGAATAGCAATTAAATTTTCCACACCACCCCATCCATTTTCGACCGCCCACTCCACCAATTCATTCCAATTTTCTCCTCCGCCAATGCGCAAAACCACCTCTTGATTGGATTCCAACAATACCTCTTTACCAAGAATATTATTTTTAATTACCAGACCACCAAAATCCTTTGTAAAAAGAATATTGCTACCCTCTCCTAAAATAAGCACATGAGATAGATCTAATTGACTCAAAGCCTTAACTTCTTGAACGGAGGAAACTTCAACAAAACGATGCGCTTTGACTTTGAGGCCGAAGGTATGAAGCTTTTCTAATGAGTGTTCGGTACGAATCTGCAACATAACTTAATTCAAATCAAACTGCAATTGAGCAAGATGCTTATAAATTCCGTTTTCTATATCAAATAAAGAATCATGGGTTCCTTCTTCCACAATTTTCCCCTCATCGATAACATAGATTCTATCCGCCTCTCTGATGGTTGCCAATCGATGGGCAATGATAATGGAAGTACGCCCCTTCATCAACCCATCCAACGCCTCCTGAACGAGTTTTTCTGATTCGGCATCTAATGAAGACGTAGCCTCATCCAATACCAGTATAGCAGGATCTTTCAATAACGCTCTTGCAATAGCAATTCTCTGTCTTTGTCCACCAGATAATTTTACCCCCCTTTCCCCAACTATAGTTAGCATCCCTTCGGGAAAAGACCTAATGAACTCTAATGCATTTGCTTGACGAGCAGCATCTTCTACCTCCTTTTTGGTGGCGTGGGGTTGACCATAAAGGATATTTTCTTCTATAGTTCCGCCGAATAAAAGGACTTCCTGAGGTACTATTCCGATATTTTTTCTCAAAAAAGTCAAATCGTATTCCTCTGCTGGTTTGCCGTCAAATAATATTTGCCCACTTTGAGGTAAGTAAAACTGTAAAAGAAGTTGTACAATAGTAGATTTACCAGCTCCACTACTTCCCACTAATGCAATTCGTTGACCTTTTTGGATGGTTAAATCAATTCCCTTAAGCACCAATTGGTCCGGTCTAGTAGGATAGGCAAAGGTAATTCCTTGATATTGAATTGCTCCTTGTAGGGAAATACCCTCATCTGCTAAATTCATTTGTTTGGCTTCAATTTCCGAAGGGTGATCCAATATATCAACAATTCGCTCGGTAGCTCCTACAGCACCAGCTAGAGTGGTATATAAATTTCCCAACCCTCCAATGGCCCCGCCTATGAAACCAGTGTAGAGGATAAAAGAAAATAAATCCCCAACTTGCATATCTCCAGACTCTACTAATCGCGCTCCCTGCCAAAGAATAAAAATGATAGTTCCGAAAAGGATTAGAAAAATGAAAACAAAGAATAAACCTCGGTAGTGCGCATACTTGAGGGCCACTTTAACCAATTGATCTACGGATTTAGAGAATCGGAAAACTTCAAACCATTCGTTGGCAAACGATTTGACGACTGAAAAAGATTGAAAGGTCTCTTCAACAATTACATTGCTATTAGCCAATTCATCTTGTCGCTTTTTAGAAATTTTCCGAATATATCTTCCAAAAATAATAGCGATGACCACCACTCCGGGAAAAGTCAAGAGCATGATAAGCGATAATTTTGGAGTCAACCAAGCTATTATACCGATTCCAGCCACCAACACAATTACTTGCCGAATAAATTCTGCTAACGAAATGGAGAATGCCGTTTGCAATTGTTCTACATCTGCGGTGATTCGGCTTGTTAACTCCCCTACCCTTCGTTGTTCAAAAAATGATATTTCTTGAGTAATGAGTTTTTCGTACAACGCCTTTCTTACATCCGCCATTCCTTTTTCACTTACAATAGCGAATAATATGGTTCTTATATAAGAGAAAACAGCTTGAACGACCAGCAGAACCAAAAATACCATACCGTATTGCATCAGGGTAAATCCTCGTTTGGAATTACCTGTTGCTGCGTCTGCCATCTCTCCCATAGCACCAGGAAAAATCATGAAAGTGAGGGTACCTAAACTTAGAATAATCAAACCAAAAATAAAATTCCAACGATAGGGTTTAATAAATTTGAAAATCTTGACAGCGTTCTTTAATTGTCCTTTCTTTATTTTAGGTTTTTGATCAGAATCACTGTTTCTCGCACTCATAGCAGCATGTTTAATTGGTGCAAAAATAAGGCTTTAAGTTTATCTATTTTCTTCTATCTTAGCGGATTCCAAACCAACTTAAACTTATTTTTTTGAATAAAAGCAAATATTAAAATGGCTACAATCAATTTTGGAGGTGTCGAAGAAACCGTAGTTACTAGAGAGGAATTTCCTCTATCTAAAGCAATTGAAGTACTCAAAAACGAAACCATTGCTGTCATCGGTTATGGAGTACAAGGTCCTGGGCAAGCGCTCAATTTAAAAGACAATGGATTCAATGTAATTGTTGGGCAGAGAAAGGATTCACCTACCTGGGATAAGGCAATAGCCGATGGATGGGAACCTGGAAAAACTCTTTTTTCAATTGAGGAAGCAGCTGAAAAAGGCACCATTATTCAATATTTACTTTCCGATGCAGCACAGATTGCTGTATGGCCAACATTAAAGCAATACCTCACTCCTGGAAAGACCTTATATTTCTCTCATGGATTTGGTATTACCTACAAGGAGAGAACAGGTATTATACCTAGTGCGGATGTAGATGTTATCCTAGCCGCTCCTAAAGGTTCCGGTACCAGTTTGAGGAGATTATTCTTAGAAGGAAGAGGCTTAAACTCTAGTTTTGCAGTTTTCCAAGATGCAACTGGTAAAGCAAGAGATAAAGCAATAGCATTAGGCATTGGAATCGGATCTGGTTACTTATTTGAAACGACCTTTAAAAAAGAGGTTTTCAGTGATTTAACAGGAGAAAGAGGAACTTTAATGGGAGCTATTCAAGGAATATTTGCCGCCCAGTATGATGTATTGAGAAAAAATGGTCACTCTCCGTCAGAAGCTTTCAATGAAACAGTAGAAGAATTAACCCAGAGTTTGATGCCCTTAGTAGCAGAAAATGGAATGGACTGGATGTATGCC
>CALAZP010000282.1 GCA_937926355.1 uncultured Saprospirales bacterium
GGTTTATTGAATTAACTAAAACACCTAATATGTTTACAGGTATAATTGAATCTAAAGGTCAGGTAATAAAAATTGAAACCAAAGGCACTAACCAAACATTAACCATATTATCTGAAATAGCTAATGAAGTTCAAATTGACCAAAGCATCAGCCATAATGGAGTATGTCTTACTGTAGTAGAAATTGAAGATCAAACTTATAAGGTGACAGTTATTGAGGAAACTTTAAACAGGTCTAATTTAGGAAAATTAAAAATAGGGGATTATTTGAATCTTGAGCGTGCTATGAAAGCCAATAGTCGGTTAGATGGACATCTGGTTCAAGGACATGTTGATGCGACCTGTATTTGTACACAAGTAGAAGAAAGGGAAGGCAGTTGGTATTTTTCCTTCGAATATCAAGCAGAGCACCACCATTTATTAGTAGATAAGGGTTCAGTATGTATCAATGGGGTTAGTTTGACTGTCATTAACCCTCACCATAATCAATTCCAAGTGGCTATTATTCCCTATACTTTTGAACACACAAATTTTAATACCTTGAAAAAGGGAGATAGGGTGAATATTGAATTTGACATCCTTGGAAAATATATTTCTAGATATATGGAAAAAATTAGGGATACTCATTAGTAAATGAATACCCCTAATTCAAGTTTAGGCTTAGATTATATTAATCCTCTTCTATCATTTGCTCCATTTCGGCTCTTTTAGCCTCAATTTCTGCTTGTGCTTCTGAGGTAGTAACAATCATTCTATCGTATTTTCTAGATCCAGTACCTGCAGGGATTCTTTTACCTACAATTACGTTTTCCTTTAATCCTAATAGATGATCTTGCTTAGCACCAATAGCTGCTGTACTAAGAACCTTAGTTGTTTCCTGGAATGAAGCAGCTGAAATCCAGCTAGTAGTTCCCAAGGAAGATTTAGTAATACCCTGTAATAAAGGAGAAGAAGTAGCTGCCATGGCATCCTCATATTGAACCAAATCCTTATCGTTTCGCTTCAGTAAAGAGTTTTCTTCTCTTAATTGCCTTAAAGTAACCAACTGTCCTTCTTTCAGATTTGCAGAATCCCCGGCATCTGTGATTAACTTTTTATCGAAAATCCAATCATTCTGTTCTAAGAAATCATACTTTTCTACTGCCTCTCCTTCCAAGAAAGTGGTATTACCCGGATCTTCGATTTGCACCCTTCTCATCATTTGACGAGTAATTACTTCAATATGTTTATTGTTAATGGTAATACCTTGGGAGCGGTATACTTCTTGAACTCCGTTAACCAAATAAGACTGGACAGCAAAAGGACCTTTGATATTTAGAATATCTTTAGGAGCTATTGCTCCATCTGATAATGGGGTACCTGCTCTAACAAAGTCACCATCCTGAACCAATACGTGTCTCGATAAACCGATTAGGTATTTTCGCTTCTGCCCATCTTTGGCTTCAACAATCACCTCTCTGTTACCCCTTTTAATTTTACCAAAACTGATTACCCCGTCAATTTCGGATACAGTAGCAGGGTTAGAAGGGTTTCTTGCTTCAAATAGCTCAGTAACTCTAGGTAAACCACCTGTGATATCCTGAATCTTTCCTAAAGATCTAGGTATTTTGGCAATTTTCTGTCCCGCTTTAATAGATTCATTATCGTCTATGGAAATATAAGATCCTACAGGAAGATTATAGTGCTTTAATTCTTCCTGACCATCTGAACTCATAATTCGGATAGTTGGAATCTTTTTCTTATTCTTAGATTCAATAATTACCTTTTCTACATAACCCGTTTGATCATCCCGCTCCACTCGATAGGTCCCACCTTCCTCAATAGATTCAAACACTGCTTTACCTGAGAATTCAGAAACAATAACTGCGTTAAACGGATCCCATTCACAAATTAAATCTCCCTTCTTTATTTTCTGTCCATCCTTTACGAAAAGAGAGGCTCCATAAGGAATATGGTTGGAAACAAATAATTTACCAGTCTTCTCATCTACAATTCTAATTTCTCCGGTTCTCGAGAGAACAATTTGAGTATTTCCTTCAGCAGGATCTAAACTCTCAGTAGTTCGAATGCCATCAAACTCTAATTTACCATCGAACTTAGAAGTAATTTCTGATTCTGTTTTTGAAACAGATGCAATACCACCAACGTGGAAGGTTCTCAAGGTCAACTGCGTACCTGGTTCACCAATTGATTGGGCCGCAATAATTCCAACTGCATCACCCCGCTCTGCAATTCTACCAGTGGCCAGGTTCATACCATAGCACTTAGAACATACCCCCCTCTTAGTTTCACATGTTAATACAGATCTAATCGTCACCTTTTCTACTCCTTCAGTCTCGATTAATTTAGCCATATCACTATAGATAAAATCACCGGACTTGACCATTAATTCATCTGTTACAGGGTGGTATACATCGTATAAAGTGTATCTACCATCAATTCTTGAAGATAGCGGTTCAATAACTTTATCATTATCCTTTAGCGCCTCCGTTTCGATACCCCTGAGTGTATTGCAATCCTCTTCCATGATTACGACATCTTGTGCGACATCCACTAATCTACGAGTCAAATATCCCGCATCTGCAGTCTTTAAGGCAGTATCTGCCAGACCTTTTCTTGCACCGTGAGTAGAGATAAAGTACTCCAATACGGATAATCCATCGACAAAATTAGAAAGGATGGGGTTTTCGATAACTGCTCCTCCGGTATCTCCTGATTTTCTTGGCTTAGCCATCAATCCTCTCAAACCACATAACTGCTTAATCTGTTGTTTGGAACCCCTAGCCCCAGAATCCAACATCATATATACTGAGTTAAATCCTTGTTTGTGGGTAGCCAATTCTTTCATCAATGTATCAGTGATTCTATTATCCGCATAAGTCCACTTATCAATAATTTGATTGTATCGCTCATTGTTGGTAATAAGACCCATATTGTAGTTATCCCAGACCTCATCTACTTCTTGCTGTGCTTCATTCAGGGTTTTAACTTTAATACTTGGTGTAATTAAGTCTCCTAAGTTGAATGACAATCCTCCCTTAAAAGCCCACATGAAACCAAGATTTTTTATAGCATCCAAGAAATCGGCAGTAACACTGAAACTCGTTCTCTTTAGCACATCAGCAATAACATTTTTGAGTGCCTTTTTTGTTAATAACTGATTGATAAAAGGAATGCCTTTAGGGGCTACTTCATTCAATAATACCCTACCCACTGTGGTCTGAATTCTAATTAAATTAGAAGTTGGATCTGCTGTATTCTCTCGAAGCCTAACTTCAATACCAGCGTGCAAATCTACCTGGTCTTCATTGAAAGCAATAATGACCTCTTCTGGAGAATAAAATCTTCTTCCTTCTCCTTTAACCACAACTTCTTTAGTTGATTTCTTTTCTTTAGTGATATAATACAATCCCAAAACCATGTCCTGAGAAGGTAAGGTAACAGGAGATCCGTTTTGAGGATTCAACATATTGTGTGCTGATAACATCAACATTTGAGCCTCCAAAACAGCAGCTTGACTCAAAGGTACGTGAACTGCCATTTGATCTCCATCAAAATCCGCATTGAAAGCACCGCAAACGAGGGGGTGTAATTGAATCGCTTTTCCTTCAATCAGCCTCGGTTGGAAAGATTGAATAGACAATCTGTGCAAAGTAGGTGCCCTGTTTAATAATACTGGGTGCCCTTTCATCACGTTCTCTAAAATTTCCCAGATAACAGAGTCCTTTTTATCAACTAATTTTTTAGCAGATTTAACTGTTTTAACTATTCCCCTTTCAATTAATTTTCTAATAATAAAAGGTTTGAAAAGTTCGGCAGCCATACCTTTAGGGATACCGCATTCGTGAAGTTGCAAAGAAGGCCCTACAACAATGACGGAACGACCAGAATAATCTACCCGCTTACCTAAAAGATTCTGACGGAATCTACCTTGTTTACCTTTCAGAATATCACTCAAAGACTTTAAAGCTCTTCCACCTTCCGCTTTAACCGCATTGGATTTTCTGGAGTTATCAAACAAAGAATCTACTGCTTCTTGAAGCATTCTTTTTTCATTCCTAAGAATAACTTCAGGAGCTTTTATTTCAAGCAAGCGCTTTAATCGGTTATTTCTAATAATAACTCTTCTATAGAGATCATTTAAATCCGAACTTGCAAAACGACCTCCATCTAAAGGGACCAAAGGCCTCAATTCCGGTGGAATCACAGGTAAGTATTGAATAATGGTCCATTCTGGTCTATTTTCCTGTCTCGTCAATCCATCCCGGAAAGCTTCTACTACTCTAAGACGTTTCAAGGCTTCTGACTTTCTCTGCTGAGAGGTTTCGTGTTTTGCTTGATTTCTCAAAGCGAAGGATAACTCATCTAAATCTAGAGTAGCCAATAAATCTCTAATCGCTTCAGCTCCCATTTTAGCGATGAATTTATTGGGATCTGAATCATCCAATTGTTGATTTTCAGGAGGAAGAGTCTCCATAATTTCTAAATACTCTTCTTCTGTTAGCAAAGGATAATTTTCCTTTTCATCAAATAAATCTGCCTTAATACCTCTATTAATTACTACGAATCTTTCGTAATAAATAACTGATTCTAATTTTTTGGAAGACAATCCTAGCAAATAACCAATTTTGTTGGGCAGAGATTTGAAAAACCAAATATGAACGACAGGAACCACCAACTTAATGTGCCCCATACGCTCTCTTCGTACCTTTTTTTCAGTTACTTCAACACCACATCTATCACAGACAATTCCCTTGTATCTTATTCGCTTATATTTGCCACAATAGCATTCATAATCTTTAACAGGACCGAATATTCTTTCGCAAAACAAGCCATCACGTTCCGGCTTGTAGGACCTATAATTAATCGTTTCAGGTTTGAGTATTTCCCCTTTAGATCTTTGAAGAATATCATCTGGAGAAGAAAGACTTACGGTAATGGTCTCGAAGTCTTGACTCTGAACTTGACTTTGTTTTTTAAAAGACATTATTTAGATTTTAATTCTATTCAATAATAATCCGGCCACCCCTTTTCTAATCTTATTCAAATTTAATATCCAATGCAAGCCCCCTCAATTCGTGCACCAATACGTTGAAAGATTCAGGTATAGAAGGTGTTGGAAGGTTATCTCCTTTTACGATAGCTTCGTATGCTTTGGCTCTTCCATTGATATCATCTGACTTAATGGTTAATAATTCTTGCAAAATATTAGCTGCGCCAAATGCTTCGAGTGCCCATACCTCCATTTCACCGAATCGCTGTCCACCAAACTGAGCTTTACCACCCAATGGTTGCTGGGTAATTAAAGAGTAAGGACCAATAGATCTTGCGTGCATCTTATCGTCTACCATGTGAGACAACTTCAACATATAGATAACACCTACTGTTGCCTGCTGGTGGAATCGATCTCCTGTTTCCCCATCGTAAAGATAAGTCTGACCTAAGGAAGGCAAAGAGGCCTTTTGAATCCATGTTTCTATCTCCTCTTGACTAGCACCATCAAAAATAGGCGTAGCAAATTTTACACCTAGTTTCTCTCCGGCCCAACCCAAAACGGTTTCGAATATTTGACCTAGGTTCATCCTCGACGGTACTCCTAGTGGATTCAAAACAATATCAACAGGTGTTCCATCCTCCAAAAAAGGCATATCTTCCATTCTTACAATTTTGGAAACAATCCCCTTATTACCGTGTCGTCCAGCTAATTTATCCCCAACCTGAAGTTTTCTCTTTTTAGCCATATAAACTTTGGCTAATTTTAATACTCCTGCAGGCAGTTCATCTCCTATGCTGATATTAAATTTCTCTCTCTTGTACTTCCCAATTTCCTCATTTAATTTGATGTTGTAATTGTGTAACAACCTCGCTATCAAATTATTGGTATTATCGTCGGTCGTCCAATTACTGTAATCAATAGAAGTATAATCCAGATCTCTTAAAATTTCCTTGGTAAATTTTTGACCTTTGGGGATTAAATCATCCTTGTAGATGGTTTTCACTCCTTGAGCTGTCTTCCCTTTAACCATAGACATTAACTTGTCTATAAGTATAGTTCTCAATTCGTTTACCGCAATAGCATGCTGGTCATCCAATTTAGCTAATTGATTCTTTTCCTGATCCTTCTGGATTTTATCCTTTTTCGCTCTCGCAAAAAGTTGTTTGTCGATAATAATCCCCTTAGTGGATGGAGGTGCTTTCATCGAAGCATCCTTAACATCTCCCGCCTTATCCCCGAAAATAGCTCTAAGAAGCTTTTCTTCCGGTGTTGGGTCTGATTCCCCTTTTGGAGTAATCTTACCAATCAAAATATCACTTTCTTTTACCCAAGCACCTACCCTAATAATTCCATTTTCATCTAAATCCTTGGTCGCTTCTTCACTAACATTTGGAATATCATTGGTTAACTCTTCTTCCCCTAACTTGGTATCTCGCACATCCATTTCGAAATGCTCGATATGAATAGAGGTAAATACATCTTCTCGAATGACCCGTTCAGAAAGAACAATTGCATCTTCAAAATTATACCCTTTCCATGGCATGAAGGCGACTTTTAAGTTTTGGCCTAAAGCCAATTCCCCCTTTTCGGTCGCATACCCATCACAAAGGATTTGCCCTTGTTCTACTCGATCGCCCTTTCTAACTATGGGCTTTAGATTGATACAAGTACCTTGGTTTGTCCTTTGAAATTTGGTCAGTTTGTAGGACTTAAAATGATCTTCAAAAGAGGTCAATTGATCCTCCTCACTTCTGTCGTATTTAATGATAATTTCATTGGCATCTACATATTCAACGACTCCATTTCCTTCCGCATTGATTAGCATTCTTGAGTCTCGAGCCACTTTTCCTTCCAAACCCGTCCCAACAATTGGTGAGCTCGGTCTTAGTAATGGCACAGCCTGACGCTGCATGTTTGATCCCATTAATGCCCGGTTAGCATCATCATTTTCTAAAAATGGAATCATTGATGCGGAAACCCCTACAATTTGGTTTGGCGCAACGTCCATATATTCAATATCCTCGGGAGCTAACACCGGAAAATCTCCGTGTTCCCTACACTTTATCCTGTCAGATTCAAAATTACCTTCGTCGGTAATGGGGGCATTAGCTTGAGCAATCTTCATATAATCTTCCCCTTCCGCGGATAAGTATACAGGCTCTCCTGCTAAAGTAACCACTCCTTCGTTTACCTTTCTGTAGGGAGTCTCTAAGAATCCCATTTTGTTGATTTTAGCATGCACACAAAGAGTGGAAATCAAACCAATATTAGGTCCTTCAGGGGTTTCGATGGTGCAAAGTCTTCCATAGTGGGAATAGTGAACGTCCCTTACCTCAAAACCAGCTCTCTCCCTAGATAAACCTCCAGGTCCTAAAGCAGAAATCCTTCGTTTATGTGTTATTTCAGAAAGTGGATTGGTTTGATCCAAAAATTGCGACAACTGGCTGGTTCCGAAAAACGAGTTGATCACAGAGGATAATGTTCTCGCATTAATCAAATCAATAGGAGTAAATACCTCGTTATCTCGAACATTCATTCGTTCTCTGATAGTTCTAGCCATTCTAGCTAAACCTACACCAAATTGTGCATAAAGTTGCTCGCCAACGGTTCTAACCCTTCGGTTACTCAAGTGATCGATATCATCAATCTCAGCTTTTTGATTCATCAAGCTGACTAGATATTTGACAATTTCGATAATATCTTCTTTAGTTAATACCAAAATTTCAGTAGGCGTATCTAACCCTAATTTTCTATTGATTTTGTATCGCCCTACATCCCCAAGATTATACCTTTTGTCAGAAAAGAATAATTTATCAATTATTCCACGAGCAGTCTCCTCATCAGGGGGATCAGTACCTCTAAGTTGTCTATAAATATATTGAACGGCTTCTAATTCAGAACTTGAAGGATCCTTTTGAAGCGTATTATAAATAATGGAATAATCTTGATCAATCTCCTCCTTTTGTAGGATAACTACTTCGGCACCGGCATTTTGGATATCTAAAATCTTTTCTTCATCCAAAACTTCATCTCTCTCTAAAATGATTTCATTTCTTTCAATAGTTACTACTTCGCCGGTATCTTCGTCTACAAAATCTTCAGTCCAACTCTTTAATACCCTAGCTGCTAGTTTTCTACCTGTAATAGATTTAAGGGATTTGGGAGTTACTTTAACTTCATCAGCAAGATCAAATAAATCTAAAATTTCTTTATCAGTATGGAAACCTATTGCTCTAAGCAAGGTAGTTACCGGAAACTTTTTCTTTCGGTCAATGTAGGCATACATCACTGTATTAATATCAGTAGCAAATTCCATCCAAGCGCCCTTAAAAGGAATGACCCTAGCAGAGTATATTTTAGTACCATTGGGATGGAAAGTTTGACCAAAGAAAACCCCAGGAGATCTGTGTAATTGGGAAACGATAAGTCTCTCCGCACCATTTATGACAAAAGTACCCTTTGGCGTCATATATGGAATATTGCCAAGGAATACGTCACTAACTATGGTTTGAAAATCAACGTGTTCTTCATCGTTACAAGAAAGTCTGAGTTTAGCCTTTAAAGGTACACTATAAGTTAGTCCCCTTTGCATACACTCTTCTATAGTATAACGAGGAGGATCTACAAAATAGTCAAGGAATTCTAAAACAAAAATATTCCTAGCATCAGTAATTGGAAAATTTTCTTGAAAGACCTTGTATAGACCTTCATTCATTCTGTTTTCAGGAGTAGTTTCTAACTGGAAAAACTCTTGGAATGATTTTAATTGAATTTCTAATAAGTCCGGATATCCGGAGGCCTGTTTGATTTTGCCGAAACTTATTCTTTGGCTTTCAGCTGATTGGACCATTCCATTGGTTGTCATTTGCTATCTGGATTTGATGATCTGGATAATTAAATCTTGTTTATACGACAATAGGCTTAGCGAATAGACTTCTATTCGCTAAGCCATATTAACTGTAAAGTGCTTAAATACACTACACAGTCAGTAAAAAAATCACTTAAGTTCTATTTCGGCACCAGCCTCTTCTAGAGCAGCTTTGATTTTTTCAGCTTCATCTTTAGGCACACCTGCCTTAACAGTAGTTGGTGCCGCATCTACTAAGTCCTTAGCCTCTTTCAAACCAACATTCAATAAAGTTTTAACTTCTTTAACAACTTTCAACTTACCAGCACCAGCAGAAGTCATCACTACATCAAACTCACTTTTTTCAGCAGCTCCACCAGCGTCTCCACCAGCAGCAGCAGGACCAGCAACAGCAACCGCTGCAGCAGCGGGTTCAATGCCATATTCATCTTTTAAAATCTGTGCCAACTCGTTAACTTCTTTTACCGAAAGGTTTACAAGTTGTTCTGCAAAATCTTTTAAATCAGCCATTTTAATGGTTTTTTAGTTGTACGATAAATATAAATATCGTGCGTTAACACTTGGAAGCCAAATTAAATGGTTTACCTTATTGCACGGTTTCGGCAAACCAACCCCATTTACGATGCCCTCTCCTCAAGCGCTTTCACCAAACCAGATAGGGTATTTCCACCTGATTTAAGCGCACTGACCACATTCTTGGCAGGAGACTGTAACAAAGAGATAATATCTCCGATCAAATCTTCTTTTGACTTTAAATTAGCCAAGGAATCAATTTGATCATCTCCAACGTAAATGCTTGTATCGATATAAGCAGCCTTTAAAATCGGTCTGCTATTTTCTTTTCTAAATTCCTTGATAACCTTCGCTGGAGAATTTCCCACCTCAGTAAATAATACAGCAGTTGGGCCAGAAAGATGTTCATATAATCCTTCATAGCCTCTACCCTCATCAAAGGATTCTAGCGCCTTTTTTAGCAAGGTATTTTTTACTACTCTAATCTCAATATTCTTTTCGTAGCAAAGTTTTCTAAATTCATTTATTTTTTCAACTGTTAGCGTAGAAGAATCAGCTAGGTACAAAAATTGGTTGTTTTCCAATTTACCCTTTAGTTCTTCAATTGTTGCAGCCTTTTCCGCTTTTGTCATGATAATTATTTTAACTGGGCTTAGCGAATAGTTTTAGTGTCAATTTTAACTCCTGGACTCATAGTAGTCGCTACTGTAACGGACTTGAAATAAGTACCTTTTGCAGAGGAGGGCTTCATTTTTTGCAAAAGAGAAAGCAATTCATTAGCATTATCTGTCAATTTATTAGCATCAAATGATACCCTTCCTATTGGGGAGTGAATGATACCAAATTTGTCAACACGAAATGAAATTTTACCCTTCTTTACATCAGATACAGCAGCTGCTACATCAGGGGTAACTGTACCAGTTTTAGGGTTAGGCATTAACCCTCTAGGTCCTAGTGTTCGTCCAATACGTCCTACTTTCGCCATAACCTGAGGCATCGCAATAACAACGTCAACATCAGTCCAACCAGCTAACACTTTGTCAATGTATTCATCAAGTCCCGCATAATCAGCACCAGCGTCTAAAGCCTCCTTTTCTTTGTCAGGTGTACAAAACACCAATACTTTTTTGACCTTACCAGTTCCGTGAGGAAGCGTAACAGATCCTCTGATGGCCTGATCAGCCTTTCTAGGATCTACTCCTAATCGAATATGAAGGTCAACTGAGGCGTCAAACTTAGTGGTATTAACCTCTTTAACGGTAGCCATAGCTTCTTCAATCCCATAAAATTTATCAGGATCTACTTTTTTATTAGCTTCGGCTCTTCTTTTTCCAATTTTTGCCATTACTAAAAATTTTTGAGGTAAAACGTCACAAAGACTCCCTCTCGATTAAAAATTATTCTGCTGTCGCTTCCCAAGGAGCAACACCATCAACTTTAAGACCCATGCTGCGAGCAGTTCCTGCAATCATCTTCATAGCGGATTCTATAGAAAATGCATTTAAATCTGACATCTTGTCTTCCGCTATCACTTTAACCTGATCCCAGGTGACAGAACCAACTTTATCGCGATTGGGAACACTTGATCCCTTTTTTACTTTAGATGCGTCCATCAATTGAACCGTTGCAGGAGTTGTCTTAACAACAAATTCAAAAGACTTATCCTTGAAAACAGTTATTACCACCGGTAATACCTTTCCCATAGATTCAGAAGTCTTAGCGTTGAAACGCTTGCAGAATTCCATAATGTTAACTCCCTTGGCACCAAGAGCCGGACCTACTGGTGGGGCTGGATTTGCCTGGCCACCTTTTACTTGCAACTTGATGATGTATTCTACTTCCTTTGCCATTTTTTTAATTTTAGGCTATCGTCAATTAATAAA
>CALAZP010000283.1 GCA_937926355.1 uncultured Saprospirales bacterium
TCATGGAGGATGATTGTTGAATTGGGACCAGAACCCAAGGCATTTGGGATTTATCCTGGTGGGCAATCAGGTAACCCAGGAAGTCCTTTTTACGATTTTCAAATTCAAAATTGGGTAGAGGGTAAATATTATCCTTTGAAACTATACTCTAGTGAGGAAGAAGCTGCTCGATCTTCCATACTGACTTATCAATTCGATTAAAATGAAAAATTGGATTTTATTATTGGTTCCTATAACCGTGTTTTCTTGGATTACACCATGGATAGCTATGCCCATAATCACGATGATTTGGGCTTTTTTTACCGAAGGTAAAATATTACATAAAGTGTTGATTTCCTTTGGGTTGGTATATTTGTATTGGATCATTTATGCAGGGATATTAGATTTTCAAAATCAGCAAATTTTAAGTTCGAGAATGGCTCAGCTTTTTTCTATTGATCCGCCCATTTTGCTATTGGTTTTAACAGGATTATTAGGTGGAATTACTGCCGGTCTTGCCGCTTGGAGTGGAGGATTAATTCGACAAATAGTCTACAAAGGAAAAAATAATTAGGATAGTTATGAAGAAAAAGAAAAGAAAGCCTGAAGAGGAATTTAAGCAACATTTAGGCGCTTTTATCATCATTTCAGTTTTCTTATTTCTATTAAATATGTTTACTTCGCCCAGTACCTGGTGGTTTAAATTTCCTGTTTTAGGATGGTCTGTTGGCATTGCTTTTCATTATTTGGATATTTATGGATTTCCTGGCATGGGAAAGCAGACTAGGTATACAGATATCCAAGATCCATCTGAAACTCCCACTAAAATTTCTGGTAGGCTTCCAAGTCATACGGAATTAGAGGAGGAAGATGCGCTTATTCTTAAAAAGGAGGCGGATAGGAAATGGAGAGATGAAGATTTGGTATAATTTTATTTATTATATATATATATTTCGTGGATAATCGTTAATGTTAAATTTTGGACAAACTACTTGTAATTATTCCTACCTATAATGAAAAGGAGAACATTGCAAAAATTATAGATGCGGTTCTTTCCTTGCCTATTGGATTTGAGGTTCTAGTAATAGATGATGGGTCTCCTGATGGTACTGCTGAAATCGTCAATGGATTAATGGATAATTATCCTGAGCAACTGCATTTGGTAACTAGAAAGGGTAAATTGGGTTTGGGAACTGCCTATATTGCTGGTTTTAAGTGGGGATTAGAGCGGGATTATTCCCATTTTTTTGAAATGGATGCTGATTTTTCGCATAATCCTAAGGATTTGGTTCGACTATATGAGGCTTGTCAATCAGGTGGTGATTTGGCTGTGGGTTCTAGATATGTTGAAGGGGGAGAATTGGAGAATTGGCCATTGGACCGAATTTTATTGTCTAAAGGGGCTAGTCTATATGTAAGATTAATTACCTGGATGCCTGTTATGGATCCAACCGCAGGATTTGTCTGTTACACTCGTGAAGTATTAAATACGATCGATTTGGACAAAATCCAATTTGTCGGATATGCCTTTCAGATAGAGATGAAATACGCCGCTAGGCAAAAAGGATTCCAAATAGTTGAAGTGCCAATTACATTTACAGATAGAATGGAAGGAATAAGTAAAATGAGTGGAGGAATTGTAAAAGAAGCTATTTTTGGAGTACTTAAAATGCGTGTAAAAGCCATATCGGGTTATTATCACTAGAAATTTTGTTGGATTTTATGGTCTTCAGGTGGTGATCTAAACCGCAGGAAAATTCAATGGCATTCCCTTTTGGGAATGTTTTTTTTTGCTTCTCTGAAAAAAAAGTGGGAATTTGTGGTAAAATGTGTTAGAAACTAATACATTTGAGTAATTAAATATATATAAGTAGTGGCGATTCAACTATTAGGCGAATACGACTGTAAAATTGACCCTAAGGGAAGAATGCGACTTCCTTCGGGATTGATTAGCCAATTGGGGGAACGGGAGAGCTACACCTTTGTAATCAACAGAGGATTCGAAAATTGTCTAATGCTTTATCCCATAGAAGTTTGGGAGGAAATCAGTAAGAGAATTAACCAACTGAATACTTATGGCAGAAAAGAGAGGGAGTTTGTAAGATATTTTTATCGAGGGGCATCAAAAATTACTATGGATGGGGCAGACCGCATTTTGTTGACCAAGGGTTTGTTGGATTACGCTGGGATTGACAAGGAGGTGATTTTGTCTGCATTTAATGATTCTATTGAAATCTGGTCAAAGGATCAGTACGATAATATGCTGGATAACGAACCTGATAATTTTGCCGATTTAGCGGAGGAATTATTGGGGACTTCGAAAACTAATTTATTGGGAGATGAATAGGGACTACCACATTCCTGTATTGGGACCGGAGTCCGTTGATTTTCTCCATATCCGTCCATCTGGAATATATGTGGATGCTACGTTTGGTGGAGGAGGACACAGCAGTTTGATTTTGAAAAGACTGGGAGATAGTGGTCATTTATTTGGAATTGATAGAGATCAGGATGCTCACAAAAATAGTTTTGAGGACAATAGATTTACCCTTATTGCTCATAACTACAGGTATATGAATCGATTTTTGAGATACTATGGAGTACAGGAGGTAGATGGAATTTTAGCAGATTTAGGGGTTTCTTCTTATCAATTTGATACCGATGTGAGGGGATTTTCACATCGTATGCAAGGTCCTTTAGATATGAGAATGAATCAAAGAGGAGGAAGGACTGCAGCAGATGTTCTAAATGAGCTTCCCGTGGGAGAATTACAGCAGATATTGAGTGATTATGGAGAGGTAAGAAATGCCAAAACTTTGGCTGAGCGAATTGTCGAAAAGAGAAACCAGTTTAAAATTGAAAGGGTTGAGGATCTAACTGCCATATTGGAGCAAACATATAGAGGTAATCAAGCTCGGTATTTTGCTCAAGTTTTCCAAGCACTTCGCATATATGTAAACGAAGAAATGGACTCTCTGAAGGAATTTTTGAACCAAGTGGTAGAAGTCTTGAAACCTGGAGGCCGATTGGTAGTCATTTCTTATCATTCTTTGGAAGATCGGATGGTAAAAAATTTAATCAAGACAGGAAATGTGCAGGGAGAACTAATTAAAGATGATTACGGAAGGATAAAAAACGCTTTTAGAGCTATAAATAGCAAAGTTATAGTTCCAAGTGAAGAAGAAATTGCCTTGAATTCGAGAGCTAGGAGCGCAAAAATGAGAGTAGCTGAAAAATATTAAGTGATGGTAAAAATAGTTGATCCGCCAAAAAGGAGTTTGCCGGGAAGTATTCCCAAAAAAAATGGGGGAACGGAAGTGATTGCTCAGAAACTGAAATTCATTTTGTTTTTAGGATTTGTAGCAGCCATATATATCGCAAATTCTCATAGTTCCGAAAAGAAAATTAGAAGTATACAGGAATTACAAAGGGAATTAAAAGAGGTGAGATGGACTTATTTGTCTTTAAAATCTGAGGTTATGATGGAGAGTCAATATTCAGAGGTGGTAAGGAAAGTTGCTCCAATGGGTTTGAGTCCTGAAGGGATTGAACCAAAGGTATTTGAAATAATTACGGAAAAATAAAGAGTTATTTAACAGGAGAACTAGAAAAAAGGCTCAATTGATAAGGAACAGAGATAATGGATATCAAAAAGGAAATTTTGTTCAGGGTCTATTTTGTTTTGGGGTTATTGGTACTTCCTATGGCAGGGCTGCTCGTGTACAAAACTTTTTTTTTAGCAGTTATTGAGGGGGATAAATGGAGAGAGAAAGCTGAAAAATATTTGGAATTCCGGCCAATTGAGGCAGAAAGAGGTAATATATATGCAGTGGATGGAAGTTTACTGGCAACATCCATTCCTTATTACGATGTTTTCTTTGACCCATTGGCACCAAGCGATGAGGATTTTAATAACAATAAAGATTCACTAGCCATATATCTTTCTAAATATGCTGATAATAATAAAACAAAAGAGGACTATTTACTGATACTCAACACCCTTCGGAAATCGTCCGACCGACACATTTTGATTAAAAGGAATATTTCATTCGCTGAAAAGGATCTTTTTGCAAAATTCCCCCTGTTCAGGCTCGGACGGTTTCGCGGAGGTTTTATTATTGAAAAAAGAAGTGAAAGAAAACGGCCATTTGGTTTGCTAGCTCAAAGAACCATTGGTTACGTCAGAGATGAAGCACTTCCAGTCGGATTAGAAGGATACTACGATAAAATACTGGGTGGACAACCCGGTCAACAATTAATGTTTCAAGTTGGAAAGGAAATTTGGATGCCGGTAGAAGACCTTGCGCAGATTCACCCAAAAAGCGGATTAGATATCCAAACGACCATTGATATTAATCTACAGGACATCACACAACAAGCCTTATTAGAGGCCATGAAAAAACACGATGCTACCTGGGGTACTGCCATTATCATGGAGGTCTCTACTGGCTCTATTAAAGCCATTTCAAATTTAGGAGCTTTTCAACAAACCTATCTTGAAACTTATAATCATGCCATAGGAACGGGAATTGAACCGGGTTCTACCTTCAAACTAGCCTCTATAATGGCGTTACTTGAAGATGGATTCATCAATCTAGATGATTCCATTGATATTGAAGGAGGGGTAACCAAATTCTACGATGAGGTTTTGAAAGACTCTGGTCCAAGAGGCGGAAAGAGTCAATTAGTATCCATTCGCTCAGTTATTGAAAAATCTTCAAATGTTGGGGTTGCTAAATTGGTTTCCAAATACTATCAAAATCAACCTGAAAGGTTTATCAAACGCTTACAACAATTCAGGTTAGACCAACCCACTGGAATTAAAATTATGGGCGAGGCCACGCCTTATATCAAAAAACCTAATAGTAAAGAAGATCAATGGAGTGGCATTACATTGCCATGGATGTCAATTGGATATGAATTGAGATTGACTCCGCTTCAAATCGCTTCTTTTTACAATGCCATTGCGAATAATGGAAATTATATGAAACCTTATTTGGTTACTGAAATTCAGAGTGATGGGATTCCAAAAGAGAAGTTTAAACCACAAGTCTTAAAATCTAAAATTGCATCAGAATCCACATTGAATAAAGCTAGAGATTTATTGGAAGGGGTGGTAAAAAATGGTACAGCTAAATCTTTGCAGCACCCTCAATTTACTTTTGCGGGCAAAACGGGAACCTCTCAGATTAACTATAGAAAAGTTTCCAATGAGACACTCATTGGTGGATATCAGGCTTCTTTTGTGGGGTACTTTCCCGCTGTAAAACCCAAATATACCTGCTTGGTCGTTATCAATAACCCTAGAAAAGGGGGTTATTATGGCTCAGATGTAGCAGGACCTGTTTTCCGAGAAATTGCTGTTCAAGCGTTCTCATCCAGAATGGAACTTAATGAAGTTTTAAATTCTAGACCCAAAGCAGTGTTAGCTTCCTCCCCGTTTAAAGATCAAACTATTGGGATGGCCCGCGATTTTATGGTAATAGGGGAAAAAATCCAAATCAAAACGCCGTCTAATCCACCTGCTCATTTCGCTTCAGTTAAATCCACTCCGGAAGGATTTACTTTACTTCATCAAAGTATTCCCGATGATTTGATACCAGATGTAAGGGGGATGGGCTTAAGAGATGCCCTTTATTTATTGGAAAATAGGGGCTTAAAAACTATTGTTCGAGGAAGTGGCAAAGTTATCAGACAAAGTATCTTACCTGGAACCCGAATAAATGGACAAAAAGTAACCCTATATCTAAAGTAGCAAATGCAAGAGGCACATCAAATATCCAAAATATTACAAAACTGGCCTATTCAGAAGCAAATAGGAAGTATGGATATTACGGTATCTAATCTTTGTTTTGATTCCAGAAAGGTTAATGCTACTAGTTTATTTTTTGCCATACCCGGAATACAAACTGATGGCCACCAATATTTAGATACCGTCATTAACAAGGGTTGTAGAGCAATTGTAGTAGAACATATTCCCCATCCTCAAGTGGAAGGGGTAACTTACATACAAGTAAAGGATACGAGAGAATGCCTGGGTTACGCATCGGTCAATTGGTACGATCATCCCAGCCATAAATTAACCCTTATCGGAGTAACCGGAACCAATGGAAAAACCACTTTAGTAACCCTTCTACACCAATTATTTAGTGCTATTGGATTCAAAACTGGATTGATTTCCACTATTGAAAATAAAATCGGTAAGGATGTCTTACCCAGTTCTTATACTACCCCAGATATTCTTGCTATTAATCAGTTGCTTTCGCAAATGGTGGAATTTGGGTGTCAATACGCATTCATGGAAGTAAGTTCTCATGCCCTAGTGCAAAAAAGGACTTATGGCCTGCGTTTTGCCGGAGCTGTTTTTACCAATATAACAAGGGATCATTTAGATTACCACCCCACGTTCAATGACTATATAGGGGCTAAAAAATTATTGTTTGACCACTTACCTAAAACTTCATTTGCCTTGGTAAACGCTGATGATAAACACTCCAAAGTAATGGTCCAAAACACTAAAGCTTCTGTAAGAACCTATGGCCTGCATGTCGTATCTGATTATAAAGGAAGAATTCTTTCTAATTCCTTAACTGGGCTCGAATTGGATTTGAATGGAGCATCCGTTCACACTCCCATATTTGGAACCTTCAATGCTTCAAATTTGCTTGCCGTATATGCCACTGCATTACAATTACACGGCGATGAGGAAGAAATTTTGACCCACATAAGTATGCTTCGATCTCCAAAAGGCCGGTTAGATACTTGCATGTCTCCTGATGGAAATATTATTGGGATAGTAGATTATGCCCACACTCCGGATGCACTTGAAAAATTATTAGAGGTATTATTACCCCTTCGGGAAAAAAAAGGCAAACTGATCTTAGTAGTAGGATGTGGAGGAGATAGGGACAAAGGTAAAAGACCCTTAATGGGAAAAATAGCAGTGAAATGGTCTGACCTCGCCATTTTTACCGCTGATAATCCTCGAACTGAAGAGATTAGTGAGATACTCAATGAAATGGAAGGGGACTTGACTCCATCTGAATTAGACCATATCCTCCGTATCGAGGATAGAAAAACTGCGATCAAAACAGCTGTAAAATTAGCTGTGTCAGGAGATATTGTAGTAGTTGCTGGCAAGGGACATGAGAATTACCAAGAAATCAAAGGAGAACGACGGGAATTCGATGATAAAATTGAATTGAATAATGCGTTGTCAAGTATAGGATGAAACAATGATAGTACAGATTATAAAATGGTTGGAAAGCAATTACGGTCACTTACCCGGTGCCGGCTTAGTTGATTTCATCACCTTTAGGGCTGGTTTGGCCATACTTCTTTCGCTAATTATTTCTATTCTCTTTGGCGGTCAGATTATTGCATTCCTTAAGAAAAAACAAGTAGGGGAGACAGTTCGGGAACTTGGTTTGGAAGGGCAGAAAATGAAGGAGGGAACACCCACAATGGGAGGATTGATAATTGTACTATCCATATTGATCCCTGTTTTTTTGATTGCGGATCTTTCTAATATTTACTTGATCCTCATGATTATCGCCACCCTTTGGACCGCATTAATTGGATTCATTGATGACTATATTAAGGTATTTAAAAAAAATAAAGAAGGTCTTAAAGGATGGTTTAAAGTCATCGGACAAGTAATTCTCGGATTGATTATTTCAATTACTATGTTGGTCCATGAGGATATTTATGTGAGGTTAGACAAAACTACTGCAGCGGATTTGGGATTAGAAAGGTGGGAAATCCCCAGTGCTGAAATGGAAGGAGGCGAAAGAGCTAACTATAAAACCAATCTTACTAATATTCCTTTTATCAAAGAAAATAGTTTGGATTATGGCAGACTATGGAGGACAGCTCCTTCTTCCAATACCTTTGCGTGGATGCTCTTTATACCATTAGTGGTTTTCATTGTTACAGCAGTTTCAAATGCCGCTAATTTAACAGATGGATTGGACGGATTGGCGACTGGTATTGGTGGAATTATAGGGGTCGTCTTAGGCATTTTTGCTTATTTGTCCGGTAATGCCATAACCGCCAATTACCTGAGTATTCTTCACTTACCAGGTACCGGTGAGCTGGTGGTATTCTCTGCAGCATTTATAGGTGCTTGCATTGGGTTTTTATGGAATAATACTTATCCTGCTAAAGTATTTATGGGCGACACAGGTAGTCTGACCCTTGGAGGAATTATTGCAGCTTTGGCTATTCTATTAAGGAAAGAACTTTTGATTCCAATTTTATGTGGGGTATTTTTTATGGAAACCCTCTCCGTTATGATTCAGGTTGGTTATTTCAAATATACCAAACGCAAATATGGAGTGGGCAAAAGAATCTTTCTGATGTCCCCTCTACACCATCACTTTCAAAAAAAGGGCTGGCATGAGGTTACTATTGTCACTCGATTTTGGATTATAGGTGTCTTGTTGGCCGTCTTAACCATTATTACGCTTAAAATCAGATAATAATGGAAAATAAAGAGAAAAAAATAGCTGTATTAGGAGGTGGAGAAAGCGGAGTTGGTGCTGCTATTTTAGCTCGCCAACTAGGGTATTGGGTTTTTCTTTCTGATTATGGGACCATTCGTGATGATTACCAACGAGAATTAGAAGAAAATGGCATTCCATTTGAGGAAAATGGACATACTCTCAATATCCTAGAAGAAGTAACATTAGTAGTTAAAAGTCCAGGAATTCCTCCTTCTAATGAGTGCGTCCTATGGTTGCGGCAAAAGGGAATTCCGGTCATTTCTGAAATTGAATTTGGCGCAAGACATACCGGACAACCTATTATTGCCATTTCGGGAACCAATGGAAAATCTACTACGACTAAATTGACGTGGCATCTTCTTAGAGAAGCTGGAATAAATGTAGAATTGGGAGGAAACATTGGAAAAAGTTTTGCGAGATTAGTTTCGAATAAGACTCCTGACTTTTTTGTTTTGGAGGTAAGTAGTTTTCAATTAGAAGATTGCCCTACTTTCACTCCCCAAATTGCTGCCTTACTGAATATAACCCCAGATCATTTAGACCGGTACGAGGGTTCTATGCAACTATATGCGCAAGCTAAATTTCAAATTTTTAAGAATCAAAAAGAAAGGGATGTATTCATTTTTAATTCAAGCGATGAGTGGATTAAGCAAGGGTTATCTGCGGTAGATTCAGCAGTAAAAAAAATAGCAATCCCTGCCTCAATAATTCCAGCATCGGATGAAGTTCTCTTAGAAGTTGGAGAACATACTTTTAGATTGAATAATCCAGCATTACGAGGTCAACACAATGCACAAAATGCTTCCTTTGCAATTGCCATAGCCCTTCAACTAGAGATTAACCCTGTTCAAATCCAAAAGGGTTTAGATTCTTTTATAGGATTACCCCACAGAATGCAATCTATTAAGAAGATAAAGGAAGTAACTTATATCAATGATAGTAAAGCAACCAATATCAATGCTGCTTTATACGCATTAGGAGCTTTTCAAACTCCAATTATTTGGATAGTAGGGGGGGCGGATAAGGGAAATGATTACCGAATCCTTTATCCTGTTATGAAACACGTTAAAGCAATAATTGCTATCGGTCGTGACAACAGTGCAATTTGGAGGGCTTTTGAAAAATACGAAATCAACAAATATGAGGCGGAAAGTATGGAACAGGCCGTCCAATTAGCTGCAACAATAGGAAGTAAAAATGACACCGTTTTATTAGCTCCAGCATGTGCAAGTTTTGACAGATTTAAAAATTTTGAACACAGAGGTGAATTATTTGAAAAGGCAGTAAATGAATTAGCATTATGAATACCCTGACCAATAAATTATTAAATGCAATATATGGAGATCGAGTTATTTGGACTGTAATGGTTATTCTAGGTCTTTTTTCCCTTTTGGCTGTTTACAGTGCGACTGGGACGTTGGCTTACAAAGAGAGCGGTGGGAATACAGAATCTTTTTTGATTAAGCATGGCCTTATATTAGGATTGGGGGCATTGATTACCTATATCGTCCATCTTCTTCACTACATGACTTTTTCAAAATCTGCACCTTTATTGCTATTAGTCAGTATTCCTTTATTGGTTTATACCATTTTATTTGGGGCGGAATATAATGATGCCAGAAGGTGGATTTCTTTGCCTTGGGTCGGGGTAACTTTTCAAAGTTCGGATTTTGCCAAACTAGCTTTAATCATTTATATAGCCAAGGCAATATCGGCCAAACAAGATATTATTAAAGATTTTAATAGTGCTTTCATTCCTATTATTCTACCCATAATTATCGTTTGTGGATTGATTGCTCCTGCAGATTTGTCGAGTGCATTACTCCTTTTCTTTACCGCTTTTCTGATGATGTTTGTAGGAAGGGTATCAACTAAGTATTTGATTTTATTATTGATGCTTGGAGTAATTATGTTTTCCTTCTTAATCATATTGGGGCAATTTTTTCCCGAGGCGATAAGGTTGGAAACTTGGGTAAGTAGGATGAATGATTTTATTTCCAATCCTGAGGGGGGGTATCAGGTCCGTCAATCTAAAATTGCGATTGCAAGTGGGGAATGGATAGGTATGGGACCTGGCAATAGCATACAAAGGAATTATTTACCTGCGCCATATTCGGATTTCATTTATGCTATTATTTGCGAAGAATACGGTTTAGTGGGTGGTTTTAGTGTAATTTTACTTTATCTCATTCTTTTTATAAGAGTAACTCGCTTGGTTACCAAAAGCCCAAAAGCCTTTGGAGCTATGTTGGCATTTGGGTTAGCCATGAGTATGATTGTCCAAGCTTTTGCCAATATTGCGGTTTCCGTTCATTTAGTTCCGGTTACAGGAGTGACTCTTCCACTGATTAGTATGGGGGGGACCTCAGTACTTTTCACCAGTATCTCATTTGGTATCATCCTCAGCGTCAGTAAGTTTATCGAATCCCTCAAATCTGTTTCCGGATATGCCAATAATCAATAAAATACTCATTAGCGGAGGGGGAACTGGGGGTCATGTGTTTCCCGCTATTGCCATTGCGGATGCTTTTAAAAAGGAATTTCCAGAGGTAGAAATATTATTTGTAGGTGCCCGAGATAAATTGGAAATGCAAAAGGTTCCGGTAGCGGGTTATCCCATTAAAGGGTTATGGATAAGTGGTTTTCACCGCAAATTTACCTTAAAGAATTTGATGTTTCCTGTCAAATTAAAGCTAAGCCTGATACATTCTTTATGGATTGTTCTCCGGTTTAAACCAGACCTAGCTATTGGTGTAGGTGGCTTTGCTAGTGGCCCTATTTTGGCCGTTTGCCGCTGGTTAAGTATTCCGTTTTTCCTTCAAGAGCAAAATGCTTATCCAGGAATTACTAACCGATTATTAAAGCATAAAGCAGAGAGAATTTTTGTAGCCTATCGGCAAATGGAGTCTTTTTTTCCGAAGGAGAAGCTTATCATATCTGGCAATCCTGTAAGAGCAGTTTTACGAGAGTCACTACCATCAAAGGTGGATGCTCTGCAGTTTTTTGATATTCAAGAAAAAAATAAAGTGGTTTTAATCATTGGTGGGAGTTTGGGTGCAGCATCTATCAATAAAGCAGTGTCCAAAGGACTTTTAAGTCATCCGCAAGCTGAAGGAATCTTTTGGATTTGGCAAGTGGGATCGAATTACTACCAAGAGTTAAAAAGTAATCCTTCGCTCAACAAGAATAATGTGCTCATTTTGCCATTTATTGATCGAATGGAAATGGCCTATGCTGCTTCGGATTTAGTAGTTGGGAGAGCTGGTGCATTGACCATTGCTGAATTGGCTTGGATTAATAAGCCTTGTATTTTAGTTCCTTCCCCTAATGTAGCAGCAGATCACCAGACTGCTAATGCTAAGGCTATGGAAAATATGGGAGGGGGGAAATGGATTCCAGATGAGGATGCGCAAGAAAAATTAATTCCAATGGCGATTTCGTTGGTTAACGATGATCAAATTCTAAAAGAAATGTCGGATCGATTGCGAGTTCAACGACATCAAGATGCCAGTAGCCAGATAGTCAAGTATGTATTGGAGGCTTTAACTAAGAAACAAAGTAATGGAGGGAATTAAATCTGTTTATTTAATAGGAATTGGGGGTATAGGGATGAGTGCCTTAGCTAGATACTTTAATTATATGGGAGCTGAGGTAGCTGGATATGATAGGGTATCCACTGAATTGACCCAACAGTTAGAACGAGAGGGAATAACCATACACTACCAAGAGAATTTGTCTTTGTGTCCTATGAATCCAGATCTTGTAATCATTACTCCTGCAGTTCCCCCGAGCCACATTGAATGGCAATATTATCAAAGAGAAATTCCTGAAAAGGTCATGAAGCGGGCAAAGGTGCTGGGGTTAATTAGTCAACAAAGAAAAACCATTGCTATTGGAGGGACTCATGGAAAGACTACTACATCAACCCTTTTAACCCATCTACTTAGGAGTGGGGGAATGGAGGTAACGGCATTTTTAGGAGGGATTGGTAAGGATTTTGAATCTAATTTTATTTTTGGAAATAGTGATTGGGTGGTGGTAGAAGCAGATGAATTTGACCGTTCTTTTTTGCATTTGTCCCCTGATATTGCTGTTATTCTTTCAACGGATTCAGATCATTTGGATATCTATGGGGATGCAACAAGCATGCTGAATGAGGGCTATTTAGCATTTGCTAAAAAAGCGATTCAAAAGGGTGAGTTATGGGTTCAGGAAGCCTATGCTGCTCCTTTTAAAGAACTGGGTTTAATAAAGGAATATGGTGCACATTCGGAGGATGCCAGGTGGGAAGAACTAAGGGTAATAGATGGACAGTTTGTCTTTAATTGTATCAGTGCTACCCATCAAATTTTCGATTTAACCACGCCACTTCCAGGACGCCATAACGTAGAAAATGCTGTTGTCGCTATTAGCATTGCTTTGTCTTTGGGGATATTGCCCCAAGATATCAAAAGGGGATTGGCAAATTTTAAGGGAATCAAAAGGAGGTTTGAAGTTTTATATAAATCCAAGCAATGGGTATATGTGGATGATTATGCACACCATCCTACAGAATTAAGAGCAGCAATCGAAGCCGCTAGAGCACTTTGGCCCGACTCCCCTTTAACTGTTGTTTTTCAACCGCACTTGTATTCTAGAACAAGGGATTTTGCCGAAGGCTTCTCTGAAGCGTTAAGTTTGCCAGACCGATTGATTTTGATGCCTATTTATCCTGCGAGGGAAATCCCAATTCCAGGAGTTACTTCGGAAAACTTACTCCTTCAAATTGAGCATAGGGACAAGAGGGTATTAGATTCGAATCAAATAATGGGGTGGTTAGAAGCACACCAACGGGAAGGGGTTATTATGACGTTAGGAGCAGGTAATATTGATTTATTGAGAGGACCAATCACAGATTGGTTGGATAAAATTGAATCACATGAGTAAAAGTAAATGGAGGGCTTGGATAACTGGAATTACCTTTTTGGGAGTTGTATTTCTCTTATTTCAAGCTATTGAAAAAAGTAATGAAAAAATTATAAAGGGAATTGGAGTGGAAATTATTCCATTAGAAGATGGCCATTCTTTAATGGTTAGAGAGGATATAGAAGAGATTCTAAATAAATTATACAGTAACACCTTGATTGGAAGTTCCTTAGAACAAATAGATGTATTGGTTCTTGAAGATGCTTTGAGAAAGGAACCAACCATTGCAGTTGCCGAAGTTTATATAGATGCCAGGCAGATTTTAAATGTAGTTATTCAGCAGCGTAAACCGTTATTGAGGGTGATCGATGATAAGGGAGGAAATTATTATTTAGATGAAGAGGGTCGGGCATTGCCTTTGTCAGCACATTTTACAGCAAGAGTCCCAATTGTTACAGGCGAAATTGAAGTATATGATGATAATTTTTTATATTTGAAAAATTTTAATTTGAAACATGTGTTTTTATTGGCAAAACGCATGTTGGATGACGAATTTTACGAGGCGCTTACTGAGCAATTTGTAGTATACCCAGGCGGTGAAATTGAAATAATACCAAAATTGGGGAATGCTAAAATATTTTTTGGGGAATATGTAGACGTGGAAGAGAAGTTAGAGAATCTAATGATTTTTTTAACCGAGTTACAACCGCGTCAAGGGTGGAAAGATTATAAGTCCATCAATATTGCCTTTAAAGGACAAGTGATTTGCGAACGCGCTTAAAATGATACTGAAATGACCAATGTAACTGATCCAACAAACAATGAATTACGTCCGCAAACTGCTGATATCGTAGCTGCTATTGATATTGGCACCACTAAAGTTTGCGCAATTATCGGACGAGCTACCCAACATGACAAACTTGAAATTCTCGGAGTGGGAATAGTCTTATCGGAGGGAGTGCTCAGAGGGGTGGTTTCCAATATTGAAAAAACGGTAAAAGCAATCAGCGAAGCGGTTGCTATTGCTCAAAGACAATCGGGATACCAAATTGATTTGGTTCATGTAGGTATTGCTGGACAGCATATCAAAAGCCTTCAGCACCGAGGAATTTTGACTAGGGATAATCTGCAAACTGAAATTAGTGAATCGGATACCAATCGACTGATAAATGATATGCACAAGTTGGTTTTGCCGCCAGGCGATCAAATTTTACATGTCATTCCGCAGGAATATACGGTGGATAATGAACAGGGTATTAGTGATCCCATAGGGATGTCCGGAATTAGATTAGAGGCTAATTTCCACATCATTACTGGTCAAATAACCGCATCCAAAAATATTCAAAGATGTGTGGAGCGTTGTGGGTTAAGAATAGCTAATATGACTTTGGAACCTATCGCTTCTTCTACGGCAGTACTAAGCGAAGAGGAAAAAGAAGCGGGAGTGGCTTTAGTCGATATTGGCGGGGGAACAACAGATATTACTATTTTTCAAGAGGGCATTATTCGTCATACTGCTATTATTCCATTTGGAGGTAATGTAATTACTAAAGATATCAAAGAGGGGTGCACCGTAATGACGCATCAAGCTGAAAAATTGAAGATAAAATTTGGTTGTGCTCTTGCGGATGAGGTTTTTGATAATCGGATCATAACCATACCTGGGTTAAAGGGCCAGCAACCAAGAGAAATTTCTGAAAAGAATTTGGCAAGAATTATTCAAGCCAGGATGGAGGAGATTTTAGATTATTTGGCGTGGGAAATAAGAAAATCTGGGTTGGAAAGAAAGTTAATTGCTGGAGTGGTTTTCACAGGAGGAGGTTCCTTGCTTAAAGATATCGAGTTGTTGGCTCAATATCAGTTAGGGAAGTCTGCTCGAATTGGTATTCCCACCGAGGTTCTTGCTCATGGATATTCCGAGCAGGTCAATAGTCCCGTATTTGCTACCAGCATAGGGCTATTATTAAAAGGAATTAGCGATAGAGCTAAGGGAGCTAATTTTGATATGGAGGCCTTCAGACCTGAAGAGCGCTCTAGACAAGATCAAACTCAACAAGAGAATTGGTTGGGTAAATTATTTGATAAAACAAGGAGCTTTTTTGAAACGGAAGCTGATCACGAAATTTAAGCTAACTTCTGAAACAACTGGTATATGGCA
>CALAZP010000284.1 GCA_937926355.1 uncultured Saprospirales bacterium
TCTTAATGCATCCTGAGGCGCATGAAAGATTCATGGAAAAAGGTGGATTTTTAACGCCTCATAAAGGTGTAGATACAAGCAAATACGCTAGTGATACCTTTAGAGGTCTTCATGAAATCCTACAGCAAGCAACTACTTTTAGATTTGATGGTTCAGATCTAATGCCGGGATGGGTAGGCGCAGGATCCTTCTGGACAGGAATGGTTGATTATACCAATGGCAAATCTGCAAAAGAAGTTGCTGATAGTATTCAAACTAGCTGGGAAGCTGGCGAATAATATTTAATTTTTAGGGCGAATATTTTTATTTATTCGCCCTATTATTTCACTACTAATTATTTCTTATGACAATATTTTCTATGGCACTTACAGTTTTAGTAGGAATATTAGTCTTTGTTCTTTTTTTTCATGTCTCTAATTTTCTTTTAGATTACTTTGGTAAACGCTCATCAAAAATCTTCAAATTAGAAAATTCTCTTCGTGTAGTAATTTTTATTGCTCCAGCATTTATTGTTTTATTTGTTTTTATTATTTACCCTGTCTTTGAAACAATTCGTCTTAGCTTTTATGATAAAATTGGAAGAGAGTTTTTAGGATGGTCAAATTATGCATGGGCAATCAAAGATCCTGATTTTAGACGAAGTATCTTAAATAATTTTGGTTGGCTCTTAATAGTCCCAACGCTAAGTACTTTTTTTGGTTTGGTTATTGCTAATTTAGCTGATCGTATCTGGTGGGGTACTATAGCTAAATCTATAATTTTTATGCCCATGGCTATTTCATTTGTGGGTGCGGGTGTTATTTGGAAATTTATATATGATTATCGTGGCCCCGGAGATGAACAAATAGGTTTACTAAATGCCATAGTTGTAGCCTTGGGCTTTGAACCACAAGCATGGCTTACTATTCCGATATGGAATAACTTATTTTTGATGGCTATTATGATTTGGATTCAAACTGGTCTTGCTTTAGTCATTTTTAGTGCCGCTTTGAGAAGCATTCCTAGTGAAACTTTAGATGCAGCTAGAATAGATGGAGCAAGTGAGCTTAAAATATTTTGGTCTATCATTATTCCTTACCTTCAACAGACAATCTTGGTGATTTGGACAATTATTACGATTTTAGTCTTAAAAGTTTTTGACATTATTTACGCCATGACAAACGGCCAATGGCAAACAGAAGTTTTAGCTAATCTGATGTATGACTGGATGTTTAGAGGTGGCGGCGACTCAGGAAGAGGAAGTGTCTTGGCTTTCTGTATTATGATTGGTGTTATCCCTATTCTTGGTTGGAATTTATATCAGCATAGAAAAGAGCAGAAAATATGACCAAAAAATTCTCAATTTCTTCAATTTTTGCTCAATTATTACTTCTTATTTTTGTTTTTGTATGGATAGCCCCAACTTTTGGTCTTTTTATTAGTTCCCTTCGAGATAAAGATGTACTGGCAGTTAGTGGGTGGTGGACTTCTTTCACAACCACTGATGTTAATGAAATCTACCGAACAGAGGGGATGGAATCCCAAGTAGAAGAAAATGGTTATTTCATCATCAAGGGGAAGGTTTTTGAGGAAGGAAGTGGGAAGCTTATTTCTCGTTTTGGTATTACTTCAAAAAACATTGATGATTTTGAAGTTGGTGAAGTAGCGGTATTTAAAGATGGTTCAGAAATTTCTATTGATGAAACAGGGAACTACTTTTGGAGATCAAAAGAAAAGTTTACCAAAAAGAAAGGCAAAAGAATTTTTGTTTCAGCTTCAAGCCCCCCGAGTTTTACACTCGATAATTATAAGGAAGTACTGTTAAGAGAAGGGCTAGGTCAAGCTTTTATCAATACATTTGCTGTAGCGATACCCTCTACCTTAATTCCTCTTATTATTTGCTCCTTTTTTGCATACTCCCTGAC
>CALAZP010000285.1 GCA_937926355.1 uncultured Saprospirales bacterium
GATGAGATTCGAAAATTCTTGAGTAATCAGTGTAAGATGGTTTTTATAACTGCGGGGATGGGTGGAGGAACTGGTACTGGTGCGGCTCCTATTGTAGCTAAAACTGCCCGTGAAATGGGTATTCTTACAGTTGCGATTGTTACGCTTCCATTTATTTTCGAAGGTAAAAAAAGAACTTCTCAAGGAAATGATGGTCTTAAAGCGCTTAAAGACGAAGTAGATACGCTAATTGTTATTTCTAATGATAAGCTTAAGGAAATACATGGAAATCTTTCTATTTCTGCTGCATTTGCAGAGGCGGATAACGTACTGAGTACAGCGGCGAAAGGTATTGCCGAAATTATTACTGTTGCAGGTTATGTAAACGTAGATTTTGAGGATGTGAATACGGTAATGCGTGGAGGGGGAGTAGCCATCATGGGAACTGCTGCTGTAGAAGGTGATCATCGAGCAAGAAGAGCAGTTGATTTAGCTTTACATTCTCCGCTTTTGGAAGAAAGTGATATTCGGGGTGCTCAGCATATTCTTTTGAACATCTCTTCAGGTAAAAAGGAAGTAACTATGGAAGAGATATTTGAAATTACTGAATTCATTCAGGAAGAGGCTGGCCATGCTACCAACCTAATCTGGGGAAATTGCTATGAAGAAAGTTTAGGAGATAAGTTAAGTGTGACCATCATTGCCACTGGGTTTGATAAAGATGAAAAAATCAGAACTTCTCATATTGAGGTTCAAAAACCCGAAAAAATTGTAGTTCCTCTTGAAGATGAGGACGATAAAGAACCAGAAGGAAGAGAATTGAGACAGGTTGGATTTGATCCCAAATTCGAAGGAGAGAGTGCTTTTACCGTGGAATTTGATGATCTAAGATCTAAAATTACTCCAGCCAAAACAGATATGGATTCCATTAATGATGGCGGACAGATATCCAAAAGTTTTTCTGCTCAGGCTAGAGAAGATGCCCTAAAAAGAATTCAGCAGGTTAAATTGAGTAATCCTAAAACTGTAATCGAATTAGAAAACGAGCCTGCTTATTTGAGACGTGGTATTAAAATGGAAGATGTTCCTGATTCTCAAAGGTCTACCTTCTCCCAATATATGCTTTCTGATGAGCAGGAGCCGAGTATTAGGAAAAGTAATTCCTTCCTTCATGATAATGTGGACTAAATATTAACAAGATTTTAATATTTCTATAACAATAATAATTTGGTCCCAAGGGTTTTATTATTGAAACAAATCAAAGCATCATGAATGTTAGGAAAATGAAACTTGCCGTGGCGGTTGGTTTACTTAATAATCCTTCCGTAAATGCCTTGGTTACCATAAAGGAAGCCATGCGACAATTTACCACTGAAGTGGGTAGATTTTTAGGTTTTTCTTTGACGAGAGAATATCCTTTGGATGCCAATAAAATAAATCGCTCGTATTCCCTGATGTTTGAAAATTGTGCAATAGAGTTGGATTTGGTTTCCAGCCAACAAAATTCTGCACATATAGTAAGAGATTTTAGACTTAGTCAGTAGTTTTTTCATAGTGCGTAATTGAGAGGCCCGGCTATTCCCGGGCCTTTATTTTTTTCCGGAAAAAAAATCCCACTCGCTCTTAATTAATCTATGTACTTTTGCACCTTATTTTAAATAACCTTATGAGCGAGCTTAGAAATATAGCCATTATTGCACACGTTGACCATGGTAAGACAACCTTGGTGGATAAGATGCTTTTAGCCGGTAAACTTTTTGGAGATCACGAAGTACCCGGAGAATTGATTTTAGATAACAATGACCTCGAAAGAGAAAGAGGAATTACCATTTTATCAAAAAATGTTTCGATTACTTACAAGGGTGCCAAGATTAATATTATAGATACACCAGGTCACAGTGACTTTGGTGGGGAGGTAGAGCGGGTATTAAATATGGCAGATGGTGTATTGCTATTGGTAGATGCTTTTGAAGGCCCAATGCCCCAGACTAGATTTGTATTGCAAAAGGCTATTGAAATTGGATTAAAACCTATTGTTGTAATTAATAAGGTAGATAAATTAAATTGTACTCCTGAGGAGGTCAATGATCAGGTATTTGATTTGATGTTTAATTTGGATGCCACGGAAGATCAATTAGATTTTACGACTATCTATGGGTCTGCTAAAAATAATTGGATGGGGTTGGACTGGAAGACTCCGACAGGGAATATAACGCCTTTATTAGACGCAATTATTGAGCATATTCCAGCGCCTAAGACTGCAGAGGGAACTACTCAAATGTTAATAACTTCTCTAGATTATTCTAATTATACTGGAAGGATAGCGATAGGGCGATTACAAAGGGGCTCTTTGAAGACGGGACAGCAGGTAGCTGTTGTGAAGAAAGATGGTACGGTCCAGAAGCACAAATTAAAAGGATTGTTTTTATTTGAGGGTTTCGGAAAAGTAGAAGCTAAAGAAGTTGTCGCGGGTGATATTTGTGCTGTTCAAGGTCTAGAAGGTTTTGAAATCGGAGATACTATTGCTGATCCTGACCACCCTGAGGCTTTACCTACTATTGCCATCGATGAACCTACAATGAGCATGGTATTTACCATCAATGATTCTCCATTTTTCGGAAAAGAGGGGAAGTATGTCACCTCAAGACATATCAAAGAGCGTTTGGATAAGGAATTAGAAAAAAACTTGGCACTAAGGGTGGAAGAAACAGGCTCAGCAGATACTTTCAGGGTATTTGGAAGAGGGGTTTTACACCTTTCAGTTTTAATAGAAACCATGCGTAGAGAAGGGTATGAATTACAGATAGGACAACCCCAAGTAATTACTAAGCGCATAGATGGAATTCTTTGCGAACCAGTGGAGGAATTAACCATTGATTTACCAGATGAGGTTTCTGGAAAAGCCATTGAGATGGTAACTAGACGTAAGGGGGTGATGTTATCTATGGATCCCAAAGGAGATCGCGTGATTCTTACCTTTGAGGTACCCTCTCGCGGAATTATAGGTCTTAGAAGCCAAATGCTAACAGCGACGGCTGGTGAGGCTATTATGACGCACCGATTCAAAGATTTTCAACCGCATAAGGGAGAAATTCCCGGTAGAATAAATGGTTCTTTAATCAGTATGGAAACAGGAAAATCAATTCCATATAGTATCTTTAATTTGCAAGAGCGAGGTAAATTTTTTGTTGGCCCAAACGTAGAGATATATGAGGGTCAAGTTGTAGGAGAAAATACTAGGGTTGGAGATTTAGTGATCAATTTAACTAAAACAAAAAAACTGACCAATATGCGATCCTCTGGTGCAGATGATAAGTTAAAATTGGTACCTCCACGGATTTTTACCTTAGAGGAAGCATTGGAATATATTCAGGAAGATGAATATGTTGAAGTAACACCTGAGTCTATTCGCCTAAGGAAAATCTATTTGAATGAAAATGATAGAAAAAGGTATCGAAATAAGGAAAAGGTTTTTGAATGAAAAAAATTGATCGATTACTGATCAGTAGTTTTATTCCTCCATTTTTTGTTGCATCTCTGATTGCAATTTTCGTTTTGTTGATGCAAACCCTCTGGTTGTACATGGATGATATAGCGGGAAAGGGTTTAGGTATCTTATTTATCATCGAATTATTGTTTTATAAATGTGCGGGCTTGGTTCCCCTAGCCATGCCGATAGGTATTTTGATTGCCTCCGTAATGGTAATGGGCAATTTAGCAGAGCAATATGAACTTTCTAGTTTGAAGTCTGCTGGAATCCCTTTATTAAGAATCATTAGCCCTGTTTTAGGAGTGGGGCTTTTGGCTACTATTTTTTCCCTATACAGTTCGATTACTTTAATCCCTTTAGCAAATCTCAAATTTGGATCAAGACTATGGGATATTCAACAGCAAAAACCAACTCTGCGGTTAGAAGCTGGCGTATTCAATTATGATTTCCAAGGATTTGTTATCCATATTGGTAAGAAAGAAGGAGATAGAATGATTAAAAATGTCAAGATTTTCGATCATTCTGGCAATATTAGAGAGGGATATTCGCAAATTACGGCCCAATCAGGCGAAATGTATACCAATTCCGATGGAACATTATTTATTATGGATCTATTTGATGGCTATCAATATACGGAAGGAGAGGCCAGAGCTTTTCGCAATAGACCATTTATCAGAACTCATTTTGACCGATATACAAAAGTTTTTGATTTGAGTGAATTTCAAATGAGTAGAACAGATGAGGATTTATTTAAATCTAATAGATCTATGCTGAGTCCCAAGGAGTTACAAGATGCAGTTGATACTTTAGATAAAGAAGCGAATCAATTCAGCAAAGAGATGGGTAATCATCTAAGTGCATTTTTTGATTTTATGGAATTGGATAGTGCTTTTTTAAAGCCTCAAAATACTTTAGTAGAAGAACCGATTGTAACCGAACCGTTAGTAGAAGAAAAGGAGATTACTAAATTATTAAAAGCCAAAGAGGCAGAAAAGCGTGACTCGGTGCCCCTTTATTATCCTGAAGTTTATGAAAGAGTCGCTTATTGGCAAAATGCCTATATGAATCTAACCGCGGATAGTTTGATTAATTTTTCCCAAAGGGATACATTAACTCCTTTTATAGAAATATTTGATAACTTCAAAAAGAGGGATCTCAATAGAAGAACGGTTGCTAATGTTCGCAGTATTTTAAGCGAATCTGAAAAGACCATTAGATTGTTGAGTAATCATAGGCAAAATAAGGTGCGAAACCAATATGAGAAGCACTCGCGCTACAGTATGGCAGTAATTTGTTTCATTTTTGTTTTTATTGGAGCTCCAATGGGTGCTTTGGTGAAAAAAGGTGGATTTGGTTATCCGATTTTAATTGCCATCATTTTCTTTATGCTTTTTGTTGTGCTCACTATTTTTTGTAAAAAAATAGCAGAATCTTACGTACTTCCTGCCATCTTATCTGCTTGGATGCCTTGCCTGGTTTTGTTTCCAATTGGATTATTTTTGACCATTAGGGCCATGAATAAATCTTAGTTTAGCTTTTTATTGTTTATTCCTCAAATGGTTTTTCCGTGATTAAAAGTCAATTGAAATTTATATTTGATAATAACAAATTTCTATTCTTTTCTCTCGCAGTATTGTTAGCGTTGGGTATTGGAATTTTGGGTTGGCAACAAACAGGAGATTCGGTGCTTTTTTTTGTGGAAAATCGGTCCAATTCTTTAAATCAATTCTTTAGGTGGACCAACTATTTGGGGGAGTTGCCGGCTTTTGTAATCATTGGACTAATTCTTTTTATAACCAAAGATTATAAGTTTGTTATAGGAATTCCTGTGGTGGCAGTTGTAGTTACTTTAATTACTCAAATACTCAAAAGATTGTTTGCTCATCCTAGACCTGCATTATACTTTCAAGCCAATGGGTTCTCCCAAGAGATAGTTCCTGTTGATGGAGAGATTTTAAATATGGGATTAAATAGCTTTCCCTCAGGGCACACAGCTGCAGCTTTTGCGCTTTTTATTTTCACGGCACTCGTCTTTAGAGGAAATAAATGGATTTCGATTACCTGTATAGTATTAGCTAGCTTAGGAGGAGTCTCAAGAATATATCTTTTCCAACACTTTTTAAAAGATGTGGTCTTTGGAGCGTTTATTGGGATTTTGTCCGCCATTACCTGCTACCTTTTGATAGAAAGGTGGCAGGCTAAATGGGGACGGAAAACTTTATTTTGAAGATTTTTCAAATGCCTTAATGGTATTGAAATATCTTTTAACTTCTTTGCGGACCTCAGGTAACAAAATAATAAGGCCTATCACATTGGGAACCGACATGGCGAAGATCATAGCATCTGAAAAATCTGTTACAGCTGATAAACTTGCTGCAGCGCCAATTACGACGAAAATGCAGAATAATATTTTATAAGAATAATCTGCTATTTTGCTTTTTCCAAACAAAAACAACCAAGATTGTAATCCGTAATATGACCAACTCAACATGGTTGAAAATGCAAATAAAACAACTGCTATGGTCAATACATAGGGAAACCAAGGGATAACTGAAGCGAAAGCATTAGAGGTCAATTGAACCCCATCAATAGTTCCAGGATCTCCATAATTATCGGTAATAATAATAACCAAGGCAGTCATGGTACATACTACAACTGTATCAATAAACGGCTCTAAAAGGGCCACTAAACCTTCACTTGCTGGAAATTTTGTTTTTACTGCAGAATGGGCAATTGCAGCTGAACCCACCCCAGCCTCATTTGAAAACGCAGCCCTTCTCATCCCTATAATCAAAACGCCAATAATACCACCTGAAACTCCCTCTGGTGAAAATGCACCCTTGAAAATTAGCCCAAAAGATGCTGGGAGCATATCTATATTCAATCCAATGATGATTACCGCCGCAACAACGTAAATCCCTACCATTATTGGAACGACTTTTTCTGTTACAGTAGCAATCCTTTTAATACCTCCAATAATAACAATTGCCACCAATATGGCCATTACAATGCCAAATAAGGCACCGGCATAACCAGATGAGTCTATACCTAGCATATTGTTAAACTGTTGAGCAGCTTGGTTGGCTTGAAACATATTACCGCCACCAAAAGAACCCCCAATACACATAATAGCGAAGAATACCGCTAAGACTTTGCCAAAACCTTCCATTCCTTTTGACTTCAAGCCTTTTGCTAGATAATACATGGGGCCACCATATACGGTCCCATCAGGCCCTACATCTCTATATTTTACCCCTAACGTACATTCCACGAATTTAGAAGACATCCCCAAAAGACCTGCCAAAATCATCCAAAAGGTAGCACCCGGCCCTCCGAGAGATATCGCAATGGCCACTCCCGCGATATTACCTAAGCCTACTGTACCACTCAAAGCTGCAGTAAGTGCTTGAAAATGAGATACTTCTCCTTGTTTGCCTTCAATCTTAATGGTGTTTTTAACATCTCCATCCACTACTAGAGGTCCGTCGGGGGGATCTGCTTCATGATGATCGATATCATCGTATTTACCTCTTACAGTATTGATCGCGAACTTAAATCCAGATAAGTTGATAAATTTGAAGTAAATGGTAAAAAAGGTCGCAGCAGCAAGCAAGTATATGACCACTATAGGTACATCAACACCTGAAATACTGATTGATTTGAAAATAATTTTATTAGCTACCAAATCCGTAGCGGGCTTGACCAGGTCATTAATTTTTTCATCTAAACCCTTTTCCGCTTCTTGAGCAATCATTAAAATTGGCAATAGCAATTGTGCTAAAACACTAAATAGTTTTTTCATGTATTTAATTAATTAACTGTTTGCCTAAACTTACAAAAAATCTACATCAATGTCGTACGGAAAAGTCATCAAATACCTTATCGCAGTTTCAATTTCAAATTCCTCAAATACTATTTTGTAAATCACATCAAATATGGGAGTCCTTAAACGGTAATATTTTCCCAGTTGGTGAATCACCTGTAAAGTATTCACCCCTTCAGCCAATTCAGGCATTTCACTAGAAATCTCTACCTTAGTCTTACCCTTTCCAAGTTCATATCCAAAACTAAAATTTCTCGAATCGGCAGAAGTAGCTGTAGCGATTAAATCTCCAATTCCCGCGGTACCTAGAAAGGCAGATACCGTAGCACCCATGGCTTTCCCAAAATAAATCATTTCGGTTAACCCTCTGGTAATCAGCATGGCTTGTAAATTTCTCCCCATTCCTTTAGCTTCTAGAATTCCAGATCCTATGGCTATTATATTTTTTAAAGCGCCAGCTATTTCGGCTCCTAGTATATCATGAGTTCCGAAAACATGAAATAATGGACTTTGAAGGACTGATTTACCCGCATCAATAACTTCCTTAAATTTACTTCCAATTACGGTAGCGGTAGATTGTCCATTCATGATCTCTATCGCCAAATTTGGACCTGATAAACAACCAATCTTAACTACACAGGATTCTTGTTGAATCACCTCACTCATAGTATGCACTTCTTTCCTGGTTACCTCCTCAGCATAAGGATAGACATCAAATCCTTTGGTCCCATGAATGATAAAATGATCTGGTAAAAGATATGGCGACAAAGTTTGAAACATTTCTCTGAAAGCAGAAGAAGGTACCATAGGAAATAATAGCCTACAATTAGATAAGAGTTCTTCTGGGTTGTTCGTCAAACTAATTCTACCGGCTAAAGATTGCCCAAAACTCCGTCGTGTGGTAGTCATGTCCTCCACTGTTTTTTTGTTTCTCGAAAACATCAAAACATCCGAGTTCAGAGCCATTAGATTTGCAATAGCAATTCCAAAACTCCCAGTTCCAATGACACCAACTTTATTTTTGTACATTATTTTTTGATATAATTGCTAACCATTCATCAATTGTTCGTGCTTGATCAATATGATAAGACCCTATAGCGAGCCGCCTCAAGCCAGAAAGATACCCTCCACTTTGAAGTTTCTTTCCCAAATCGTGAGCCAACGATCTAATATAAGTGCCTTTACTGCAATGTACTTCAAATTTAAGTAAAGGAAGTTCAAATTTCTTTATTTCAAACTCGTGAATAGTGACTGGCCTAGCTGGAATCTCAACCATTTTGCCCTTTCTAGCTTTTTTATACAACGGTTGACCATCAATTTTAATAGCAGAATACATAGGGGGGACCTGCATTTGATCGCCCTTCAATTCTTGAACGGCACGGTAAACCAGGGATTCGGTTAGGTGACTGGTGTCAAACCATGAATCGGGTGCCGTCTCCTTATCGTATGATGGCGTGGATGCTCCTAAGGTGATTTCTCCCGAATAGATTTTGTCCAAGCCCATTAAATCATTGATTTTTTTGGTCGCTTTTCCCGAGCAGATTATTAATAATCCAGTAGCTAAAGGATCAAGTGTTCCAGAATGCCCCACCTTGATTTTTTTGATTCCTAAACTACTTCTCAAAGCATACCTCAACTTATTGACTACATCGAAGGAAGTCCAACCGATAGGCTTGTCCACTAATAGCAAGGCACCTTCTTCGAAATTGAAACTTTCGACTTGGGAATTGGAATCTATCATTAATTCATTGAAACATCAAAAGTAAAAAACATCCTAAGGCGGCTATAAAACAGTACCATGCAAAGTAACTCAACTGACTTTTTTGTACCAATCTAATCATCCAAAGACACGCAGCGATTCCAGTCATAAATGCAGATAAAAATCCTATGCCTAACGGCAAAAGAGAAATGGATTCCAAATTGAATTCACCATCCAAAAGGTCTTTAGCTACCTTTCCAAAAATAAGCGGTATTACCATCAGAAAAGAAAATCGCGCTGCTTCTTTCCGTCCATGCTTGGATAAAAGCGCTGCAGCTATCGTTGCACCAGATCTAGAGATACCAGGGAGAATAGCAATTGCTTGTGCTATTCCAATAATGAATGCTCCAAAAATTCCAATTTCCCGATCACTATTTGCCGCCCGATCAGAAAAAAGGAGTAACAGACCCGTAACTCCTAATAATCCACCAACCATTAACAGATTTCGATCAAATAACTGTTCAATTTCTGACTCAAAAAGCAATCCCACAACGACTGCTGGTACCATTGAAAAAATAATCAATAACACATACCTTCCTTCCTCCTGGTTTCCTTTTTGAAAAAACTTTTGAATAATTTGAAGAATGTCTTTTCGGAAAACAACCACAGTGGCCAAAGCAGTAGCTAAATGCAGCACTACAGTCTCTAGTAAACTCTCCTCCGCAATTTGAGTATCATTGAAAAGATATTTTACTATTTCTAGATGTCCACTACTGCTCACTGGTAAAAATTCAGTAAGCCCTTGAATGATACCAAGCACAATAGAACGAAAAAGTTCAGAAGCCATATTACTTTTTGAAAATCGCGAATATTTCTACCACTAAACCTACAATGATTACAATGGGAGCTAAAACCGTGCGACGAAAACTGTATATGATTGAATCATCCCAAACATCAGGGGAGGGCATTTTTCCACCTGACATCAAAGCCAAACCTAAAGCTACCAAAATAGCACCTAGTGCAATTAATTGGTAGTTGGCCTTCCCCATCAAAAGAGGAGGTAAAGCTTTGGTGGTTCCTTGTTTGGAACGAGTTGAAACGGCTTTCTTGGGTGCAGTAACCACTACTTTTTTTCCTTTTTTATTACTCATAATTTTAATCTTATTTAGATCATGACTCAGTATAAATCATCTATCCTCATCTTTAAATATTTGTGTATCACCAGTTTGGTACTAATCACTGCAACAAATATACCCAATACAGGAAGTATTCCGAGCATAAACCAGAGTTGTTCCAACATTCTTTCTGAAAAAATTCCTTCTACTTCATTTTCAAGCCAATAAATGATTCCCCCTGTAGCACCAATAGCTAATAAACCGGAAACAGTTCCCATTACTACGGCTTGTAAAATAAATGGCCTGCTAATAAAATTTTGAGAAGCACCCACCAATTCCATATTTCGAATTAAAAACCTGTTGGCATACAAGGACAACCTAATCGTGTTGTGCATCAAAATAGCCACCAATAGTAGCAATATCAATCCACTGATTGCGGCAAACCAAGATAAATTTTCTATGTTTTCTAAGAGTTGGCCAGCGAGAAATTGCTCATAATAGACGGTACTTATTTTACCTGTATTTAATAAATCATCTCTCAGCTCATCCATCCATTCTTTTTGGAGATAATTGCCTTTTATGTTAAAGGTTATTAAATCAAAAAAAGGATTGGGTAATTCTTCTGAAAGTAAAGTTCCAATCTCGGCTTCCATTTCCTTCGCTATCTCTTCTTTGGTTTGGAATGTGATAGTATTAGCTACCACCATCTTATGTTGGCTTAAATAATCCATAACCATTTGAAGCTCTTCTGAATCTGCCGTTGGATTCATTTCGACTACAAATAGAAGGCTTTCTTTGAGTTGGTTTATTAATTGATTTCCCTGTAATACGAGTACGCCGAATAATCCCGAAAGGAATAGAACTAATGAAGTGGTGATAATTGCGAAAACTTGATTGGGGCGGATAGATTTTCGGCTTCTTGCCATGGAAATTATAAGATAATGCCCACAAAAATAGTTAATTATAGTAAAAGGCTATAATTTCGCCGATTCAAACAAAAAAAAATGGAATATCAACCTAGGGTAATAGAGAAAAAGTGGAGGGAAAATTGGGTAAAACATGACATTTATAAGGTAGAGGAAATAGCTTCCAAACCTAAGTTTTATGTTCTAGATATGTTTCCATATCCTTCAGGTGCCGGACTACATGTAGGTCATCCACTTGGATATATTGCATCAGATATTTTTTCCAGATATAAAAGGATGTCAGGGTTTAATGTATTGCATCCGATGGGTTACGATGCTTTCGGTCTTCCTGCAGAGCAATACGCTATTCAAACTGGTGTTCATCCAGCGCACTCAACTGCACAAAATATTGAACGCTATAGAGAACAGTTAGATAATTTAGGATTCAGTTTTGATTGGTCAAGAGAGGTAAGGACCTGTGATCCCGGTTACTATAAATGGACGCAATGGATTTTCTTACAATTATTTGATAGTTATTACGACACCATTGAACAAAAGGCTAAACCCATCAAAGAACTCATCGCTCATTTTGAGCAAAATGGAAGTAATGGATTAGCTGCTTTTGGTACTCCACCTCCTGCTTTTACCGCTTCAGAATGGAAAGCTTGGACCCCTTCTGAAAAAGATCAGGTATTAATGAATTTTCGTTTGGCATATAGAAAAACAACTTATGTTAATTGGTGTGAAGCTTTGGGAACCGTATTAGCTAATGACGAGGTTAAGGATGGAGTTTCAGAGCGAGGGGGGTACCCAGTAGAGAGAAAACCCATGTTACAGTGGTCCCTGAGGATAACTGCTTATGCCGAAAGACTATTAAATGATTTAGAATCATTAGAATGGTCAGATGCGATGAAAAAAATGCAAGCCAATTGGATTGGAAAATCTCAGGGTGCTCAATTATTTTTCGATGTTCAAAACCACAATCAACCCATTGAAATTTACACTACAAGACCAGATACCATTTTTGGTGCGACCTTTATGGTTTTGGCACCTGAGCACGATTTAGTAGCTCAGATCACTACCGAAGACCAACAAAATGAAGTAGATTCTTATTTGGAATATGTCAACAAAAGGTCAGAAAGGGAAAGAATGGCTGAAACCAAAGAAGTCACTGGAGCTTTTACAGGAGCTTATGCCATTAATCCTTTTAACCAAGGCCTTATTCCGGTTTATATCAGTGAATACGTTTTAAAAGATTATGGCACTGGAGCCATTATGGCAGTACCTGCCGATGATGAACGCGATCAAAGATTTGCTAAGAAATTTGGATTAGAGATATTACCAGTAGTAGATAAATCAAAATATCCTGGAGCCACTTTGGACGACAAAGTCGGAATTTTAATAAACTCTGATTTTTTGAATGGCTTAGAAGTTCCTGAGGCTATAGAAAAAGTTACCCAGCGTATAGAGGAACTTAATATAGGTAGGCGTCAAATTAACTATAAACTTAGGGATGCAATTTATAGCCGCCAGCGATATTGGGGGGAGCCTTTTCCTGTTAAATATGATAAAGATGGGGTAACCCATCCTCTCAAAGAAGAGGAATTACCTCTTGAACTGCCTAATTTAGAAGATTTCAAGCCTGCTTCTGGAAATAAAAGTCCTTTAGCTAGATTGACTGATTGGGTAGAAACCACAGACGGAATGGTTAGAGAAACCGATACTATGCCTGGTTTTGCTGGATCGTCATGGTATTTTCTTAGGTATATGGATCCACACAATAGCAATTTTTTTGCTGATAGAGGAGCGGTCAATTATTGGAGAGAAGTGGACTTATATGTTGGAGGTACTGAACATGCAGTTGGGCATTTAATGTACTCTAGGTTTTGGCATAAATTTTTATTTGATAATGGTTGGGTTCCCACTTCAGAACCATTCAAAAAGTTAATCAATCAAGGGATGATTGGAGGTACTATGTTGTATCTTCAAGAAGCAGCATTCACTCCTGATGACAATCCCAATAACTCGGTAAAGGTTTGGACATCTGATTTACAGCATCAAACTATTAGGGGAAATTGGGATCAATTGGGAGAGGGTACCATTAGTCCTGTTTCCAAAAGATTAATCCCACTAGCATTAGGGAAAGAAGTTGCTGTTGATGGAATAGGAGAGTGGAGACTTTACCAAAAAAATCTGTTTAACGCCCAATCAATAGATGCATCTGGATGGGCATATCTTTCTGGCTTTTTAAATAAAGATGATGTTTTCCTTTGGACAACCAAAGAAGGAGAAGAGCCATACCTGGAACTGACGTTTGAAATTGGAAAAATGTCTAAGTCCAAATATAATGTCATTAATCCCGATGATGTGGTTGAAAATTACGGAGCTGACTGTTTCAGAATGTATGAAATGTTTCTAGGACCTGTTGAACAAGCTAAACCCTGGGATACTAAAGGAATTGATGGTGTCAGTAAGTTTCTCAGGAAATATTGGAGTTTGTTTTTCAACAAAAACAATGAATTTGCTCTCGAAAGTGAAACTGGAAGTAAAGAGGAACTTAAGGTACTTCACAGTACCATAAAGAAGGTTAAAGAGGATATTGAGCGTTTCTCTTTCAATACCTGTATCAGCGCATTTATGGTTGCCGTTAATGAACTTCGTAAATTAAACTGTAATAAAACAGAAATTCTATTACCTCTAACTCGTTTGATGGCGCCATTCGCACCTCATATTTCAGAAGAAATTTGGTCCTTAGCCGGTCAGAGAGGAAGTATTCATTTAGAAGATTATCCCGCCTTTAATGAAGAATATTTAGTTCAGGATTCCATTAATTACCCATTAAGTATTAATGGAAAAAAGAGAGGGACATTGGATTTGCCAGCTGGCTTGGATAAGGATTCTATTGAAAAAGCCGTAATGCAAACTGATATTGTACAAAAATGGACTGAGGGAAAAGAAATTATAAAACTAATAGTAGTTCCAGGAAGGATGGTCAATGTTGTAGTAAAGGGGTAAAGCTTAAAGATTATTATCTACAATTTTAAAAGTTGTCCTTCTATTTTTTTGATGCTCCTCTTCAGTACAACGCGCACAAATACAGTCTGTAACAGGTACTGTTTCCCCATAACCTCTAGCTCCCAGGCGATTGGCTTCTATTCCTTTGTCTATTAGATAATTCACCACCGATTGCGCTCTTTTTTGGGAAAGCTCTTGATTGTATCTATCTTGACCTCTACAATCTGTGTGGGATGCTAATTCTATTGAAATATTTGGATTTAATTCGAGCACCTCTGCCAATTTATTCAATACAGGTGCTGCATCCTCTCTGATATCCCATTTGTCTAAATCATAGTAAACATTAGCGAGGGTAATTTCTTGTTGTTCAAATATTTTTTCAAGTTCAATTTCCAATTCAAAAATTCTATTGGGCTGATTGTAATCCAACCCAACATTTAAAGAATTGAATATCGTTTGATTATTCAAAAAACCATCCTTGGAGGCAAATATTTGATAATTAGTTTCTTCCTCTATTGAAAAATCAACAAAGCCATCCTCGTTAGTTTTCAAATTATAAGATTCTTGGTCTTCAGATATATTCACATTAACTACAGCCTCTGTAAGCGGCTTCCGTCCAAGAACTTTACTTTGAGGATCTTCGGGATTGGCGTATATTTTTTCAAGCACGTATATCCTCAAGGTTATTCCTAATTCTTGATGGGTATTGGGTTCTTCTATTGCAATTTCATCGGGTATATCAGGGATAGGTATGGATACGAAACTAAATATATCGTCTTCTCCCACCCCTTCCATGACTCTTTTAGAAGTGAAAAATCCCTGGCCATCTGGTAATTTTAAAATGCTAAAATCATCATTTCCTGAATTAATTGGTGGTTTGAGGTTAAAAGGAACTGTCCATCCATTATCAGAAATTTTTACCGATTGAAAAATATCTAATCCTCCTAATCCAGGGTGGTAATCAGAAGAGAAGTAAAGGGTGTCTTTTATGATAACGGGAAATTGTTCATTACCTGGTGAATTTATACCTCTACCTAATAACTCGGGATCATTCCAACCAACTTTATTTCTGGTAGTTTTCCAAATATCATAACCTCCAAATCCATTTGCATCATTACAGGTAAAGTATAGAGTCTGCTCATCAGAGGATAACGAAGGGTGTGCATAGTTAATATCGGGAAGTTGAAATGGCAAGGGTTTTGGTAAGGTCCATGCTCCATTTTCTTTTACTACTGTGAAGATTCTGCAATAGGCGTCTTGTCCTTTAGGGGCGGTACAACGAGTGAAAAATGCAATATTCTGAGCCTGATTTATAATGAAGTTTGCCTCGTGGTTAGCTGTATTGATTCCAGGTATAGAAAGAGGAAGAACTTTCTCGTCTTTAAAATGGTATTCAAAAATATCTGAGAATTTCCTTCCAGTCCGTTCATAACTATCTTCTCCAGTACTTTCTGTTCGATCGGAAGAAAAATACAAAATCCCCTCTGCATAGTCGGAAGGACTATAATCAGAAAAAGAGGTATTTAAACCTAATTCTTGAATAGCATACTCAGTAGGTTGGTTTTTCCATTCTAAAGCCAATTCACAGGCCTTAATTTCCATTCGATATTCGTAAGGACTTCCAATTTCAAATCCTAAATCTCTGAAGGCCTGAATCGCTTCTTCGTAATTTCCCACTGCTTTTAAGGCGAAAGCATATTCCCTTAGGGCATCTATTCCATATTGATTATCGTAAGCAATTTTAAACCAATTGACTGATTCATCCAAGCGATTGAGGTTGGCCAAGGAACGGCCAATCAAATAGGCAATATTCCCACGCTCAATTCTGGATTCAGCCTTTTTATACTCTTTATTGAGGAATTTTAACGCTACTGCATATTGCTCTCGTTCAAATGCAAATCTGCCATCCTTAACCTTTTGAGTATAGGTGCATTGAGTTGTGGTAAACAAAAGAACAAGGAAGAATAAAATCCATCGCATAACGCTCAATTTAAATAAATAACCCCAAATTAAAACCTTAGTTTTATCTGGGGTTATTTATTTAGGAGATTTACCATTCGGTAAAAGAAACCTTTATGCTTTAGCGGCTGCCTTTGAAAATCCCTTTCCGCTGGCGTTACCTGCCTTAACTTTTAAGTCTTTACTTAAATCTGAAAGAACAGGAGTAGCGATAAATACGGATGAGTAGGTACCTACAATGATTCCTATAAGCAATGCAAAAGAAAATCCTTTGATGCTAGATCCTCCAAAAGTGAATAATATCGCTACAACTAACAGCGTGGTCAAAGAAGTAATAATAGTTCTGCTCACCGTACTATTAATCGCTTTATTAATCACCTCTGTCTTGTCATTCTTCGTATAAATATTTAAGAATTCCCTTACCCTATCAAAGATGACAACAGTGTCATTAATAGAGTAACCTATAACTGTTAAAATTGCAGCAATAAATGCTTGATCAATTTCTAGGGAAAATGGAAGAATGCCATGTCCAAGAGAGAATATGGAGAGCACTATTAAAGTATCGTGAAATAATGCAGCTACGGCTCCAATACTGTATTGCCATTTGCTAAATCTTATAAAGATGTATAAGAAAATTAACAGAAGAGCAAATATAGCTGCATAATAGGCACTGACTTTTATGTCATCAGCTATGATTGGGGTTACCTTACTTGAACTGGTCACGTGGGTTCCTGTACCATCCGGATCTTTGAAGTTTTCAAAATTAATATCAGATGACATCATTTCATTTACTCCAAGGTAGAGTGCCTCCATAACCAAGTCAGCGGCATTTGCATCTGTATTATCCACCTGATAGTCTGTAACGACGTTATAGGTGTTCTCAGTATCTACTGCCTTTACAATCGGAGTGTTTCCATCAAAAGCAGTTGTTAGAGCGGCTCTAAGATTCTCTGCACTTACTTCTTCCCCTTCAAAGGTAATGTTGTAAGAATATCCTCCTTTGAAATCGACTCCTAATTCAAACCCTCTAGTGAAGAAAGAAGCGATACCTGCTAAGATTATGACTGAACTGATGATATAGCCCTTTTTTCTCATGCCCAACCAATCAATATTAAGGTTAGCAAAGGCATTTTGAGAAATAGAAGAATTGAATTTTATGTTTTTGTTTTTGGTCCACCAATCTATAATCAATCGCCCTACAAGAACGGCAGTAAATAAAGAAGATATTACTCCAATAAGCAATACTACTGCAAAACCCTTAATGGGACCTAAACCAAAGTAGGCTAGAACAAAGGCTGTTAAAATGGTGGTGACGTTAGCATCAACAATTGCGGAATAGGAATTATTAAAGCCATCTTGAATGGCCATCATTAGCGATTTGCCTTCTCTCATTTCTTCCCTTACGCGCTCGAAAATAATTACGTTGGCATCCACTGCCATACCTATGGTAAGCACAATTCCAGCGATACCAGGTAAAGTTAAAACAGTACCAAATGAAGCTAGTGCTGCAAAAATGAAGAATAAGTTTAATAATAATGCAATGATAGATACAATACCAGCTCCACCGTAATAAAGGATCATGAAAACCAAAACAATGGAAAATCCGATTACTAAAGCAGCAATACTTTTATTAATGTTCTCCTGACCTAAGGATGGTCCTACTAGAGACTCTTGTATAATTCTAGTTTCAGCTGGCAGTTTTCCTACTTGCAGAATATTCGCTAAATCCTTGGCCTCTTGGATGTCTCCCACTCCGGTAATTTGTGAGTCTCCAGTAGTTATTGGATTGATAACTCTAGGGGCGGATACCACTTCATCATCTAATAAAATGGCAATTTCTCTATTATTGTCTTGTGCCGCTTTTGTGGTCATTTGACCCCATATTTTAGTTCCCGTATTGTCCATTTTTAGAGATACAGTAACTGCATTGGTCATAGGATCTGGTTGAGCACGAGCATCAGTGACATGATCACCAGTTAATGGAGCTTTTTCAGTTCCTCTTTCCAGTTTTATGGCATACAATTCATAACGGTCAGTAACCTCTCCGGTTTGGAAATCCTTAAATGGATCTTTTGCCCAATGAAATCTTAAATCTGGAGGAAACAAGGAAGCTACCTCTCTTTTCGCTAATAATTCATCAACAGTACCTCGCTTGTTCTTATCGGCAAGGCCCATAACAGCTAATCCATACTGACCAGTGGTGTTGACTGTTAAATTGCTAAATAGGGGACCAGCATTATTTAATGTCTGGTCAAATATCGTATCTATAGACACTACGGTACCTCTATCTTCATTCCCCAATGAATCAATAGCATAGGTGGTGTCTATTCTCAAAATTTCTGGAGTCAAATCAGTACCCATAGTTGAGGCTAGCTTTTCGTTTGCCTCAACCATAGCAGCTTGAATACCTGGGTCTGATATACGGTATACATTTTTGAATTCTAGCTTAGCAGCTGCTTGCAAAAAAGACCTTGCCCGTTCTGGATTATCTATTCCAGGCAACTCCACTAAAATCAAATCTCTATTTTGATCCAATGAAACATTAGGTTGGGTTACCCCCAATTTATCAATACGCTCTTTCAATAATTTGAAAGTTAAATCCACAGTCTCATCTGCCTTTTCTCGGATAATCCGGACTACCTCTCCATCGCTAGTTTCAAAGTTTATTTGATCTCTTAAAGCTTCGTTACGTGCAAAAATAGCAGCCAAACTTTTTCCTTCAGCATTCCTTCTATATGCTTCCGCAAAAAGAGTTACGTAATCAGTTTGTGCGTTTTTCAAAGCTTCATCTGCTTCTTCTAACGCTGTCAAAAAGGTAGGCTCTTTGCTCTCGTTTGATAATGCTTTCAAAAATCCTTTTAAATCAACTTGAAGCAATACACTCATTCCACCCTTCAAATCCAAGCCTAAAGCCAATTGCTGAGATTTTAGCTCTTGATAGGTGTATGTCTTCAAATAGGGAATGGTAAATACCACTTCAGATGAAATGCTATCCAAATAGGCTGTTCTGGCCGCTTTATAAACATCTCTTTTTTCTTCTTCATTTACATTTGCCGCTGCCGCGATTGCTGTCTCCTCTGCTTCCTTTTCTACCTTGTTAGTCGGTAACAGAAACATGTACTGAACCAATGTTACAATGGCCATTACAACAAGGAAGAACTTCACGATACCTTTGCCTTGCATAGTTTTATTCTTTTTTTAACTCGTTTAAAAAAAACTTCGCAAATATAGTCGTTTTGGTAAACTTTTCACTTTTTTATAAAAGAGACCTTACGTTTTCTAGAGTAATTTCCATTAGTTTTTGTCGGGCTTCTATACTTGTCCATGCAATATGCGGAGTTAAGGTGCAAAATGGATTAGAAAATAAGGGATGATGGGGTGCTGGAGGTTCTTCATTAAGCACATCTAAACCAGCGGCAAATAATTTTCTTTCCCTAAGCGCTTGATCCAAATCCGATTCAACAATCAATCCTCCTCTAGCTGTATTGATCAGTATGCTACTGGGTTTCATCAGACTTAACAAGCAATAATCAACGACTCCAGCATTAGATGAAGTTAAAGGGGCATGCAAACTTATAATATCTGCTGTAGAAAAAAGGTCATCAATACTTTCAGCTTTGATTTTTTCAGGAATGGATTGACCTCCAGGTCTTCCAAGAGCTAAAATTTTCATTCCAAATGCCTTTCCGATCTCTCCAACTTTTTTTCCAATCGTACCGTAACCGTATATTCCAAGGGTTTTTCCAGCTAACTCACTCATAGGATGTAGCCAATAACAAAAATCTTTTTGTTTGGACCAATCTCCAGCTTTTACACTATGGTCGTGAATATCAATCCTTAATAATAGGTGTAATGCTAATCCAAAAACCATCTGAGCTACGGAGTCTGTGCTGTAGCCTCTTGCATTAAGAATGGGAATATTCCTAAGTTCGGCAGCTTTTGTATCTATAATATTTGTACCGGTTGCTGTAACGATGATCCCTTGTAAATTTGGAAGCCGATCCATCATCTCCGGAGTAATTCCTGCTTTATTTGTTAATAGAATATGTGCATCTTTTGCCCGTTCTAATATTTGATTCGGTTGTGTTCTTTCATATATGGTGGTTGAGCCCAATTTTTGTAAAGGCTCCCAACTTAAATCACCGGGATTAAGGGTGTATCCATCTAAAACAACTATGTTCTTCATTTTGTATTATTATATTGAAAAATCTAAAATTAAAAATTTTGAAATTCTTACCTGATGTTAAGATTATTTTGGTCGCCTGCGCAACTCTAGGTCTAGCCCCTTTTACTCCAGAACCTCACATTTTGGGAAAAATGCAATGGATACTTGGAGGAGCAGTTGGTATGCAGCCAATAGATTGGTTTGATTCCCTTCTACATGGTCTTCCATGGATTTTGTTATTCCTATGGCTATTTGATTATGTCAAGCGAAAATATTTTGTAACTGCTAAAAAATAAAAAGCACTAACTTTTTCTTGTCTGCGTTATACTTGGGAAATGATCAGTTGGATGAAAAAAATACTTCTTGTTATTGGACTTTTGAGCACGTGGATTTCCAGTTATGCTCAATTTATTACGGCTTCTTTGGTAGAGAATTGGAAACTTCAAGGACTGCCAGGAGATGATTATAATTTGAATGCTGCCTATGTGTTTTTAATTAATCCACAAGCCCTTAAAACTACTTTTGAAGGGGAAAATCTTCAAAGAAGTGAAAAGAAAGAAATAGGGCTAAAAAAAGGAGATTTCCCCAGGTATATGTATTTGGCGGTCAATATTCCTAATCCAATGGAATACGGTGAAAAGATAACTATTCCTCTTATGATTCAGGATATGCGAAACCCAAATCAAATGTCAAGAGTTACTGGCTATGGGGGAAGGGTTTTAGAAAATATACCTGATGCAGTTTTGGCAGAAGGTGATATTACTGCGAGTATCCAATTTGAAGCTATAAAAGACAATAATACAGTAGAGTTTTGGCAAAAAACAGCTAAAATTTCTATTGATCTTGGAAAAACTGCTACCTCACTGGTAGCTAATCCTTTAGCTGGTGGCATTTTTACCCTGACTCAACAAATTATACCTCAAGTCAGCAAGGGTTTAAATTCCCTTCAAGCAGTGGAACAACCAGAAAAAATAAGTAGCGAATTCTTCATCAAACTTTTAAACCAAGAATTAAGCGAAGATTACAAAGAGAAGGTGGTTGGCGCCAATTTATATAAAATTCATTGGGATGCTGATAAACCGTCAAGAACCAGGTTGATAAGAAAGGATGCTTATCCAAATGTTCAGGCGGTTAAGGATGAAATTACCTTATCTAAGACTCCTTTTATTTTAGTGGTGCAAAGTAAATCTGCCTTTACCCCTAACCACAATCAATTGAAAATATCGGAGGAATATTTGAATAATAGTAAAAATGAATTGACTAAAATCCACAATGAACAAGTAAAAGAACTGGAACGGGATTTTTTAGTTTGCATAGAACAAGCCCTATATGTCAAAGAAGAAGTTGATTTATTCAAGCGAAGCCTCAATGCAAGATATACAGATTGGTTGGCATACGCCAAAGGTTTGAATGGACTACTTAAGCTGTATAGGTATGCGCATGTATTTTCCAATGTCCCCGATTATAAGAGATGGTTTCAAACTTTAGAAAGTGAGGTCAGACTTTGGTTTGATAACCCATTATTAGTGCAAGGACTGACAATGACAGACCTATTGAATCGCCCTCAGCAGGTAAATGAAAATTTGCAAGATTTGGGAAAGGCTTATGACCAAATTAAACTTTTTGATTTTTTCAGATCTAAAATGGAGGTTTTGAAAGTTGGAGGAGTGTTACCAGAGGAATTGGAGCAGATGGAAATCAATCAGCGAATTAATAAGTTATTATTTCGATC
>CALAZP010000286.1 GCA_937926355.1 uncultured Saprospirales bacterium
TCCTGGATTGTTAGACTTCAATACTACAGCTAATAGTGCATTAGGGTGGGTAGTAGACTTGAGAACGGCTCTAACTAATAATATTTATTTGACAACAGAATTTGGTTTAATGGCGACTCAATTTATTGACCCCTATACCAATATCAAAAACAATGAATGGTTTACCGGCTCTACCATGACCATTTCATATAATTCTTTTTTAGGACCCCTTGAGTTCAGTTTGTTGTATAGCGAAGAAACGCATAAACTGAATACCTATGTGAATTTTGGATTTTCATTTTAGATCCTAACGGCAAGTCCAACCTCCATCTGCAGTAATCACTGCCCCATTGACAAATCCCGATCCTTCCTCGGCTAAAAATAATGCTAATTGTGCAATTTGCTCTGGTTCTCCCATAGGAACTTCACCTAAACTCGATATGGCTTTCATACCTAGAGGACTTGGATCAGTAATCGTATTGCCTATATTGGTATTAACCCCTCCGGGAGCAATGGCATTAGCACGTATTTTTCCCATAAAACCATAAGTAGCTGCAATATTCTTTGTTAGGCCTATCAAACCATGCTTAGACGTCACATAGGCAGCTCCACCACGTGCACCAAAAAGGCCACCAACAGAAGCGTTATTAATAATCACCCCTCCTTTATCTTGTTTTTCCATTATCCTGATAGCTGCGCGTGCTAACCTAAAAGGGACTGTTAAGTTAATGGTTAGGACCTTTTCCCAAAGCTCATCTGTTGCCTCACCAACTGGTTTGAAATTATCCATAATTCCAGCATTATTGACCAGTATATCTACTTGGCCATAAGTCTTTATGGTTTTATCCAGTACCTCATTTTCCGCACCCTTTTTGGACAAATCAACAGATATCCCTGTGGCTTTTCCTCCTTTATTCTGAATGTCACTAACGGTTTCCTTAACTCCCTTTTCATTGAGATCTACTACTATTACGGAAGCACCCTCCTTCGCAAACAAATGGGCAATAGCTTTACCCATACCAGAAGCTGCGCCTGTTACTATAGCTGTTTAATTATTAAGTCTCATTCGATTGAATTTATTATTTTTTGCAAAAGTCCATTAAAAAAAAGCAAAGCCAATGACAAATGTTAACTACTTATAAAGAATCTAGCAAATCTTTAACTGCTGTAAATCCCGATTCCAATGCTCCGTGCACCGTTTGATGATGCCCTTGAAGGTTCATTGCTTCGCCTGCAAAAAACAATCGATTGTCAACAGACTCAGCTGCTGTAGAGCGGGCATTGCCCATGCCTACTGTACTATAACTATAAGCGCCTTGAATAAAGGGGTTTTTAGAAAAATCGTGAATGCTAGAAACAATAAATTGGTTACTTGCCTGACCTTGGTACATTTCATCTAACTCTTGTAACAGGGCTTGGGTAATATTTTCATCACTACCTAAAGCGGATAATTTTTCCGCTTGCGTCCCCATAATAAAAGCCAATAAGACCTGTTCGTTACTATTTTTGCCAGGAGTATCGCTTTCATAAGCCGCACAAATTGCTCCTCCTATAATGGCATCGTCGTAAAATTTTGATTGGAATTTTAAAAAGACTTTCATGCCAGCATCCATTCCAATTTTTTGAAAGGCATTTATTTTTTCACTAGGCAATTGAGGGGAAAATGCGATTAAATTTTTTTGAAGGATAGTAATGGGAACTGTAATAATCAATCGATCCGCTATTTTTTGATTCCCTTGGGAATCGGTAATCAAAATAGAATCTCCCTGGTAATCGATAGATTTTACTTCCCAATTAGTCGTTATTTTATCTAGAATAGGCTTGGCATATTGTTGATCGATGACATCGAAAAAGGTTTCTTCAAATTTGTAATCCTCATCTCCAGAATTCCAGTTTTCTTCTTCCTTATAATTCCAATAGGCGGAAATTCTGCTGGCGGCAGCTCCTTGATCTCCAGCAATTCCTTCAATGATAAATTCATAATCCTCGGAAAAACCTTCATCGGCGGCATATTCTGCGAAGGATACATCAGGTAAATTATCTTTTTCAAAAATGAATGAATCCTTTGGAAGACTCTTGATTAATTGGTTTTGAAACCAAAAGGAATATTCCGAATCGTTTAAGGTAATTTTCACCTTCTCCGATTGGATGAGTTGTCCTAAATCACTTTGATTCCCATGCAGCCATTGGGCACCGGTATCAATCGGATAATCACTAAACCCGTCTAATCTGCCCATTCGACCTCCATAGCGAATATCTGCCTCTAAAATTTCAAAATCAATATTTTTGGATTGTAATAAATAACCAGCGTGTAACCCAGCTGCCCCTGCACCGATGATTATAACTTTTCCATCTAATTCAACGTCTTTCAAGAGCTCAGTTTTGGAACAGCTTGCAAATATTCCTTCTGCTGAAAGAGTGCTCAAACTGATCCAGGATACTTTTTTTATAAATTTTCTTCTTTGCATATGGTAAAGTACCACTAAATGGTTGAATCTGAAAGTTTAATTTTAAATTAGGTTTAAAATCCATTTTATTGAATTTTTATTGTTGAA
>CALAZP010000287.1 GCA_937926355.1 uncultured Saprospirales bacterium
CAGTCCTAAGGTTTGTAATAACCAAATTTTATTGGGAAATTTCAGCGAAGCCACTCTTCCACTTTATACAGGAAGTAGTCCCTTCGACAGTTGGAATTTTTGGAGTGTGACACCTCAAGCTGGTCTTTCAGCAGCTGAGGCCAATCTGGATTTAAATACGCCTCAATTAGAACAAACCAACTATCTCATTGCCAATGACCGGTACTTCAATGCAACCAATCAAAATAAAAAAGTCCAATATTCAATTTCAGCAAATGGTCAAAATGGATGTACTAGTGAGGCCGACACCATTGAATATAATATTTTGGCAGAACCCGATCTTCAAGCCTTGAGTGACACTTCGATAACTTCCAATCAACTGCTACAAAAAAACCTTAAAGTACAGGATAATTTTAGCCCACCCTATATTTTTGAGCTGGCTGGTTTATCTTATCCTTCCACCCTCACTCCCAACCCTCTAAATGCTCTGCAAGGAGAAAAAGGTAATACCAATCTTATTGCTGAAGACCAGTGGCTCAATACTTCACTAAGGACTAAAAAGGTTCGCTATACCTTAGGGGTAACCAATGCTGATCTCAATGGAATTTGCCCTAGTAACACCGAAGATTTTGAACTTACTGTGGTACCTTCCCTAAGCCTTTCTTGGAAAGAATTGACAAATAATTTAGTCAATCCTACAGATACCTTGATCCACTGTGCGGAGAACCAAACTGCCTCTATTCAATATTTTTTATTGCCAAATAATCGAATCAATGAAGGGGAACAGTTGTCTTTAATCCAAACTGGTATCACGATAGAAGACCCTGATAATCTAGGGTTACAAAGGAACCAGGGCAGTATCCAATCGGATACCATAACCATTACCAATGAATCCTTTTACAGAGAGCTGATCGACGACCAATGGATCGTTACACAAAGTTCTTCCTCGGGTCTAGCATACCTCACCTACCATTGGAAATACCTACTAACCACGCTGGATGGAAATACTTTCGAAAGTCCAGAAATCTCTATTACCTATGGTATAACTACCACCAAGTTGGATATAGGAATCACCTCCCAAAATCCTTCTGCTGGCACCAATTCTGTTTGCCAAAATGAACAGGTAGAATTGGAAATCTCAGTAACTGATGATGGTCGACTAACTATTGGAACAGACTATGATCTAGTGGTAGCATCGGTTTACCACAGCTTGGATAGTGTCTCTGGGGAATGGATATTGGGTTACGGTCCATTAACAGGAAGCCAGAATTATCCATCCAACCAAATTATCAATACCAGTTCCTCCATATCCGAGGTATTGAGTCATTCGCTTAATCAAACCGTTTGGATTCGCTATGATCTGGCCACCCAATCTACTCATCCCAATTTTGTCTGCTCTAGTTCTCAGGCCAGCGCCATTATATCTGTAGCGCCCAATATTCAGGCAGAGGTTCAGTGGACCACCAATCCCAATAACTCATCCTATATAAGCGCCAAGGATATACCTTATTCCTTAAACTTAAATTTTGTGAATAACACAGATTTGTTACTTGGAGAAAAATTGATGGTTTCCTTACTTGGTACTTCAGAAGCAGGTGGTTCCTATATTGACAACTCTTTAAATAATGCAGCTCTTCTAGCTGATACCCTCCTTAAGACCACCAATCAACTCGATAGTTTGACGACCAACAAACCTACGCGCTCTTATCAAGACTTACTCTCCTTAAGTAACGCCAATCAATTTTATCGTCCCGCTACTATCGGATATCGATGGGCTTATCAATGGAAAGGTTCTGAAACCTGTCCATCTGATACCGTTCAACAAATTTTTACGGTGTTACCTCAACCCAAATTAGACTTACTCAATGGAGATGGGGCAATTATCACCTCCCCATTTCAAGTTTGCTCAGGAGAAGACCTCACTTTCCAAATCAGCCATTCATCTGATTTTACCGCTCTTTCCACCTCCTACTATCAACTCATTTTAACGGACATCGCTTATTCAGATGCTAATTCAGCAGGAACCTGGAGACCAGGTTATGGGCCCGTACAAGTGAACCAACAGCTGTCCAAAGGACATGCCATTAACCTCAAACAACTGTACACCCAATCTTTTGCCCATACTGCCAATAAAACCTATTGGATCCGATACCGTTTTACCAATTTTATAGAGGGAATCCATGGGCTTCAAGATATGGGAAGCATTCAAGTCTTCATCCAAGTGAATCCCAATCCCTCTTTTCAGGAGACTTACGTCGATCTGTCCAAAAAAACCAATAGTGACGGCTTTGGTGATTGTTCTGCTCCCTTTTCTTGGAATCACCCCCAAATTTTTGGAGGAACGGGATCTGAATCTTTAACCCTAACTATCAATTCCCAACCATCTATAACCGTTACCCCAGGTTCAGTTTACAGCAATAATTTTGGACCGGGTGTACACCAAATTACTTATTCCGTCGCCAGTCCATGCGGTGCTTCTGAGCAAATTAACTTTACCGTTACTGTAGAGGACAATGAAGCCCCCTCTATCAGCTGCCCAGACGATGTAGACATCTCCCTCGAGCCTGGTCAGATTTTTGCAGAGGTGCAATATGACCTGCCTTTAGTAACCGATAATTGTCAGGGCACGGAATTACTGAGAATCCGCGGACCTTTACCCGGAGATCGTTTTCCCGAAGGGACATACAGCACTACTTTCATGGGGTTTGATCAAGTAGGCCGAATTGCCATTTGTCATTTTGAGGTCAATATTCTCCCCGCTTCAGCCACTCCTCCTTTGCGGTGTACGGAACAGACCATTAGGGTTCGCTTGGCTGACGGGGCTTGTACCACTCCGGTTAATTTTTCGCCTCCCAACTGTGAGGGAGATTGCCAGGGTTCCACCTTACAAAAAGTTTCAACCTATTCCAGCGGGGAAATCCTTTCTGCTGGCACTCATGTGGTCAATTATACCCTACAACACCGGTCGGGGGCGCTAACTGATTGCTTCGTCAACTTGATAGTTGAGCCCCCTACAGCAAGGGATTTTACTTGTAATAACCCTACTCTAACTATCCCGTATGGCGAAACTTATCAATTGCAATTGGCTGATTTTATTCAACCGGAATTATTAATAGACGCCTGCGGCAAAAATCCCTCCGCTATTCAAATCTCTCCCGCTGAAATCGATTGTGAGGCTTCCTTTGCTGATCGACTGACCACCTTAGAATGGGTCAATGGCTTTGGCCAAAAAGAAAGTTGTAC
>CALAZP010000288.1 GCA_937926355.1 uncultured Saprospirales bacterium
TGATTGTTTCCGGAGCTTCGGGAGGTGGGAATAATATGGATGCTCAGCAAACGACTGTTAGGCATTTGGAACTTTTGCCGGAAGGCGCCATACAAGAGTTGGAAGATTGATATAAAACAACTATCGCACAAATGTCCATGTCGTGTTGTTGTATATTTTAACAACGTCTGATTACAGACCAATAATAAGAACATGTCAAAGAAAAAAAATAAGCCTCAGATTAAGGGGAGGCATTTAAATATTGGGGTATTAAAAGGAAAAATTTGGGCTTTTTTCAAAAAGCAGAAAAGGAAAGCATTTAATCCTAAGCAGGTAGGGGCTCATTTGATGGTCGCCAATAATCAAGAACAAATCGTGAATGCCTTGGAAGATTTGGTACGACAAGGTAAGTTGGTAAAGGATAAGGACTTCAAGTACACCGTTAATCCAAGGCAATTGAGCGGTAAAAAACAAGAGGCCATAACGGTTGGAAAGGTTGATGTTACCAGAACAGGCTCGGGTTATATTATAGCTGAAGATACGGAGGATGACATTTTTGTTCCTGCCAGTAGGATGTATTCAGCGAGAAATGGGGATGTGGTTCATGTTCGTTATTGGTGGCCTAGGGGAAGGCGCAAACCTGAAGGGGAAATTGTAGAGGTCATTCAACGGGCAGCGGAAAATTTTATCGGAAAAGTAACGCTGCATAAAAATTACGGGTGGGTTACTACGGTAGGTCTCCATTCTTTGGAGGTGATGATTCCTGCCGAGCATCTCAAGGGAGCTGAAGATGGAGAAATGGTGGTAGTTCGGGTAGTCAGTTGGGAAGATACCTTGGATGGTCGTCCTGAAGGTATGATTACCAGTAGATTGGGGGGACAGGATTCTCATGAAATAGAGATGAAAGCCATCATTCTCAATAATGGATTTCCACTAGACTTTTCGCCAGAGGTTATAGCTGAAGCGAATGCTTTGCCTTTGGAAATATCTCAATCTGAAATTGATCAGAGAAGAGATATGCGCGCTGTAACTACTTTTACCATAGACCCAGCAACTGCTAAAGATTTTGACGATGCGCTTTCCTTCAAAGTATTAGAAAATGGGAATATCGAGATTGGAGTTCATATTGCAGATGTTTCTCATTACGTCCGGTCAGGAACGCTATTAGATCAAGAGGCATTCGAACGGAGTACTTCGGTGTATCTAGTAGATCGGGTAAATCCTATGCTTCCAGAGGTACTTTCAAATGAATTGTGCTCGCTGAAACCCCATGAAGATAAATTGACTTTTTCGGCAGTTTTTGAATTTACGCCCTCTTATAAAATCATTGGGCAATGGTTTGGAAGAACCATTATTCATTCTGATCGAAGATTTACTTATGAAGAAGCACAAGAAGTAATAGAAAAAAAGGACGGAGATTATGCAGAAGAGTTATTGATGCTTAATAAAATAGCTGAAAAACTCAGGAAAGAGCGATTTAAGGAAGGCTCCATCGGATTTGAGACGGACGAAGTGCAATTTAAATTAGACGAGCAGGGCAACCCCATTGGCATTTACCTAAAAGAACGAAAGGCGGCGCACATGCTGGTGGAGGATTTTATGTTATTGGCCAACAAAAAGGCAGCATTATTCATAGCTCAAAAAGAGGAAAAATTTCGCAAAAACATTCCATTTGTTTACCGAATCCACGATGAACCAGATATTGATCGGATTATGGACCTGGCTTTATTTGCTGCTGGGCTAGGATTTACCATTGATACAAAAAGTCCCCAGACCATTGCTAAATCCTTTAATTTGATGGTGGAAGAGGGAAGGGAAAATGTCGGGTTAAAATTATTGGAACCCTTAGCGATACGGACTATGGCGAAGGCCATATATTCTACCAAAAATATAGGGCATTACGGACTCGGATTTTCTCATTACACACATTTTACTTCTCCAATACGGCGTTATTCTGATGTTTTGGTTCATAGGTTATTGGACAAAAACCTAAGCAATGAAGTATTCTCTGCTCCTGCGGGTCCTTTAGAAGAACAGTGTAAACATATTTCTTCTATGGAGCGTAAGGCGATGGAGGCGGAGCGGGAATCTGTCAAGTACAAGCAAGTACAATATTTGGAGCAACACATCGGAGAAGAGTTTACCGGATTCATCAGCGGAATTACAGAAAGGGGGTTTTATGTAGAATTATTAGAGAATCGTTGTGAAGGAATGATCAATGTGCGAAATCTAAAGGAATCCATAGAATTGATGGATGGAAACTTAAGAGCGATTGGTAAAACCAGTGGTACGGTCTTTCAAATGGGAGATTTTGTTAAGGTAAGGCTTAAAGAAACCAATCTTATCAAGCGGCAAATTGACTTTGAATTAGTATAAAAATCATTGTTTTCAGCCATTAACTGCTTTCAGGTAGTTATATTCTTTGTTTAAATGGAGCCCTTTTTCTAATAGGAATAATGATACTCAAAATAGGATATACTTGACAGGATGATGAAAGCCTGCCTGTAAAAAGCAACACAGCATACCTATATGATTACCTGAAATTCTTCAGAAGGTGTTTATTCAAATAGTTCTTCTTAGTGGAGCCGAAATCAAATCAACTAGGGAAAGTCAATGGGTTCCGTGAAAATAATACATCAGCGCACTAATGGTATGTGGGTGTTCAAATTTCCCAGCATATAGCATTTCTTTAACTTCATTGATGGGCAATAGAATTATTTCAATGTCTTCTCCATCGTCAAAATGAGTGGAACTTTTTTGAAGTGCTGAACAGGTAGTTTGATAATGAAATACATAAGCATCCATATACACAGGGTTAGTAGCAA
>CALAZP010000289.1 GCA_937926355.1 uncultured Saprospirales bacterium
GAAATAAAAAAAGGCAATTGATGATGATCAACTGCCTTTTTCTGGAAAAAAACGAACGATTTTATTTGTTTACCACCATTTCGATTTCTAAATCGAAATCATCATATATCGTTCTGTCTCCTAAATTTTCAAAAAAGGAGCCGGAACCGAATCGAATATCGTATTGAGATCTGTCTAAAGTGATACTAGTTGTACCTACCATTTGCTCTCCTACTTCGTCTAGTTGAGCGTTAAATCTAATTTCTTCTGTTGATTCTTTGATGGTCATGTTTCCTACAATCTTATAGCTTCCTGGCGTTCCTCTAGGAATAGCTTGCGTAATTACAAATGTAGCATCAGGAAAATTGGCTACTCCAAAGAAATCATCTGATTTTAGGTGTCCTTCTAATTTACCTTTTGAATCTCCGGACAAATCGTCACAAACAATTGAAGTCATGTCCATAACAAAACTACCGCCCTTTAAAACTCCATTTTCGAAATCTAAATTGCCAGACTTCATTTTAACATGGCCATTATGGGCTCCAGTAACTTTTTTAGCAAACCATTTTACGGTACTTGCTTCAGTATCTACTGAATAACTAACCGTTTCCGCAGGATCCGTAAAGGCTGTTAGCACGACTGCAAACAAAACCATTGGTAACCAAACTAACTTTTTCATAACATTCAGGTATTTGTGTTTATAATAATTAATTTTCAGAAACAACAAACCCTATACAATGTTTGAAAAAACCTATACTGATTATGTTAATAATTTCTTAATGGGTATCATCGCAGCTTTTAATTCTGCTTTTAGAGCGTCATCGGTATTATGCCATTCCTTATGACTTCGAAATGCTGTCCACAAATCATACCAGTGTAAGAAAATCAGTCCCAACAACCAAGAGATAGGAACAATAGTGATCCACCAGAATTGTTGAAATGCAATAGAGATCCATAAAGAACCTAAAATCGATAAAAAGTAAACTCCCGTTAATATCGCAATTAAAACTGGGGTATAAAAAGTTTCATTGTGCACTTTTGTATCGCAAATATATTTAGCAATAAAGGCAGGAATCAAATTGGCCATGAAGCCCATAAACGCTAAAGGTGCAAGAATCACTAATAAGGTGAATTGAGTAAAAGAAAACCTACTGGAATAATCCAATTGGGGTTGAATCCAACCGCGACATAATTTACTCCAATACAATTCCAAAGCATCTGATAACTGTTGTTTGATTTCCTCATTCAGTTGATTCCACTTTTCAATAGCCCGAACCCCCTGCCGATAGGGCAAATGGTCGTTTGACAAAAACCTACTGCTGGAAGGAGTCGTACTTTGCTGCAGGGAAATCAATTGATCAATTTTCTCGTCCCACTTTTCATCATCCACATGCCAAACCAATTTCCGCATTTTACTTTCTAAATCTTGGGTAAATTGGTTCACAGCTTTGACAGCGTTATCCAAATATAAAGGGAGATAATCCTTAACAGGAATGGGGTCGCCAAAATTAATCATCACCTCTGAACGCCATCGAAGAGGGTTAGAATAATTAACTCCAACTGGAACTACCGTTAAATCTAAGTCTCCGTACTCCATCAAGGTGGAGAGCGCTAGCCTACCCGTTCCCTTTTGGATGGGACGTAACCGCTTTTCGTTTTCTGCACACCCTTCTGCGAGAATCATAATGGTCTTCCCTTCCGCAAGCGCTTCGGAACAAACCGAAAAAGTTTTAAGGTTGTTTTTCAAATCTCCGAAACCTCCATCT
>CALAZP010000290.1 GCA_937926355.1 uncultured Saprospirales bacterium
TGCAAATGAGTCTGATCTTCCAGCATTTGCAGGGCTTTTTCTGATACGGTTTCAAGCAATAAGACATTTTTCTTTTTCACGATAGTGATTCTTTTTATTGATCCTTACCGTGGTAGAGCGTAGCGTTGGCACTTTTGTACCCTCTGAAATCATTGCGACCAGATACATAGATGCCCTCTTCATAAAGGTCATCTTCAAAAATGGCGGGATCTAATTGATCCTTGTAATCCGGGGAAGAAGATAATTCTACTAAGTTTCCCGAAGGGTCTCTGACAAACATTTGCATGGCTCCATCTGGCAGTTGTCGGATTTTGCCCCAAGGTTGAATGTCAATAATATCCAAGGCTTTCATTCTGTGAAATATCGCGTTGAAATCATCCACTTGGAGGCAAACGTGGCCTCGGAAACTCATTTTATCTTCCCATTCTGTTAAATGTAATTGTTGATCTTCTGTAATTTTGAAAAAAGCAGTAGGGTAGTCGAAGAGGAATGCTGGAATCACTTCCAAACCCATTTCATGTTCATAGAATGCAGCTGCTTTTTCAAGTTGATCTACCACTAAGGTGACGTGGTTGATGCGGGTTACTTTTGCCATGATTTATATTTTTTGATGATGATCATTTACAAAATCCCAGTTTACCGTCAACCCTAATCCAGGTTGATCTGGTTTCTCAATCCTCCCTTTTTGAACGGTGATGTTTTCGTTTACTAAGTCGTACATCATAGGATTTCCGCCTAACGAAAATTCAATAATTGCGGCGGAGGGACTGGTAAAAGCTACGGTTACTCCAGCCATAAAGGAAAAGGCGGATCCCCAACAATGAGGAGCTAATTCCAATTGATAGGTAGCAGCCAAAGCGCTTACCCTGAGGGCTTCGGAAATTCCTCCGATGATGGCTGAATCAGGCTGTACTACATCTACTGCCTGGTGTTCTATCAGTTCTCTAATATTGAATCGAGTAAATTCACTTTCCCCTGCCGCAATCGGAGTGACTGTACTGGCCCGTACTTCTGCTGTTCCCAATTTATTATCAGGAGAAATGGGTTCTTCAAACCAATAGAGATTACTGTCTTCCACTCCTCTGCAAAAACGCTTAGCTTCAGGAACATTAAAAGTGCCGTGAGCATCGGCCATGATTTTGACGTCAGGTCCCAATGCTTGCCGTGCTGCCTGTACTCTTCGAATACTTTTTTCTACGGTATCATCCATAACTCCTACTCGCATTTTGACAGCTTGAAAGCCTTGGTCGGTATAACTCTTTAACTGATCACCTATGGCATCTTCATCAGCCCAACCACCGCTGGCATAAACTTCCATGTCAGGTCTAAGGGCACCGCCGAGTAATTGTGTAACTGGAGTATTGAGATGCTTGCCCAACAAATCCCAAAGGGCCATATCCACTCCTGACAGAGCGGCAATCGTCAGACCACGATTGCCCAGTATGGGAAATACACGACCTCTGTCGAGTGCGTAATGGTCACGTACTCCATTATACATTCTTTCCCACAATTCATTGATATTTCGGGCATCTCTACCTATTAAGATGGGTTTGAGTTCCTTCTCTACACATGTTACGATAGAGGCACAAACTCCAGATGAACCAACAGCTGCCTTGGCTTCTCCAAAACCTTGCAACCCCGATTCTGTAGTCACGACTATTAAGGTCATATCGAATTCGGTCAAAAGACCATAGTCCGAGCGATGTTGCTTGGGTTGGGGAATAGGAGATCGAAGCCAATAAGCTTCGACATTTTTTATTTTCATTGTTTTGTTTTGTTTGTTGTGGCCCACACCACTAATTATAATTCAAACCTCAATGCTTATTAATCAGCGAACCTGCTTCTGTCCTATTTGAATGATCATTTGCGTTATTAAACTGTATACAATGGATATGATGATGCAATCCTATTTCTAGGCATATTTGACTATTCATTGGTATATTTATACTGTGTTTGATGCCAATGTTAAAGCGATTCCATTTCTATACATACTTGACTATTACTGGTATTATTAATCTGTCTTTATTGATTATTAAGCTTTGATTTTTACTGACTTTAATTCATTAATTATTTGAGTTATTAAACTTATGTTATTGATAATTATGCTGCGATTTAAAAATATATCAGTTTATAATATTTCATGTCCAAAATCCCTTTAATTTTTTGACAAATGGTTTAGAGCTTTAAATAATGGCTCAATTTCCATTTGTATTTGTTTGCTGCCGTATTCAAATCAAAGGCTTCAGGGTATCTATTGATTTTTGAGTCAGCATGCTATAAAATTCTTCTGTAAAAGCCGAGCTTCCGTGATCTTCCAAAAATTTCTTTTGTTCAGGAGACAACCCTTCTGGATGGTGATCGATACTGTTTGGATAAGGATTAGCAGGAGTCCGATCCAAAGGAGGGCAAAACTCTACAGAAAGAGCTCCATCGAACCCTACTTCTTTCAAGGTTTGGACAATCTTTGGCCAATCCAGTCTCCCCATACCGGGTGCCATTCGGTTGTTGTCTGCTACGTGAAAGCCCACTAGGCGATCTTGGCAATCACGAATAACCTGGTAATAATCGTTTTCTTCCAGGTTCATGTGAAAAATATCCAGACACACCCCGCAATCTGAACCAGTTGCTTTGGCCAATTCGTAAGCTTGAGCTCCTCGGTTAACAAAATAGGTTTCAAATCGATTGATGGGCTCTATGCCAATACGAATGCCTTCCTTTTGTGCATGTACATACACCTCTTGCATGGAGGCAACTGCCCAATCCCACTCTTCCTCAGGAGTGGCATCGGAAACCACCTTACCTACGGTACCGGGTACTACGGAAACCATATAACCTTCCAATTCTTTGACCATAGTGACTACGTCTTTGACATATTGAACCGAAGCTGCTCTTTGTTTTTCATCTTTGGCCAAGAGATTTCTTTGCTCTAACATCAGGGTTACCGAGCCCCAGCAGCGTAAACCATGAGATTTAAGTAAACCTCTAATGTATTTGGTGTCATACTTTTCAGGTGATCCTTCAATTTCAAGGGCGTCATAACCTTGACTGGCAATTCTGGAAAGAGTCTTTTCAACTGGCTCTGCGCGCATCCAATTGTGTATGGCTATATTCATAGTGATTTTGTTTTGTCTTTTTTGCCAATATAATATTTATGTTTTTTAAATCCCTTCGGGAAAGGAATTAAATTAACCCATAAAAAGGATTAGGGCGGAAAATTTATTTTTTATATTGGTGGAAAAACAGCCTGATTATGAACGTACAATCATTACTAACTACCTTACTACTTATAGTATTTTCTTTAGGTCTCTCTGGACAAGCAGGTCAAACCTATATTACTTTTGAGGGAACTATGGGTGTGGGAAGAGGACAGCATATCGTATTGGTGAGTGGAGATGAGGAGTATCGATCTGAAGAAGCCTTACCTCAACTTGCTCGAATATTGGCTTATCGACATGGATTTAAAACCACGGTATTATTTGCTCAAAATCCCCAATATCCTGGTGTAGTAGATCCTAATTATAGAGATCATATTGCGGGAACAGAACTACTTGCAACGGCAGATTTGATGGTAATTTTTACTCGATTCAGATCGCTTCCAGCATCTGAGATGAAAAATTTTGAGGAGTTTTTGAAGAGTGGCAAACCAGTTGTAGCGATTCGAACAGCTACTCATGCTTTTGAGTTTGGGAAAAAAGAAAGTTCTTACGCGCATTGGAGTAATTTTCATGATCAGGAAGGTGATTTTTGGGATGGTGGTTTTGGAAGAGCCATTTTAGGAGAGCGGTGGTATACCCATCACGGACATCATAAGCACCAGAGTACTAGAGGTCTGATTGATCCTTTTTCTAGAAACCATCCCATACTTAGGGGTATAGAAGACGGCCAGATTTGGGGAGCTACCGATGTATATGGAGTGCGACTGCCGCTTCCTGGGGATGCCTTACCTTTGATATTGGGACAGACCATAGATCGGAGCGGTGCCTACGATGAGGACGATCTTTTTTATGGATTGTCTCCTAATGACCATGCGGTGGCATCCAAGAATCCTGGCTCTGGGAAGGATTATAATCCCAATGACCCTTTGATGCCTATTGCATGGACCAAATCCTATCAACTTCCCGATGGTAAAAAGGGAATGGCTTTTACCTCTACCATTGGTTCTTCGGTGGATTTGTTGAATGAAGGAGTACGAAGATTAATTATCAATGCAGTCATTCATTTATCTGGTCTGGAAGTCCCTCAAAAAACGGTTGTGGATTTAGTAGGGGACTACCAACCCACCCAGTTTAATTTTCATACTGATGAATATTGGCAAGAAAAAAAATTATTGATAAGTGATATTCAAAATAAAGAGTAGGCATGAATAAAAGAGCATTTTTACAGAATATGGGAGCTTTATCAATGGCTCCATTGGCTATGGCTATGGCGCCACCTAGTACCAAACTAAAAGAACTTTTACCGAAGGTGTCAGACGAATCAGCCCTTTGGGAAATGGTGCGATCCCATTACCAGTTAAAACCCGACTACATCAATTTGGAAAGCGGCTATTACAACATCATTCCCCAGCCGACTTTAGAGTATTTCACAGAACATATTAGGACCATTAACTATGAGGGGTCTTATTATATGCGCACCGTGCGGGTGGAGGACAAAAAAAGGGTATCGGCTGCTTTGGCTCAATTGGTGGGAGCCTCGGAAAAGGAGGTAATTATAACCCGAAATACGACTGAATCACTGGATACCATCATAGGTGGATTTCCTTGGAAGAAAGGTGATGAGGCCGTCTATGCTTTACAAGATTACGGTGCTATGCGGGTGATGTTTGAACAGGTTGCTGAAAAATATGGGGTGGTTTGTAAAGAAGTATCCGTGCCCAATCATCCCCAATCGGATGAGGAGATAGTAGAATTATATGCCAGACAGATTACTTCTAAGACTCGTCTTTTGATGGTGTGTCATATGATTAATATAACTGGTCAGATTTTGCCGATTCGCAAAATATGCGATATGGCCCATGAGAAAGGGGTTGAGGTGATGGTTGATGGGGCGCACTGTGTGGCTCATTTTGATTTTTCAATAGCAGACTTGGATTGCGATTATTACGGGTCGAGTTTGCATAAATGGCTTGCTACTCCTTTGGGAGCAGGGTTGCTCTATGTTCGAAAGGATAAAATCGAAAAAATCTGGCCTCGCTTTGCGGATTATGAAAAGGACAAAAGTCAGATTTGGCGGTTAAATCATACGGGAACTCATCCCTGTCATACGGATTTGGCTATTTTGAACGCTATAGATTATTTGGAATGGATAGGGTTGAAAAGAAAAGAAGAGCGACTGCGGCAATTAAAAAACTATTGGCAGGATAAGCTAACAGAAGTAGCTGGCGTAGTGATTAACACCCCTCGAGAAGCTGAAAGGAGTTGCGGAATTGGAAATATTGGTTTGGAGCGCATGGGTGCTCGGGAAATGGCTACCCGGCTTTTAGAGGATCATGGGATATTTACCGTTGGGATTGAATATGCTAATGTCAATGGATGCCGTATTTCGCCCAATGTATTTACCACTTTTGATGAACTCGATCACTTTATTGAATCAGTTAAAACAATGGCTCGGGGTTGATTTTGGAAAGGGCGTCGAGAACTTGTTGGACGGAGAAACTTCTAGCGAAGCGAAACTGTTCTCGTTGGTTGTAGAAAATCAAGACAGCTGGAAGGGTGAATACGGAATTTTGACCAGCGGAAATGAGGTCTTCTGCTACATTTATTACTTTAAATTGGGTATTGGGGTAATGTTCTTGAACCACTTCTTGTAGCTTAGGTTGGAGCGCGTGGCATACGCCGCATTGGGGACTGGAAAAAAATAAGAGAGTGGTCATTGCATTATCTCTTGGTTAGGACAAAGATGGCAAGAAAAATATGGAATCAATAATACCAAATTAAGGATCCACGGCTTAAGATTTT